>CAUEBO010000005.1 GCA_958454405.1 uncultured Eggerthellaceae bacterium | reverse complement strand
TGGGGTGTACTCGCTTAGCAGGCGAGCACCTTCGGCCTCTCGGTCAGCTCTCCGCAGTATAATAGGTGCGATTCGCTATGATACCGTGACCATCTTCAAGTTGCAAGGAGCATGATCGTGCAAAACATGTGCAGTTCGCATCTCGGCTTCCGGTTCCGCGCGGTGCCGGCGACCTTCGCGTTCGTGCTCGCCTTCTTGGTTGCGGCATGCTGCTTGGCACTGGCCTCTCCTGCGGAAGCGCTTGCGAAATCCTACACGATGCCGAACGTCGACATCTCCTCGCAGGTGGAAACCGACGGCTCGCTGCATTTCACCGAGCAGCGCACGTTCGATTTCGACGGCGATTTCACCGCCGTTTGGTGGACGTTCGAGAACCTGCCGCCGAATGCGGAGCTGAAGATAAACGGCGCGAGGATGGCGCCGGTGGACGCCGAGGGCGTGGTGACGGGCGATTGGACCACGTTGAAGAACGAGGCGTTCGTGCTGGGCTGGCGCGACGAGGGAGGGCCGGGAACGGACGCCTACTCGTTCGACGCCCCCATGAACACGGTGTACGCGTTCTTCCATGCATCCGACGAGCGCGTGATCATCGAGCTGGACTACACGGTGGCCAACGGAGTGCAGGCCTATCGGGACGTGGGCGAGATGTACTGGCGCTACATCGGATCGCAGTGGGCGGAAACGTCCTCGAACGTGACGATGACGGTCGCCTTGCCCGTACCGCGGGGCACGGAAGTCGTTCCGGGCGACAACGTGCGCGCCTGGGGGCATGGGCCTTTGGACGGCTCGCTCGTCATCAACGCCGACGGCACGATAACCTACACCGTTCCCGCAGTGGCTCCCGGTCAGTACGCCGAAGCCCGCGTGGTGTTCCCCGTGGAATGGCTCACGAACCTGTCGGGCGAGGCGGCGCTTGCCTACAAGGACCAGCTGCGGCTCGACAAGGTGCTGGAAGAGGAGCAGGGCTGGGCCGACCAGGCGAACCGCGACCGGGTGTTCTCGCTTGCCTTCGTCATCGCATGCGGGATCGTCTGCGCGCTGCTGATAGCCTGGGCGCTGCGGGCGTACTTCAAACACGGCAAGGAGCACGATCCCGATTACACGGGCGAGTACTGGCGCGACGTGCCCGATCCGTCCGTGCACCCCGCCGTCATCGGAAGGCTGTGGCGCTGGGATCGCGAGAGCCAGGACGACTTCATGGCCACCCTCATGCACTTGGCGCACATCGGCGCGGTGCGCATCGATTCCGGCAGCTACCCTCAGCCGGGCCTGTTCGGGTCGAAGGAGGTTTCCGACTACTACATCACGCGGCTGCCGGCTGCGGATTCCGTGACCGATCCCATCGATCGCCAGGCTCTTGCGCTGCTGTTCAACCAGGTCGCAGAAGGGCGCGATGCGCTGTGGTTCGGCACCATCAAGAAATACGGAGAAGATCATCCCGAAGAGTTTGTCAGCGCGATGAAGGGCTGGCAGGGCGTGCTCTCGGCCGCGACGAACCGGTGCGACTTCTTCGAGATCAAGGGGAAGCGCTACCAGGGCTACCTGATTGCGGTCGCGGCGCTGGTGGCTTTTGCCGGGGTCGCCATCGGCGTGCTGATGAGCAACTTCATCCCCCTCATCTTCATGCTGCCCACGGCCATCGCGCTGGGCGTCATCGCCAACTACCTGCCGCGCCGCAGCGTGCGCGGCAACAACCTGGTGGCCCGGTGCAAGGCGCTGCGCAATTGGCTGCGCGACTTCTCGACGCTGGACGAGCGCCCGCCCACCGATGTGTTGGTGTGGGGCGAGTTCATGGTGTATGCGTATCTGTTCGGCGTGGCCGACCAGGCCATCAAGCAGCTGCAGACCACCATGCCGCAGCTGTTCGAATACGATGGGTCGATGGGCGTCACGTACATGCCGTGGTGGTTCTGGTACACGGGAGCCCGCACCGCCACCGGCGCGACGATGCCGGCGGTGGGCGACATGCTGCAAACGTCGCTGGCGAACACGATGTCCACGGCGCAGGCGGCCATCTCCGGCGCGAGCGGCGACTTCTCGAGCGGCGGCGGTTTCGGCGGAGGGTTCTCCGGTGGCGGGGGCGGCGGCTTCGGCGGCGGCGGGGGCGGCGCGCGGTAGGAAGCGCCGCCCGGACGCGCGCGGGTTGGGCGGCGCAGGCGCTGCTCGCAGGCCCGCCGGTTCGCCCGCCTGCGGTTCGCCCGTGCCTGCGCTGCCGGTCGACGGCGAAAGCGGTCGCCGCGAAGCGCTTTTCCGGTTGGAGGGGTGGTGCCGCCCTGCCGCGTTGCCTATAATGGGTCGCCGTGATGAAGAGCGCCGACATAGAGAATCGACTGCCCGGCTGGGCGTACAAGGCCCTGATCGTGTTCGCCACGATCATCTGGGGCTACAGTTTCGTCGTGATGAAAGACGTCGTGGAGGTGCTGCCCCCGGCGTGGCTGCTCGGCATCCGGTTCACGTCGGCTGGCCTCATCTTGCTGGCGGTGCTGTGGAAGCGCGTGCGGCGGACGTTCACGGGGAAGGTCTTGGCGGCAGGCGCGCTTCTGGGCGTGTTCGACTTCGCGGCTTTCTGGACGCAGACCGTGGGATTGCAGCACACCACGCCGGGCATCAACGCCTTCCTCACGGCCACCTACTGCGTCATCGTTCCGTTCCTCTGGTGGATCATCGCGCGCAAGCGCCCGACCGTGTTCAACGTGGGCGCCGCCGTGCTTGCGGTGGCGGGCATCTGGCTGGTGTCGGTGACGGGATCGGGCGCGGCGCTTTCCATGGGCTTCGGCGAGGGCATGACGCTGCTGTGCGCGCTGCTGTTCGCGCTGCACATGGTGCTGGTCTCGAAGTTCTCCCGCGTGAGCGACGTGCTGGCGCTCACCGTGTTCCAGTTCCTCGCGGAAGGCCTGCTGGGCTGCCTGACGGGCGCGTGCTTCGAAGCGCTGCCGCCGCTTGCGGCCATCACGCCCGGCATCGTGTCCAGCATGGCGTTCCTCACGGTGTTCGCCTCCATCGTGGCGTTCGGCATTCAGAACCTCGCGCTGGCGCACGTGCCGCCCGCCCAGGCTTCGCTGTTCCTCAGCCTGGAGTCGGTGTTCGGCGTGCTGTTCAGCGTGCTGCTGTACGGCGAGCTGCTCACCGGGCGCCTCGTGCTGGGGTTCGCCCTCATTTTCATCGCCATCGTGATCAGCGAGACGTTCCCGCTGAAGCGCACGGTGGCGGCCGAAGCGCCGCCCGAAGAGGCCGATGGGGCCGCCGTGCTGCGCGCCGGCTCTGCCGCAACGCCGGAAACCGCGCCCGGCCGGGCGGAGTGAGGAAGAGAGCCGGCCGCAAGCAGCTTGCGCCCCAGGACGGTGTCCTCGCGCCGCGATTCGTCGGCCAAGCCGTCACGCGAAGAACCGGTACTCCTGCTCGTCTCTGGTGAAGTAGCCTTCCACTACGCCGCTGAGCGATTCGTGGGTGATGTTCTTGAATCGCGGCGGCAGCAGGTCGTCCAAAGGCTCGTTCGTGTACAGCAGCGTGTCAAGGTACTGCGAGAACGCCGCATGGGTGTAGTAGGATGCGAGCCGCTCCAAAGCCGGCGCCGGAAGCTCCCGCCCTCCCAAAATGAAGAGGATGTCACCGTAAAGCGCCTGGCGGTACAGCTTGTAGAACCCGCGTCGGATGGCGGGCGGATTCTCTTGCAGCGCAAGCTGGTAGAACTGGCGGTTCGACTGCAGGTAGCTTCCCAACAGCTTGAAGAAGGACGATTCGTCCAAAAACCTCACCCCAACGGGCACGCGCGCGTAAAACGGCAGGTTGGGATAGAGGTCGTTCGTCGAGGGGAATGGGCGCACGAGGTTCTTCTCGTCGTAAGACCGTTCCAGGACGGATGCCAACTCTGAGCGGTATATCCACTGGACGAGCCGGATCTTGTCGGGGAAATGATAGTAGAACGTCTTTCGGCTTACGCCGCTGCCTGCGGCTATCTCGTGGACGGGAATGTTCGATGCTCGCTTGGAACGTACAAGCTCCTTGTACGTCTGCGCGATGCTCTCTTTCGTGGTTTGCGTTCGCTCCATGATTCCTCCTTTCTCAAAATAGTAATAGTGTCACTATTTAAAAGCAAGAAACATTTACAGACACCTGAAAACCTCTGCATAATGTCGGAATCGGATTCCCAAATAGTGAAAAAAGAGAATAAGGAGGGTTGCATGGATTTCAGCAAAACCGACGAGCAGCAATTGCTGCTGGACAGCATCGATCAGTTCTTCGAGCAGCATCTGGAGTTCGACGAGCTCTACATTCGCACCTGCGAGCAGGAGCAAAAGCCCCTTTCGGAGTACCGCGCCGCGTTCATCGAGGCGGGCCTGGGGCTTTTGGGCATTCCCGAAGAGCATGGCGGCGTGCCCGTGGACACGCAGACGCTCGTCATGGCCGCCGAGAAGATCGGCGAGCACGGCTTCCCGTCAGGTCTCGGGTCGATGTTGCAGGTGGACGACGTGCTTGCCTTCGGCACGGAAAAGCAGCAGAAGGCCATCATGGAATGTTTGCTTTCCGGGGACAACATGGGATTCTGCCTGGGCTTGAGCGAGCCGCAAGCGGGGTCGGATTCGAACGCCATCGCCACGTCGTACGTCCGCCGCGACGGAAAGGTGGTCATCAACGGGCACAAGACGTTCACCACCGACGGCGACCGCGCGAAGTACATGCTGTGCATGACGCGCGACTTCGAATGCGGGCTTCCCCCGCAGAAGTCGATGACCTGCTGGCTCGTGCCGATGGACGCAAAGGGCGTCAGCATCGAGAACCTGCACAAGGTGGGGCACCGCACCCGCAGCCTGTGCGAAGTGTACCTGGACGACGTGGTAATCGACGAATCGGACATGGTGGGCAATGAGCACGAGGGCTTCATGGTGGTCATGAAGAACTTCGACGTGGAGCGTTTGGTGCTTGCAGCCGATTCGCTCGGCATGGCCGTCTGCGCCTACAACGACGCCTTGCTGCACGCAACGCAGCGCGAGCAGTTCGGCCAGCCTATCGGGCAGTTCCAGATGATCCAGGAAATGCTGGTGAACATGCGCATCAAGATCGACAACATGCGCAACTCCATATACCGAACGGCGTGGGAGAAGGACAACGGCGAATCGCTGCGCGTGTCGTCTCCGCTCACCAAGCTGTACTGCGCGCAGGCGGCGTTCGAGGTGTGCGACGACGCCATGCAGATCATCGGCGGCTTGGGATACACCGAGGAATCGCGGGTCTCGCGCCTGTGGAGAGACGCGCGCATGCACCGCATCGGCGGGGGAACGGACCAGATCATGGTGTACATCCTCGGCCGCCAGCTGCTCAAGTCCGTCCGTTAATGAACAAGGAGGGGACGTATGAACACAATCGTCAAAAAGGCCTTGCAGATAGGCGTGCCGCTTATCCTGGGCATCGTCATCGCCTTGACACCGCCGCCCGAGGGGCTGGAGATGGCGGCGATGATCTACATGGGCATCTTCGTGTGCGCCATCCTGTGGCTGGTGCTGGACGTCATCAGCGACTACGTCGTCGTGGTGCTTGCCATGGCACTGTTCGTGATATTCAACGTGGCAGACTTCACGACGGCGTTCAAGCCGTTCGCGCAAAGTTCGGTATGGCTGGTCATCGGCGCGTTCGCCATATCCGCCGTCGTGGCGAAGGTCGGCCTGCTGAAGCGCATCGCGTTCGCCATCCTCAAGCTGTTCCCCGAGAACTTCCGAGGCCAGGTGACCGCCCTGTTCGCAACGGGCATCGTCATCGCGCCCCTTATTCCCAGCCTGACCGCCAAGGCCGCCATCCTGTCGCCGTTCGCCGCAACGGCGTCCAAATCGCTCGGATACGAGAAGAGCAGCAAGGCCGCGACGGGCATGTTCAGCGCGACGTGGATCGCCGCGGGCATTCTGGGCTGCGCGTTCCTTTCCGGAGCCGTTCCGGTATTCACCATTCTCGGATTCCTCTCGCCTGAGGCGCAGGCGCACTGGACGTGGATCAACTGGTTCCTGGCGGCTGCGGTCTGGCTGGTCGTCATCGCGGTGCTGTCCTATGTCGCCATCCTGTTCCTGTACGGTCCGAAGAAGGGTTCCGCCGGCGGCGAGAAGACGCTCGAGAAGGGTTTCGCCAAGCAGCAGCTGGCCGAACTTGGTCCCATGTCGCGCGACGAGAAGAAAGCCGCGGGCTTCCTGGCTCTGGCGCTGCTCGGATGGATTTTCGGCAAGCAGTTCGGCATCGATTCGGGCATCTGGGCGCTCGTCATCATGTGCCTCATGGCCGTCACGGGCCTCATGACGAAGCAGGACTTCACCACGCGCATCTCGTGGACCACCGTCGTGTTCATCGGCGGCGTGTTCTCGCTGGCCGCGATGATCACCTCTCTGGGCATCGACGCATGGCTGGCCGGCATCCTGGGCCCCATCGTGTCTCCGCTGGCTGCCAACCCCTTCATATTCGTCGCGGTCATCTGCATCGCCACGTACATCATGAGGCTGGTCGTCATTTCTCAAACCGCCACGACGGCCATTTTCTTCGCCTCGCTCGGCGGCATTTGCATAGCGACGGGCATCGATCCGTGGGTTCTGCTGTTCACCTGCTACATGTCGACGCTGGTGTGGCACTTCTCGTTCAGCAACACGACGTACGTCGCCGCTTTGGGCTCGACGAACGGAGAGCTGTGCGACCATAAGGACACGCAGCCGATGAACATAGCGTACATGGTCATCAATCTGGTGGCATGCGTGGCAAGCGTGCCGGTGTGGCAAGCAATGGGCATGATGTAGGCGAGAGCGAGGAGAGATTCATGCGCAAGAACGAAATGCCCGAATTCGGGTTGCTGAGCGGCCTCAAAGTGGTTCACGCTTCAAGCGTCGTGGCGGGGCCGATAGCTGCGGAGCTGATGGCTGAGAACGGTGCGGACGTCATCTGGATCGAGAGCAAGCGCGCGCTCGACACCAATCGCGGCAAAGGCGGCATGGGCGCCGAGAGCGAGCGGCGCAACATGCGCAACATCTCGTTCGACATCCCCACCGACGAGGGCAAGAAGATACTGCGCGCGCTGCTGGAGGATGCAGACGTGTTCATCGAATCCTCGAAGGGCGGCCAGTACGCCCGTTGGGGGCTGACCGATGACGTGCTGTGGAGCTGGAATCCCAAGCTGGTCATCGCGCACTTCTCCGGCTACGGCCAGTCGGGCGACCCCGACTACGTCAGCCGCGGCTGCTACGATCCCGTATGCCAGGCGTTCAGCTGCCTCATGCACCTCAACGGGTTCGCCGATCGCGAGGCGCTGCCCGCACGGGAGATACCTTCCGACTACCTGTCGGGCTTGACCGGGTTCGGCATGTGCCTGGCCGGGGTCATGAAGGCGCGGGAGACAGGCGTCGGGGAAAGCTTCGACCTGGCGCAGTACGAGCTTGCCATCCGCTATCAGAATCAGCGGCCGATGGATTGGCTGGTGCGCGGGGTTCCCTCGCCGCGCGTCGGAAACCACAACGACGTGACGGCGGGCTGGGGCGCCTATACCTGCAAAGACGGCGTGGCCGTGTACCTGATGTTCCTCGGCCCCAGCGTCATGGCGAAGGGATTGCAGCTGTTCGGATGGGAGTTCGGGTCCGAGCTGTTCCCCAAGACGCAGAACTTCGCGCCGCTTGCCACCGAAGGGGGGCAGCTGCTCGAAGCGGCCATCACGAAGTACTGCGCCGAGCACACGGCGAAAGAGGTGGAAGAGGAGCTGTGCTCGCGCGGCGTGCCCTGCAGCCGCATCATGGACTACGAGATGGCAGCTGAGCATCCACACTACGTCGCCCGCGAGACCTTCACCGAATGGGAGGCGGTGGACGGCCGCATGCTCAAGGGCGTGAACACCGTGCCGAAGGTGGCCAACCACCCGCAGCAGATTTGGCGCGGCTGCCCGACGCCCGGCATGGACACCGACGACATCCTGCTGGATCACGGGTTCGCGCCCGGCGAGATTGCGGCTTTGCGCGAACAGGACATCCTGCGCAGCTAGAATCGCTCCGTGGGGCCGGGCATCGCCCCGGCCCCGTCGTGTGCGAGAAAGGTTTTAATGAAACGCCAGCTGGGGCGGGCGAGCGACCGCGTACGATACGTATGAAGCACGGGGAGGTGCTGGGTCGCGAGGCGTCGGCGTGCAAAGCACATGGAGGTGGGCAATGTACCAAACGAGCTACTTGTTGGAAATGAACGCGACCCGTTTCCCCGATCGACTTGCCTTGGTGTTCAAGGACGAGGAGATCTCATGGAAGACTTTGGACCATGAGGTGGACCGGTTGGCACGGGGGATGCGCGGCCGAGGGGTGCGCAAAGGCGACGTTGTGGCCTACTATATGCGAAACAGCTGCGAAGTGGTCCTGATCTGGTGGGCGACTCAGAAGCTGGGTGCGATCGCCCAGCCCATCAACGTGCACATGCTGCCCCACGAGGTGGCGGCGTGCTTGAACGCATCCCGCTGTTCCATGCTGTTCTACGAGAACCGCGAGCCGTTCAGCGATCGCATCGACGAGATCGAGCGGTTGGCCGAAAGCCTGCAAACGGTGGTGGCCTGCCTTGAGCCGTGCGACGTGCGGACGACGTTCGACGAGCTGTTGGTGGATGGAGAAGACTCTCCGCGTGCCGGCGACATCGGAGGGCGCGACGGCTCGCTCTTGCTGTTCACGAGCGGCACGACGGGCGCCCCCAAGGGAGTCGTGCGCAGCCAGCAGGTGATACGCGACTATGCGCTGATGATGGCGATCGAGAACGAGAACGTATCGGTGTCCGAGACCCTGGTGACCATATCGCCGCTGTTCCACACGGCCGGGATGTCGCTGCTCATGAAGATGGCGGCCTTGGGCGGCACGCTCGTGCTGTTCGACCGCTTCGATGCCGAAGCTATTCTTCGAGCCATCGACGAGTACCGCGCAACGCAGATCATGCTCATCCCGCCGCACCTGTACCTGCGGTTGGTGGCGGCGCGGGGCCAGAAGCACAACCTGTCAACGGTCAGAGAGGCGCAGTGCTCGGGCGGCGGGGTGTCGCGCGACGACATCGAGGCCATGCATGCCCTGTTCCCGCAGGCGAAATTCAGGTTCTCGTGGGGCTCTACCGAGACGTGCGCTCCCACGAGCGCCGTCTTGTCGTTCGACGAGCTGCAGCGCAGGCCCGAGCTGCACCGCACCATCGGTCGGCTGAACACGCTGGTTGAGATGAAGCTTGTCGACGATCAGGGCCTCGAGGTGGCTGAAGGCGAAGTGGGCGAGGCGGTCGTCCGTTCATCCATGGTGTTCTCCGGCTACATGAACGACGAGGCGCTGACGGCCCGGGTGCTCGACGAGGACGGATGGTATTTCACGGCCGATCTGCTGCGGCGGGATGACGAGGGGTTCTACTACCTGGTGGATCGGAAGAACGACATGATCAAGACGGGGGGAGAGAACGTCTACTCGCACGAAGTGGAGGCGGCGTTGCTCGACTACCCGGGCATCGTGGAATGCGCGGTCATCGGGGTTCCTGACGAACGGTTCGGGGAGGCCGTGGCTGCCGTGCTGGTAACCGACGGCGCCGATCTGGACGGCGACGATCTGATCCGTTACTGCAAGGAGAAGATGGCCAGCTATAAGAAGCCCCGCTACGTGGCGTATCTGGATGCACTGCCCCGAAACAGCATCGGGAAGCTGCAGAAGCGCGATCTGCGCGATCTTCCGCTCGAGTCGTTCCAGCGTTTGTTCTAGCGCCCTGCGTTCACGGGCGACTGCGCCGAGATCCCTTGAAGGAGCATGCATGGAAGCGATCATCATGGTTCCCTACATTGCCGTCACCAGCCTTATCGCCCTCTTGGCAAGCCGGCAGAACAAGACGTCGGGCGATCTGTTCTTGGGGGCGGCGGGATTCGGCGTGACCGCCATCGTGGCGATGACGTTTTCGGAGACGATCGGCGGCACGGGAACCGTGGGCGATTGCGCCGAGGCCATGTCCGGCATCGGCATGGCTGCCGTTTGGTCTTCGTGGGGCATCGCCGCCGGCTGCATCCTGTTCGTCTGGGCGTTCGGACGCTTCTACCGCATCGTGGGAAAGCAGCGGGGCGTCCGCTCGGTTGCAGGCGCCTACGAGGTGCTGTTCGGCAGGCGCACCAAGGTGGTCGTGCTGGTCATCGTCGCGCTCGTCTACGCCTGCATGTTCGCGTTGCAGCCGGTGGCGGCGACGGCTCTGCTCGCCCCGATGTTCGGCGTCGACCGCCCGGTCATGTTCGTTGTCGTTGGCGCCCTGTTCATCCTGATCGCATGCATGGGCGGACTCAAGGGGCTTGCCAGGATGAATCGGGTTCACGCGTTCGTCATGTGGTTCGGACTGCTGTTGGTCGCCGTGCTCTCGGTTCGCGCGGCAGGAGGGTTCGAGCACGTGGCCGCAGTGGTTCCGGAAGGGTACTTCAGCCCCTTCTACCCCGGACTGGCGACCGTGGCAATCTGGTTCGTCGGAGCCGTGCTCTCGCAGATGAACAGCGCCATCATGACCACCATCACGCTGAGCGCCGGTTCCATCAAAGCGGCGCGAAAGGGCGTTTTGGCGGCTGCCGTGCTGATTTTCGCCTTCGCGTGCTTCCCTGCCCTCACGGGCATCAGCGCCCTCGTCCTTGCTCCGGGCGCCGATCCCCAGTCGGCGCTGTACGCCGTGTCGTCGTCGTTGAACCCCTGGGTTGGCGGATTGTGCTCCATCGCCATCGTCGCGGCCATCTTCTCCACGGGTCCCACGTTGCTGCTCATCGTGGGAACGACCATCACCGAGGACCTGTACCGCTCGTTCGTCAACAAACAGGCATCGGACAGGCAGGTGATGGTGGCCGCGCGCGTCGTGATGGTGGCGATCGGCATTGTCGCAGTGGTTTTGGGCTCGCAGACGACGTCGATTTTCTCGCAGTTGATCAGCATCTTCCAAATCAGGTCCATCGTGTCGGTCATCCTGATCGTCGCGCTGGTATGGCGTCGGGTGAGCGACAGGGCCGCGTTCTGGTCGATGCTCTTGGGCGGCGGCATCGCTGCCGTCTGGCATTTCGCCGGCGCGCCGTTCGATGTGCAGCCTTTGTTGCCCGCGCTGGCGGTGGGGCTGGTCGTGCTGGTGGCCATGACGATCGCCTCGAAGGAGCGGATATCGGCCGGCTATCTTGACTACCTGTACTGCCAGCGGGACTACGCCTTGTCAAGCGAGATTGATGCGCGGGTGGACCTTGAAAAGGTGAACGCGCTGATCGTCCGCGCCGAGCGCGAAAGGCAATGACGCGCTGCTGCTACTGCTGGGCGTACTTGTCCAGGATGGCGCGCGAGGCGATGTTGACCATGATCTGGTCGGTGCCGACTGCGTACTGGCCGCCCCGGCTGTCAATCCAGATGCGTCCCACGCGGCTGGAATCGGTGTAGCCCGCTCCGCCGAACACCTGCATGGCGGCGGCGGCCACTTCGCCCGCCGTTTCGGGCACGTACTTCTTCATCAGCGCCACGGCCAGCTTCGCGTCCGTTTCCCGTTCGATGCTGTGGCAGGCATGGTAGATGTGCGCTTCCATGTTGACGAGCTTGCTGTTCATGTCGGTCAGCATGAGCCCGATCTGCTGGAAGTCGCCGATCCGGCGATTGCGGATCTTGCGCGCATTGGCGTGATGCACGGCGTCTTCGAACGCCGCCTGCGCCAGGCCCAGGCTGCCGCCGCAGACGATGCAGCGGCCGAAGTCGACCACCGACTGGAACTGGGCCATCGATTGGTGCGGCGTGCCGAGCCGCCACTCGGGCTGCACCTCCACGTCGTCGAAGCGCAGCGCCGCGAAGGGGATCATCTTCTGGCCGATCTTGTTGATGGGCAGGGCCGACACGCCTTCGCTCGACGCCGGGATGAGCCAGAACGAAGGCAGCGCCCTCGTGTAGTCGCAGCTTTCGGTGAGATCCTTCGCCATGACCATGATGTAGGGCGTATGCTGGCCGTTCGCGACGAACACCTTCTCGCCCCGCAGGATGAGACGGTCTCCCTCCTTGAACACCGCCGTTTTGTATTCGTTGAGGTCGGAGCCCGATTCGACGTCGGATATGGCCGTGGAGAAGCAAGGCCGCGACGTTTCGCGGTAGCGGTCGAGGATGAGGGCTATCTGCTGTTCGTTCGCGAAGCGGGATACGATCTGGAAATCGAGGATCTGCGATTGGAACGGGATGATCGCCCCTGCGGAACGCGTAAGCTCGGCAAGAACGGCTATTTGGGCCGCATGGGACACGTCGGGTCCGCCTTGCTCGGCTTTGAAGCCCAAATATCCGAGATCCGAGCATCGGTACGCCTCCGCAACTGAATCGGGGATGCCCCCCTCGCGGTACCAGCGGGATACGTTTTCCTCGGTGAAGTGCTCCTGCCCGAACTCCTGGGCTTTTTCGACGAGCTGGCGCTCTTCGTCATGCAAGTAGTAACTCAGCATACCGGAACCTGTTTTCTGTGGCGGGCCGTGGAGCGGATCGGACGGTTTCGCGCCCCGTCCGACGCATTGGTTCATTTTAATCTATGGCGCCCGCTTGTGCGACGGCGGGTTTCCGTCCGGCTGATCCAACGGCTCGCGTGCCGATGCGGTAGCGGTACGCGCCCTTCGAGTCGATGAAGCGATCGATGCTTCCCTGGACAACCAGATGGTCGAGCGAGGCCAGCCCTCCGGCCACGATGACGCTGCGCTGTCGCAAGGGGATGCGTTCCCATGAGTCGAACGGCACGCTCCAACGGACCGCCCGGACGATCTCGATCCCGGTACGTCCCGGCTTGTCGGCTACGATGCCCAGAACCTCGTTCAGGCGTTCGTGGTGGTGGACGATCAGATGCTCGATGCGCTGGGCGAAGTCGTTGCGCAGCGGCCCGTGGCCCCATGCCAGAAGCGAGAGGGGGAGGTTCTTGACCTTGCACAGACTGTGCAGGTACGCTTGCATCCCGTCGGCGCCGTTGGGAAACAGGTCGATGCTGGGGGATATGGCCTGCAGCACGTGGTCGCCGCAGAAAAGCATGCCCGATGCGCGTTCGTACAGCGCGATATGCCCGGGCGTGTGCCCGGGCACGTCCAGCACGGCGAGCGACCAGCGGCCTACCGGGATGGCGTCTCCTTCGGCTACGGGCACCGCGTCTCGGCGCGAGAGGTCCAAGCCCATGTTGCGGCGGTGCATGTTCGCCAGTTCGTTCGCCTCTTCGGGCGCGGCTCCTTCCGCCAGCATCCGCGTGCGCAGGCGGGCAGCGTCGGCGGCGACGCAGGACGCATCGGTCCGCATGCCGTCCGACGCTCCGATGTACAGCGTGCAGCCCGGGGGGACCATGCGGTCGACGAGGCCCGCATGGTCTCGATGAAGGTGCGTGAGGGCGTACGCCGTGCGGGCGCCGTCAACATCCAGTTCGATCAAGGCCTGTGCGAGGATCCGCTCGTTTTCCGTGCCCGGGGATCCCGTGTCGATGACGAGGCTCGATTCGCCGTCTTTGACGATGTAGCAGTTCGTCGACGGGGCGATGGTGCTGGCAAGCGGCACTTCCACCAGGTAGACGTCCGGTTCGGTATGAATGAGGCGGCTGAGCATGGTTCGCTTCGGCTTCGATCGCGGGCGTTGCGACTACAGTGCTGCGGCGAGCGCTGGCAACGCATCGTGCAGGTCCGCCACCAGTCCGTAGTCGCACTGCTTGAAAACGGGCGCGTTCTTATCCTTGTTCACGGCCACCAGGGTGCCCGCGCGGTTGCAGCCCACCATGTGCTGCATCTGGCCGGATATGCCTACGGCGACATAGACCTTCGGGGACAGCGTGAGGCCCGACACGCCGACGTACGTGCCTTTGGGCATCCAGTCGACGCCCTCGGTGAGCGGGCGCGAGCAGGCCATGCCTGCGCCGATCGCATCGCACAGCTTGCGTGCGAGGTCGAGGTCGGACTGCTCTGCGAAACCGCGGCCCACGGCGACAACGACGTCGGATTTTAGGAGGTTGGCATTGGAGGAGGGCAGGGGCTCGGTTCCGATGCGCTTCACGGCGCGAGCGGGCGCCTGGAATACGGCTTCTGTCACGATATCGGTGCCGGACGCGCCGGCTGCGTCGAAGGTGCCGGGGCTCACCGTGAAGACGGCTGCGCCGCCTCGAGCTTTCGTCGTGCGCTCGCCCACGCCGCCGAAGTACAGGCTGGCTGCCGCATCGCCGTCGAAAGAGAAGACGTCGGTGATGGCCGCCGTGCCTGCATGCGCGGCCAATCGCCCGACGAGGGCTTTCATGCGGCGCGTGGGTTCCGCGTACACGGCGCTCGGCGCTTCGGCTTCGAAGACGGCGTTCACCGTTGCATAGGCATCTTCCACGATGAACCCTTCGGGCATGGTGATGCGGATCGCCTTGTCGGCGACGCCCGTCACTGCTTCGGTTCCCATGCACACAAGGACCACTTCGTCGAAGCGGGATCGCGCACCTGCCGCCAGCTCGCGGGCGGCGTCGGCGGTTTCGGCAAGTACAAGAGCTTTCATGGCGTTCACCTTTCCTACAGGGCCGATTTGACGGCTGCGACGAATTGGTCGAAGGCTCCGTCTTCAGCGGCATCGAACAGCTGAAGTTTGCGATCCGCTCGCTCGGGGGCTTTTTCTGATACGATTTCGATTGAGGCGTCGGGGACGTCGTCTGCCCCCAGCACGGTGGACGGCTTCTTGCCGGCAGCCAGGATGTCCTTCATGCCGCAGATGCGCGGCAGGGCGATGCCGGGGGAAACGGACACGACGGCGGGAAGAGGCACCTCGACCGTTTCAATCTCGGTTTCCAGCAGGCGACGCACCACCGCGGCTTCGCCTTGGACGTCTATGCTGATCGCAGCGGAAACGAAGGGCACGTCCAGGCATGCGGCAAGCTGCACGTCGACTTGCTGGGCGTACAGGTCGGCCGATCCGTCTCCGCATATGACGATGTCCCACGCGCCTGTCCGATCGACCAGCTTGCGCAGTTCGATCGCCGTCGCATGCGCGTCCAAGTTGGCGAGCGCGTCGTCGGCCGTCATCAGCAGGTCGTCGATGCCGCGAGCCAGGACGTTCTTCTTCAACTTGGAATCGTCGATGGTCCGAGGGCCCACGGTTACCGCGGTCACCCTCGAGCCCTCAACGGAGGAGCCCAGTTGAGCTGCCGCTTCCAGAGCATTCAGGTCGTATGTTGACACGATTCGATGGGCCTTGGAAGCATCCAGGGAGCCGTCGGGCGCTATCTGGATGTCCTGATCGTCGGGGACGACCTTGAATGCAACGACGATGTTCATGCAAAATCCTTTCCTATCGTAACATTCCTCCGATACTGTTCAAAAATATGAAAGCCATCTTGCAAGATTTTTTCGGTATGTGCGAGTCTGAACTGCTCAATTAATTATCAGATTTTAGAAATTGTCACCCTTTTGCACGAACTGCAGCGTCTTCTGCCTCGATCGAGGAAGGCGGGAGCATGGATCGACGCGTCCGTTGTTCCACCAACGTTGCCATGGCCCTGTTCAATTCGGCTTCATGATGCCGCGCCGCCATCGGCGGTTTGCGTGCCGACTGGTCTTTCGGGAGCATTCGGCCCAAACCGCAGATGACAAAAAACGCGGTCGAATGTGCACTCGCCGAGCGCGAAACCGGGCATGAGAATTCCGCGACCAGGCGTTTTGCGCAATCGAGACGCGCGAAGGACGCGAATCGGCCTTGCAAACTGCACATTCGACCGCGTTTTCGGTCATTTTTGATTTTGTCCGGAGCCGGCTGGTCTTTGGAAGAATCCGCTCCCTTTGCGAGGCGGCTTCCCATTCAGTGAAGAGGCCTCCTATTCGCCCGAAGGCAAGCGGATCGTTCAAGAGGCTGCGTGCGTCGGTGCGCGTCGACGGCGGTTCGATGCGATCCTGTGCAAATCGCCCGAAACCCATCCTCGGCCTTCGTTGTGGGATCCTTCTGCGGCATGACGGCGCGCATCCGCCCTTTCCGCTCCAAGCGTTCTCGAGCGAAACCCGCGCGCAACGGCCTCCGTTGAACTGCCGTGCTACAATGCGGGAGGAACACCGGCCGTAAGGGAGGAGCAGGACCGTGGCAGAAAAGGACAATATCGTACTCATCGGCATGCCCGGCGCGGGAAAGTCGACGCTCGGCATCGTGCTGGCGAAGATATTGAACTACGATTTCATCGATGCCGACCTCGTCATTCAGAACCAGTGCGACCGCACGCTGCAAAAGCTCATCGACGCCTGCGGCCCTGAAGGGTTCATCCAGGTGGAGAACGAGATCCTGCGCGAGTTGGAAGCGTCGAAGTCCATTATCGCCACCGGCGGCTCGGCCGTGTACTCCGACGAGGCCATGAAGCATCTGACGGAAATCGGCACGGTGGTGTACCTGCAGATATCCTTCGACGAGCTGGTAAGCCGCCTGCACGATCTGCAGGAGCGCGGCGTGGTGCTGAAGGGCGGCATCGGCATGAGCCTGCGCGAGCTGTACGACGAGCGCAGGCCCCTGTACGAGCAGTATGCCGAGATCACCGTCGACGTGAACGATCTGTCCATCACTGCGGCGGCCCGCAAGGTGGCCGACGCGCTGAGCAAATAGCCTGAAGGCTTTGCGCGCAGGCTTCGCTTGTGCGCGATAGGAGGGGGAAGCATGGCGGCATCCATCGAGCCGGCACCGGTCAAGCCGACCGTCGCCGTCGACGATCTTGACAAGATCGACGTCCGCGTGGGCAGGATCGTGCTCGTGGAGGACGTCGAGAAATCGAAGAAGCTCATCAAGATGACGGTGGACTTCGGAAGCTTCTCGCGCACCATCCTCTCCGGCATGAAGGAAGAGCGCGAAGACTGCAAGGCCGAGCTGGAGGGCAAGCAGGCCCTGTTCGTGGTGAACCTGGCCCCGCGCACGATGGCGGGCGAGACGTCCGAGGGCATGATCTACGACATCGGCTACGAAGACGGCATCGTGCCCGTTCTGGCTGTTCCTGAATTCGAGGTGCCCGACGGAGCGCGGCTGGGGTAGCGGGTTCGGCGGCGATGATGACGCTGCGCGCTGTGCGCTGTGCGCCCGCACCATGCGGTGGACTGTGCGCTTGGTTCAGCGCGGCGTTGCACGTTGCGCGCGGCCCGGTCCGGCCGGCCCGATGCTACGCGTTCGGCGTGGCGCCTTGCGCGTCCACGAAGCTGCGGATGACGCTCACCGCGCCGGCGGCGTCGAGGTTCCCCGAATTGAGGCACAGGTCGTAGTTGCTCGCCTGCCCCCAGTTCTCATCGGTGAAATAGCGGTAGTAGCTGGCACGGTTCTTGTCCACGCGCGCGATGCGGGCGCGCGCATCGCTTTCGGACAGGTCGTTGCGGCGCATGACGCGGGCGACGCGCGCTTCCATGGGCGCGCTTACGAACAGGCTGACCAGATCGGGATGCCCGGACAGCACGTAGTCGGCGCAGCGCCCCACGATGACGCAGGACCCTTCCTCGGCGATGGATCTAAGGATGTCCACTTCGGTTCGGTAGATGCGCGACGCCACGGGATGCTCCAGGTCCGTCCCGCAGAAGAAGCTGTTCGGGTTCAGCAACAGGGGTCGCAGGGGCTTCTCGTCGAAGTCGGCCACCACGTCGCCGTCCAGCCCGCTCTCCTCCGCGATGCGCTTCAGCAGCAGCTTGTCGTAGTACGCAATGCCCAGCTCCTCGGCAAGGCGTTCGCCTATCTCGCGTCCGCCGCTGCCGTACTCCCTGCTGATCGCGAACACAAGATGCCGGTCCATGCCGTCGTCCTTTCCTCTGGCGCTCGAATGGTTCGCACTATTGTACCGCGACCGGTCTCCCGGCACAGGTTTGAATGTTTCTGCAGGGCATCTGCCGTGTGCCTGACGGGATATCGTCGATGGCCGGTTGAGCGGTGCGGAAAGGGGGAGTGCGAGAACTGGGGTGCTGAAATGGAGCGCTCGCAGGCTTCTGCCGACAAACCACCGTTGACGCGCATCGATGCACGCTACCCTTTTTTGACGCAGCGTTGCGAAATTGCCTTCTCGTGGCAGTTTTTGACGATAATCTGCCATCGCGCGGGGAGCCATCCGGAAGCCGGATTTCCCGCCGTCCCGACGACCAGGCAAAACGGTGAGGGCCGAAACCGAGGGCGGTGCGCACGGCCGAATCGGCCCGTTCAAACAGCAGACTAACGTCGCTTTCTGCCACGAACGAGGGATTTCGCTGCTCAACCACCATTGACATACACCCGACCAGGTTGTCATCCTGAGCATGCAACAGTCCGCTGGACTGTTGCATGCTTACGCTCGCTCAGGATGACAATGTGCTGGCTTGCGTAATGTCAATGGTGGTTTAACAGCGGACCGGTTCGAGGCGGTTTCGAAATGGCGACCTGGGGCAACGTAAGCAGGGCATAAAAAAGCCCTCCAAGGAAGGCTTCGAGGGCTGGCGGAGAGATGTATTTCTCGGGTACTTTGCGGCCAGGACTCGCGGGAGCTTTGCGGCCTGGATGAGCCAGGACGAGCCAGGACTCCCTCGGGCCTGCACGTTGCGGGCCCGAGGGAGAGTCCATGCGGCTGGCGCCCGAGTCCTAGCTCTTCGCGCCCAGGCGATCTTCCAGCGGGTCGATGGGCGGGATGTCCCAGTTGTCGCCCGGCAGATGCGGCTCCATGGCCTCCTCGTCGTCGCCGGCGGCCTTGAGGCGGGCGAAGTAGTCGCGCGTCTCCTTCGCCACCACGCCGGACAGCGCGATGAGCGCGACCATGTTCGGCAAGGCCATCAGGCCGTTGAAGATGTCGGCGATGGTCCACACCGCGGCCACCGTCATGTAGGGGCCGATGAACACGGCAGCGATGTAGAGCCAGCGGTACACCTTGACGGCTTTCATCGAGCCGTTGCTGAAGTACTCAAGGCAGCGCTCGCCGTAGTAGTCCCAGCCCAGGATGGTGGTGAAGCCGAACAGCACCAGGCATGCCATGAGTACGAACGACACCACGTCGCCCGGGATGAACGGCAGGCCGGCCTGGAACGCGGCCGTGGTCACGGCGGCGCCTTCAAGTCCCGGCGTCAGGTACGCGCCCGTCATGACCAGCGCAAGGCCGGTCATGGAGCACACCACGATGGTGTCCAGGAACGTGCCGGTCATCGACACCAGGCCCTGGCGCACCGGCTCTTTCGTCTGGGCCGCTGCGGCGGCGATGGGGGCGGAGCCCAGGCCCGCCTCGTTGGAGAAGATGCCGCGCGCGATGCCCTTCTGCATGGCGATGATGATGGCACCCAACATGCCGCCGGCTGCGGCCTGCAGGCCGAACGCGCTCTCGAAGATGGTGACGAAGGCGCCGGGCACCTTGTCCAGGTTCGTGAAGATGAGCACGAGCGAGAAGCCCACGTACAGCACCACCATGGCGGGAATGACGCGCTCGGACACCTTGGCGATGCGCTTGAGCCCGCCGATGACCACGAGCCCCACCAGCAGCGCCAGAAGCAGCGATCCGATGACGGTGAAGATGGAGTAGTCCATGCCCAGGATGTTCACGGTGATGTTCTTCTGGGGATCGAAGAACCCGGTGATGGCGGTGGAGATGGAGTTCACCTGCGTGAACGTGCCGATGCCGAACAGGCCCACGCACATGCCGAAGAACGCGAAGATCTTCGCCAGCCAGCGCCAGTTCTTGCCCATGCCGCGCTCGATGTAGTAGAACGGGCCGCCCAGCACGTGCCCGGTCTTCTTGTCAACGCTGCGGTACTTCACGGCCAGCAGGCCCTCGGAGTACTTCGTGGCCATGCCGAACAGCGCAGCCAGCCACATCCAGAACATGGCGCCGGGGCCGCCGGCGACGATGGCCGTGGCCACGCCCACGATGTTGCCCGTTCCGATGGTGGCCGACAGCGCCGTGCACAGCGCGCCGAAACTCGTCACCTCGCCGGTGCCGTCCTTCTCGTTCTTCACCATGTAGCGCAGGGCGCGCGGAAGCTTGCTGAACTGCAGGCCGCGCAGGCGCACGGTGAGCAGGATGCCTCCGAACAAGATAAGCACCATGAGCGGGATGCCCCAGATAAAGTCGTCGATGGCGACCAGCGCATCGTTGACGACGGCGAAAAAGCCTTCCAACGGTTGTTCCTCCTTCAAACGGGCACATGCGTGCGGGCTTCGACGCCCCCGTCGAGCCTGCGACAGGGGTCTTTGGAGGATGCATGGTATGCGGTAGACGCGAACGCGCGCTGCGGGCGCGCTTTGCTCTGTCCTTTGGCCTGAGAGTTTCGGCGAGCCGTACCGCATCGCCTTGCCCCTTCGGCACCCATTGAATGGGATTCTCCAGAGGCCCCTTCCGCGTCCTGTCTCGTTCGATCCAGGACGTTTCGACGGGGTGTCGCTATGAAATTGTGCAGACGCATTGTAGCAGGGAATCAACGGCTTGTTAACAGGTTTTTCGGGCGCCGTGCCGCTCGGGCGCCGTGGCCGCCGCTCCGCCTGCCGCCTGCTGCCCCGCCCGCGTCGGCGCGCGCGGGGCGTTCCGGCCGTTGCGCAGATTCTGCAAAGGGGGCGCCCGGTTTTGCGGATGGCTTGCATAGTGCGGTTGGAGCGAGTATCCTAACGAAACTATACACTAATAAGGATACAAACTCTTCTTGGCGACAGCCTTCACGTTAAGCGCGAGTTTGCACAGGTTGATCGTCGAGTTGAAAGCAGGACCGCCGTGGGGAGCTTGAAGGACATACTCGACAATTTGGGCGAGATCGCCTACGTCTGCGATCTCGAAACCTACGAGATGCTGTATGCCAGCAAAGCGCTCGAGCAGGTGGTGGGGGACGACTGGAAAGGGAAGCCCTGCTACCGCGTGGTGCAGGACGAGCAAGGTCCCTGCGACTTCTGCACGAACCATCTGCTGGGGCGGGATGCGTTCTACTCTTGGTCCAAGTACAACGATGCGTACGATCGATCCTATGCGTTGAAGGACAAGATCGTGGACTGGAACGGCCGCCCGGCGCGGCTTGAGATAGCCTTCGACATGACCGATCATCGCGACCAGCTTCTGGGACTGGAGACGCAGCTGAGCGTCCAGCGCACCCTGGTGCGCTGCGCCCAAACGCTTTCCCGCGACGTGAGCGGGCAGAACGGCTTGGACGAGCTGCTGAGCGTCGTCGGGGAGTTCTACGACGCCGATCGCGCCTACCTGTTGGAATCGTCGCTGAACGGAACGATGATCTCCAATACGTTCGAATGGTGCGCTGACGGCGTCGAGCCCCAGATAGACGAGCTGCAAGAGGTGCCGCTGTCGTCGTTCGAGCGATGGACGGACAGCTTCGCCCAGACCGGCGTGGTCCGCATCGCGGATCTGGAGCAGCTCGATCACGAGTCCGAAGAGTACCAGATGCTGGCTCCTCAGGGAATCAAAAGCCTGTTCGTCATGCCGCTGTACGAAGGCGGAGGCATCATCCGGGGCATGCTGGGCATCGACAACCCCCGCCGCAACATCGACCAGGCGGAGCTGCTGCGCTCGGTCGCCTATTTCGTGCAGAACGAGCTGGAGAAGCGCCAGCTGCTCGACCGGCTGGGGGAACTCTCCCATGCCGACGGCCTTACGGGCGTGGCCAACCGCAACGGCTACATGGAGCGGCTCGCCGGCCTCGCCGACAGCCGCCCCGCCACATTCGGCGTCGTGTTCGCCGACATCAACGATTTGAAGCTGGCGAACGACACGCAGGGGCATTCGTTCGGCGACGCGATGATTCGCCATCTGGGGCAGCTCATCCTCGAGCTGTTCCCCGGCGAGGTCTACCGCATCGGCGGCGACGAGTTCGTGGCGTTCGCTGTGGACGAGTCCCGCGAGGAGTTCGAAGAGCGCGTGCGGCTGCTGCGCGCCCGCATGGACCAGGACGACATCCTGAACGTGTCCATCGGCTCGGTGTGGAGCGACCAGGACGTTGCGCCGAGCGATCTGGTGGTGCGGGCCGATCGCGTCATGTACGAGGAGAAGCGCGCCTACCACCAGGGCATCGGGAGGGCCGCCCACGGTTCGCACGACGATGCTCCTGCCGGAGACGGTGCTCGGTAGGGCGGCCCCGACCGCCTGAATCGGCGAAGGCCGTTCATCCCAAGCCTCTTACGTCCCGTGCTGCGGACGGTTCGGCGGAGCCTCGGCGCGCCCGTTTCTTCCGGTGTTTCCTGTTCGAACGAATGCGGCGGACAGTCGCAGGCGCGCATCCTGCCGGTTTCGCTTTTACAACATCCCCCTTGTCGCATATTGACCCCTTGTGCAATCCTGATCATATTCGACAGCACGTCGAATATGACGCCCCGATGGCGCAAAGAGGAGCTTGTGGCGAAGCAGAGGCAAAAGGAAAAGCAGGGATCGGACAAGCGCGCCGAAGCGGCCCGCGCGGTGATAGACGCCTCGCGGCGCTGCCTGATAGACCATTACGAGCATCGCGATCTGGATGCTACGCTGTCCTGCATGGTGGACGACGTGTGGTGGCTCGGCCCCATGGACTGCCAACATTCCCGCAACGCGAAGGACATGCGCCTCATTCTGGAGCCCGAATACGGCACGCCCATGCGCATGCGCGACGAACGATGGGACGCGCGCCCGGCGGGGGACGTGTGGATTGTCGCAGGGTTGTTCTGCGTGGACGCGCTTGATGAGGAAAACGCCTCGGTCGTGACGTTCCACCAAAGCGCGACCTTTGTCTGGGCCCCCACCGACCAGGGATTTCGAGTGGTGCACCTGCACGTGTCGAACGCCCACGACGTGCCTTCGCGCACGGGCGTGCCCTTGGAGCTGGGGGAGGATGCCGTGGCCTACAGCATGCAGGTCATCGCGGAGGGGCGGGCTGCGAGCAAGGCGCGCAAGATCGCGTTCAAGAACATGACCGGCGTGGTGAATTACCTCTCGCCTGACGAAGTGATATGCCTGGAAGTGGACGGCCCCCAAACCGTGCGCGTGGTGCACGAAGGAGGATCGTTCCAGGTTCACGCTTCGCTGTCCGACGTGGCCGAGGGCCTGCCCGGCCGCTTCGTGCGCACCCACCGCAGCTGCGTGGTGAACGCCACGCACGTGGTGGAAACGGTGCGCTACCGCGTGATGCTGGACAACGGCATGCGCTGCCCTGTGGCCGAGAAGCGCTACCACGAGGTCCGCCGGGCCATAGAATCCGCCATAGCCCTGTGAGTGCGCTGCAGCCGATTCCGGCGGCGCGCGATCGAAAACCTCTTCCCACGTCGCAAGGGTAAAAACGCTCCATATTCCCTATGGTTCCGGTGGGGAATACCGGGCGTTAAATGCAGCCCCCGCAAGGCATTCGATAGCCAATATCAGGCATTCAAACTTCATTTGACCCCCCGTTGTTGAATAACTGCATCCAGTGATGAAAAATCGCATTAAAACGACAAGGAGCCGTTGCCGGCGAGTGAACGAAGGGAGGCACATGCCTTCCCTTTTCGCGTATAGGCTGGCGCGGAAAACGGCGGAGACCGCAGCATGCACGTGCGAATGAGGTGCGAGAAGGAATGTCGAGGACGGTTATGGAAAACGGATACGGTGCATCGGACAGGGCGAGCGCTCGGGCTTCGCGGAGCCTGTCGCACGCGCAAAGCGCCGCGCGCCTTCTTCGGAGCGGAACCGATGCTGCGCTCAGATGGGTGCTGGCCTTCGTGCTGGTTGTGACGCTGTGCCCGCTGCCCGCGACGTCGGTGGCCGAAGCCGTCGAGCCTGCCGATCCGGCTGCGTCTTCCAACCCGGCGGCGGACTCGCAGGACTCCTCGGGCGAAACCGGCGACGACGTCAACCAGGAGCCGCAGGTTGCCGAGCCGCAGGAACCTTCCAACGAGCCGTCTGCGGACGCCCAGCCTTCGGACAAGGCGGAATCGTCCGAGCCTGAAGAAGAGGGCCGGGGGGGGGCTTTACCTGAGACCTCCGCACCGGAAATCTTCGCCGACTGGCGCGCTGCTGCGCAGGCGGTGGACGCCGGCGAGCTGACCGGCGACAACTTCAAGCCCGCAGGTTCCGGCACTCAGGCCGAGCCGTACTCCATCGCCACGCCCGAGGCCTTTGCCTGGTGGGCGCTGCTGCACCCCGACGCGCACGCAACGCTCGCGTCCGACATCGACCTTACCGCCCGCACGAACGCCGACGGCGAGCCGCTGCCCTGGCCCGGCGACACTGCGCTGGCCGCCACGCTGGACGGCGCGGGCCACAGTGTGAGCTTCGTCACGGAAGGCGCGGGCCTGTTCGCGGAAATCGCCGAAAGCGGTACGGCGGAATGGCTGTTCTTGGGCGAGTCCCTGGACGCGGCGAAGCGCCCCTCGAAGGTGGCCTCCGCCGAAACGCTGGCGGGCGCGCTGGCGGGAACGAACAAGGGTACCGTGCAGGGCGTGGTGAACCGCCTGCCCGTGTCCGTGGCTGAAGCTGCCGACGGCGCATCCGCGACGGCGCGCGAGGCCTTTGCCGGCGGCATCGTGGCCGTGAACGACGGCGTCGTGCGCGACTGCGCCAACCTGGGCGATGTGCAGAACCCCAGCGCGCAGGGTAACTCCGCCGCCGCGGGCATCGCCGCGCAGGGCGTCGGCCGCGTCGAGACCAGCTACAACGCCGGCAACGTGCGCGCCGCCCAGAACGGCGCCTATCTCATGACCCTGCTCACGTTCGACGGCACCTACGACGACATCGTGGACGACGCCAGCTGCTATCTGGCCGCCGGCGAGGCCACCTACGAAGGAATCGCGCAAGCTGGCGCCGACCGCAAGGGCGCCCTTTCCTCCGACGAGCTCAAGGCCGCATCCGAGCGCCTGAACGCCGGTCGCGAGGGCGACGCCGCCGTGTGGTCCGCCGGCGCCTCCGCAGCGAGCGGCTACCCCGCCCCCGCGAAGCCGCAGGATGAGAACGCCCCCGTCGAGCAGGCCAACGCACTGGTCGCCGAGCCTCGCGCGACCACGTTCGCCTCCTGGGCCGATGTGGGCGCGTATCTTGCAAGCAAGATGAACGGCGCCGGTCAATCGTGCACCCTTCCTGATGGCGGCCCCACCATCAGCTGGCCTGCCACAGACGCGACAACGAAAACCATCTACATCGACAACGCCGAGCAGCTCGCGCTGGTGACGCACCTGGCCAATAATGGCAGTTCTGCGCAAACCGCGAACATCGTCCTGCGCGAAGATATCGACCTCTCCGGCACCCCCTATATCAATAAGACCTTCGGCGCCATCGAAGACGCCCTGCCCTGGGTTCCCATGGGAACCAGCAGCAAGCCGTTCACGGGAACCTTCGACGGCGGCGGCCATGCGGTGTCGAGCATGTTCATAGCCGCCACAGACCATGTCGCCGGCCTGTTCGGCACCGTTGGTTCTACGAGTGCGACCACGTGCGTTTCCATCAAGAACGTGAGCGTGAATGGTCGCATCAACGTCAACGCCGCAAACAAAAATTCCTTCGGAGGCATCGTTGGCAAGTTGAGCGCCGGCAACAGCAAAATCGACGGAAGCGATGCGGCCTCCGTCGAAAGATGCTCGAGCAGCGTCGAGATCCTGGCACCAAACGGCCTTTCCTTTGCAGGTGGGGTCGTGGGCTATGCGACGGGGAGCATCGGCATCAGGCAGTGCTCGTATAACGGTACGCTCGGCGGCGTATTCTCCGGGGCAACCTTCAGCATGTCGGGCGGCATCGTCGGCAGTGCCGCGATAGGGGTGTCCATCGTCGATTGCTTCAGCCGCGCGCTCTTCGCGGGCGCGGGGGGTTTTTCTATGGTTGGCGGCATCGCGGGGGTGTACAGTTGCGCGCAGGGAGAGATAAGCAATTGCTACAGCGCGATTCCGACAAGCAATGTTCCTGCGAGCGCTTCGGGAATTTGCGCGGTGATCGGATCCGCCGTGGGCACGCCTACCGTATCCAATTGCTACTACGCGTCCGACGGAATCGCCCCCGGCTCTTACAATGCCAACTGGCAGACGGTCCCCCTCGCCAACATGCAGTTTCTCGCCTTTGTCGAAGCGCTGAACGGCAGTCGCACGGATGCCCCCTGGTCGAGTGACCCTTCCGGCGGTAACGGCGGCTTCCCGGTGCTCTCGGCAACCCCGCACGACACCTTCTCCTCTTGGTACGACGTGGGTAGGTTTTTCGATGGCAATACGTCCTCCGGCAGCTGCAAATTTCCCGACGGCACGATCATTCCACGCCCTGAAACCACCTCGACAGGGTCGTCAAGGACCATGTTCATCGAGTACCCCGAACAGCTTGCTCTTGTCATGTACAGAGTGAATGGTGGCGAAAGCTTCTCGTCGAGTATCGTGATCGTCTTGACAGCCGACATCGACCTGTCCGGCGGGCGGTACTGCTCCACGGGCTCGCTGCCTTGGGTGCCTATGGGAACTGAAGCCACTCCCTTTAACAACATCTTCGACGGCGGCGGCTACACGGTTTCGAACATGTACGTGCCCGTGGCCAGCTCCAGCTCCCTCACGGGGAACATAGGCCTATTCGGCTATGCCGGAAACAGCAGCAACTATACCATCGGCAACCTCCACGTGCAGGGACGCATCGACCTGTCCAAAGAGGGCCTGGAGAACATCGGCGGCGTGGTGGGCAACTTCAACCCCAATGGCGTGCCCGGGTGCACTATCAAGCGCTGCACGAGCGACGTCGATATCCGTCTCGCGCAATCCGGCGCCGAGATCGCCACCCAACGCGTCGGCGGCGTAGTGGGGCTTGCTAAACAGGCAAGCATCTCGGAGTGCTCGTATACCGGCAAGATAGGGGGTCCTGCCGGTGCAAACTCATCGCAGTACCGTGCGACACACGTAGGCGGCATTGCAGGATTGGTTGAAGAAGGGACCGTCTCGGAGGCCACCAGGACAATAACCGACTGTTTCAATCGCGGTGTTTTCAGCGATTTCACACCCACTTCGGGAAATGGCCTCGGCGGAATCGTAGGGGTGTTCGGAGCCAACATGGGGCAGTTGGAAATGAAGTACTGCTACAGCACCATCGGGTCGAGTGACGTGCCCGCGTCTGCTCCCGCTAACTCCGTCGGCGCCCTTATTGGCAGGAATCGGGGAAAGATCAGTCAATGCTACTACAGCTCTGACGGCGGCCTGTCCCCTGTTGGTGTGGAGGAAAACTCGACCGGTGCGACCTACCTGAACCAGATCCTCGTCGCGATGCAGGACTCGTCCTTCGCCATCATACTGAATGACGGCCGCACCGGCACGGACGAGACGGCGACGGACGGCAGCTACGCCCCGTGGTCGGCGGACGGCTCCGGTGACAACGGCGGCTTCCCCGTGCTGAAGTCGAACCTGGGGCCCAAATACGCCGACTGGCTGGACGTGGGCCAGGCGGTTGACGCGGGCGATCTGCCCGGCAAGCCCGCCGATCCGAACGCGAGCACCATCGAAGTGTCCATGCCCGAGACGCTGGCGTGGGTCGCCTACAAAGGCACGACGGAGCAGTACGGCAGCATCCTCACCTCCGGCAAAGTGCTCAACATTGCAAACGACATCGACCTTACGGGCGTGGACTATGGCGGCACCGAGGCCGCGCCCCTAAGGTGGCCGGGATTCTTTTCGCTGGGTGCCGAAATAAACGGAAACGGGCATACCGTCAGGGGCGTGAATGTCTATCAAGCGGATGGCACGTCAACTTACAACGCCGGTCTGATTACGACGATGGAAGGCGGTTCGTTGAAGGGTCTGACCATCGCCGATTCGTCGATCAAAGATGCGGACAAAGCGGGCGCCTTGGTGGGAATGACTTCGCTGGGTGCCGCCATAGAGCGCTGCTCGGTGGGCAAAAGCGTCACGGTTTCGGGAGAGTCCTATGCTGGCGGCCTTATCGGCTATGAGGGATCCGGCACCGTAACCGACTGCTTGTCGCGTGCCAGCGTCAGCTCAAGTAAGGGTTGTCCCGGCGGCATCGTGGGAAAAGCCAGCAAGACGAAGTTCTCCAATTGCCTTGGAGCGCCTACTGCGCTCGTGAAAGGCACGGACAAGAGCTCGGGCGCTATCGTGGGCGACCATAACAGCGCTACGGTTTCCAACTGCTACTACGACTCCTCTTTGCCGGGAGACATCGGTATGGGCACCCCCAAAACCACCGCCGAGCTCACCGAGCTGCGCGGCGCGGCGGTGGCTGGCTTGCTTGATGGCGACCGCTCGGGCGAGACCTCCGTGTGGCGTGCTGACTTCAGCGCGACGAACGACGGCTACCCCGTGCTGCGCCCCGGAGGCGAGCAAGCTGTCCTCAGCTGGCTGGACGTGGGCAAGCTGGCCAACGACGGCGTGATCCGACGCGCCGACGGCACGGGCTACTTTCCCCGTCACGAAACAGCAGGCGACCTGTACCCAATCGATGCGCCCGAGTCCTTGGCGAGTGTATGGAGCGGCCTGTTCGCGTCGTACTCTAATATAAACGTACAATTGAAGGCCGATATCGATCTCATGGGCGCCATGTACACCAACAACAGCGGGGAGCCGCTGGCTTGGATGATGCTGCCGCAGCGCACGTCGGGCGCGTACAAAGCCACGTTCGACGGCGGGAGCCATACGATCAGCAACATGAGGGCCGTTGTCAATCCCAACGCGGGGGCGTATACGTCGAGCAACGAGTACGCTGGCTTCTTCACCACGCTGGGCGATGGGGCCGTCGTGAAGGACCTCAACTTCGTCTCGAGCACCGCCGAGGGCAAGTACGCCGGCATAGTGGTCGGTGCGATTGGCGGCACCGTTATGGGACAGGCAGAGGGCAACACCACCGTCTCGCGCTGCTCGGTGGCGGCCGACTGCACGGTTACGGGTCTGACACCGGCTGGCATCGCGGGCACCGTGTACGCAGGCAAGACGAATCCAAGCATCGTCGAAGACTGCTTCAGCCGCGCAACCATTGCGGGCACTGCCAATACCGCAGCCGGTATTGCGGGCGCGGTGTGCAGGCAAACACCCTACGCAACGTCGGGCATCATACCTGCTGGCAAGGTGCAGATCAGACATTGCTACAGCGCGGGAAGCCTGTCCGCGCCGACCAGCAACGTCTACGTCAACGGCCTGGTGGGCCTTCACGAGAACTCGACGCTCGATCTGGAGAAATGCATCTACCCCGACACAGTGCCGGGCGTGAAGTCCGTTTCGGGCGCGTTAACCAACACCTCCGAAGCTCGGACGCTCGAGGCCATGCGGGAAAGCGACGGCGCCGTGCTGTCCGTGTTCCTCAACGATGGACGCGCCGCCAGCTCTGTCTGGCGCGCCGACTGGTTTGCGAAGAACGACGGCTACCCCGTGCTGGGCAAGAGCGATGACCCAACTATCACCAGCTGGGAAGATGTGGGCCAGCTCGTGGCGAACAAGCAAATCGAGGGCGAACCTTACTCGCCCGAGCACGACGGCTCCTCTCCGGAGAAAGCCTTGATCATCGACTCTCCCGAAGGGCTCGCCTGGCTCGAGTACGCGATCTCCGTCGCTCCGGATATGTTCAAGAGCGCCTATGTGAAACTTTCGGCGGATATCGACATGTTCGGCACGAAGTACACCGGCATCGAGCCTACGGCGCCCGCCGACGCCGGCAGCGCTCTGCCCGGCAACATCGAGAAGGCGCTTCCCTGGGTGTCTATCTGCGAAAGCGACGATGGCTTCGCCGGAACGTTCGACGGCGGCGGCCATACGGTGAGCCGCCTGTATCGGTCAGGCGAAGGGAAAAGCGGCTTGTTCAAAGCGTTGATCGGCGGGGCGCGGTGCGAGAACGTCGTGGTCGCTGAATCCTTGCTCGAGTCGACGGATATGTACTGCGGCGCCATCGCTGGGGAAATCGAATGGTCAACGGTATCCGGTTGCGCTTCGGTGGACAACTTGGTGAAGGGCGCTTATTCGGCCGGAGGCGTGGTGGGCCGTGTCGGAAGTGAGTCCAGCATCGAAGACTGCTACAGCAGGAGCAAGGTGGAGAGCGTTGCAGACTTCGCGTACGGCGGCATAGCCGGCGGGATGATGGGCATGGCCGGCGGTGGCTTCTCCATGTCCCATTGCTACAGCGCGGGAACTGTGGTCGCGTCTGGCGGCAAAAACCAAAAGGGTGCGCTCGCTGGCAGTCTGGACGCAGCCGGCAGCAACGACCTGTTCGTCGACTGTTTCTACCGCCAGGGGGACGCGGCGAATGCGGTGGGATATGCGCCTCCTGAGATATATCGGCCCGGAACCATGACCGCCAAGACCGAAGCCCAGCTCACGTCGCTGGACATGCCTGCGCTGTTAAACGCGGGCCGTGCGGACGGCCCCTGGGCAGCCGACCTCGCTGCGAAGAACGACGGCTATCCGGTGATAGGCCAGACGCTCAACTTCACCAACTGGCAGCAGGTGGGCGCAAGCGTCACCGAGGACCAGCTGCGGCTGTGGCCGGTGTACAACAGTGACGGCACCGCAGACGGGTTCGCCCTTACCGGCGACGGCAAGAGCACCGACACCGCGTTCGTCCTGAAGACCCCCGAAGCCCTGGCGTGGTTCGCCTATCAGACGAATACCAAACCGCTCGATCCGGTGGCGACTGATAGCAGCCTCACGTGGTTGAATGCGTACGTGAAGCTGGGCGCCGACATCGACCTGTCGGGAACGGTGTACACAGGCGTGTCGGCGGCTGATCTCGGCAACACATCCGCGAAGGCACTCGCCTGGACGGCTTTCCAGCGCTCGGGCAACGTCTTCGACGGCGGCAGCCACCGCGTGAAGTATTGCAGCACCAACTTCTTCGGCCCGTTGAACAACGCAACGGTGCAGGACTTCTCCACCGACGTCACCTGCAGCAGGACCGAGATCGGCTCGGCCGCTATCGTTGCGGCGAGCGCTAGGAACACGACGTTCCTAAGGTGCGCGAACTATGCGAACCTCACGTCATCGAGAACGTCTGACAATGCATACGTGGGAGGTTTCGTGCCGCTCGACGGCCAGGGGGACGGGACGAAATACTACCTGACGTTCCGGGATTGCCTCAACGCGGGCAACATCGCGCTGACCACCACGGGTGGAACGGATCGCAACGTCGGCGGGTTCGTCGGCTACGGCTATACCGCGGGGTCGTCTTTCTACAACTGCTACAACACGGGCAAGATCAGCGGCGGCAACCATAGGGGCGCGTTCACCGCGCACAACAAAGCAATCGAGAAACTCAACAACTTCTTCCTAACTGGCGTGTCGAACAGCGACTTCGGCGTCTCCCTCACTGCCGACCAGATGAGAACCTGGGGCATGGCCGCCGATCTCAACGGCAAGGCCGCCGGTGCGGGCACCGTGTGGACGCAGGATGCCACCGTGAACGACGGCTACCCCACGCCCACGGGCCTCACCGGCACGCCGCTTCCCGCCGCCAACTGGCAGCGCGTGGGCCTGGCCGTGTATCAGAGCGAGGGGAAGTACGGCTTGTCCAAGCCTGCACTCGAGCTCGGCGCCATGGACGGCACGGCAGCCCATCCCATCGAGTTGGGCACGACCGAGGCGCTGGCGTACTACCAATACATGATGGGCAGCTACGCCACCGTCGACACCGTCGCGGGTTCCGGAGTCACGTGGAAGAATGCTAGCATCAAGCTGACGGACGACATCAGCCTGGCCGGCAAGTACAACGGCGTGAACACCGACGGCACCGCAAAGGCTGCCACCCAATGGGTGCCCATCAGCACCTTGAGCGGCACGTTTGACGGAAACGGCCATACCGTAAGCGATATGGTTATGACGAGCGGCAATGCGGCATTCATCAAGACGCTGGACAGCGGAACGGTGAAAAACCTGACGGTGCAAGGACCGGTGGAAGGGATATCCGCGGCATCGGCCGGTATCGTCTATAGCGCAACGGGCACCTCCCGCATCGAGGATTGCGTGAACAACAAGACGCTCCGGTCAAATCAACAATCGTCTCAGGCAGGCGTGGTCTTCCAGGCGTCCGGGAGCGTCGTGATCGCCCGTTGCACCAACAAGGGATTTATGACGTGGCAGGGAACTATAGGTTCCGGTAGCGCTGGCTCCGTAGGAGGAATCGTCGGCATATTGGGCGCCGGCTGTACGGTCATGGACTGCTGCAATGTGATGACGGTTGATGGAAACAGTTGCTACCTGGGTGGCATCGCGGGTAGAAGCGAAGGTACCATCAAGAACAGCTACAATGTCGGCAGTCTGTATAACAAGTACAACGCCCACCCCAGCGACATTGTGGGCACGGGCTCGGGCACGGTGGATAATTGCTACGCCACGACGAGCTATGGCACGCTGCCCGCCGGCGTGACGCGCGTCTCCCAATCGGCAATGAAATCCGTCCTCATGGCGTTCCAGCTGAACAATGGGCGCACGAACATCGACGATCCGGCAAACGCCGATTACGCCCCCTGGACGTGGAACGCGCTCGTGAACAGTGGCTACCCCTCGTTCGGCACGCCGAAGGTGACGCAGCTTGACACCTGGGAGGATGTTGCCAAGCTTCAGCAGGAGGACGCCCTGCGCCGCACGAAGGTCACGTTCACCGAGGGCTACGGCTACGCAGGCGAGGTGCAGACGGCAGAACCCAGCGGCGGCAACTACACGGCTGCCCTCTCCGGTGCGGGCACGTCGGGCGACGCCTACGTCGTCTCCACCCCCGAGGCCCTGGCCTGGGTAGCGTGGCAGGTGAACCAGAACGCGAACACCGTTACCGAGCTGTACGTGGAGCTGGGCGCGGGCATCGACCTGGCCGGCCTTGACTACACCGGCAAGGCGGCCGACGGCGTGGGTGACAAGTACAAGAACTGCCTGAAGTGGATGCCCATGGGCACGTACCGCGGGAGCGGAACACCTGGTTCCACCTTCACCGGAGGCTTCGACGGCAAGAACCTCCCCATCAAGAACCTGTACGTAAACGGACCTAACTACTATGCGGCCCTGATCGGCTACATGGGGTCGAGCACAGTGGACACGACGGTGAAGAACATCGTGCTGAAAAGCGGGTATTCAAGCACGACGGCCTATGCTTCGGCCCTCATCGGCGAGGTGATCGGTCGCGTGCAGGTGCAAAACTGCCGCAACGAAGGGGTATCGGTCGAGACCACGACGGGCAGCATTGCCGGAGGTTTGGTGGCATCGGCCGCTAGAGGGAACAGTCTTGTCCTGGAGCGGTGCTCCAATCATGCGCCCGTCACGTCGATCAGCGACGCCAGCGGCTTGGTTGGGTCTTATGCGTATGGCGCTACAGTCAATAATTGCTACAACACGGGCCACATAGAGGCGATCGGTGCGGGTGGCAAAGCGGCGGGCATATACAGCCGGACGGACAGCTCGATCCGCATATCCAACAGCTATAACGCCGGCGAAATCGTCGTGCCCAGCAGTGGCACGGCGTATGCCGTCGGCTCCCCGGACGCTACCATGTCCAACTGCTGGTATGATTCCGAGAAGGCTAGCGATGTCACGCCTCGGGCCGGCGCTACCGGCGTCACTCCCACACAGCTGAAGTCCTGGGGCGCAGCCTTCCAGTTGAACGGCGGCACGTCGCTGTCGAGCGTGAACAACGCTTCGACTTGGCGCATGGCCAACGTCGGCGAGAACGACGGCTATCCCGTGCCTATCGCCGCGGGCACCACGGGCAGCGCAGGGCACCTGCGTGCGGCCTCCACGTGGCTGGAAGTGGGCGCGTGGGTGGATACGTTCGCCACCAACTTGAAGCCCGGTGCCGCCTCGGGCGCGACGGGCACGCTCGGCTCGTCCGGCAACAAGTACCAGATATCCAGGCCCGAGCAGCTGGCGTGGCTCTCCTACATCAGCCGCGACGGCTCGGCGCATGTGGGCGGCCACAGCGCCAAGCTCACCACCGACATCTCGCTGGACGGCGCCACGTACACGGGGCAGACGGAAGCCGCGGTGATCAGCGACGTGAAGAAGGCCCTCCAATGGCGCGGCATCGGCTTTCGCACGGAGGGGGATAACTACTCGCTAGCGTACCGAAGCACGTTCGACGGCGGCGAATGTACCGTTACCCATCTGTATGAGGAGCTCGACGATACTGCTAAGGATGAGAACGTCGGCCTGTTCAACATTCTGGGCGATGGTGCCGTCGTGTCCGACTTCGCCGTGAACAGCTCGTACCTCTCCGTTGCCGCTCAAGACCGTGGCGTGGGGGCTATCACAGGCATGCTGAGCAACAACGCGACCGTGAAAAAGTGTGCGGCGGGCGTGGGCGTGTCCATCGTGGCGAGCGGTGCATCGAACCAAGGGGTCGGCGGCATAACGGGCACGTCTACGGATACCACCAAGGGCTTGATCAGCCATTGCACGAACCGAGCGACCGTTACGGTTGCCAACAACGCCAGCGGAAAGCTGGCGATCGGCGGCATAACCGGCTATCTCCCCGGCGGTTACGTGGTGGAGGACTGCGAGAACTACGGAAACGTGCAGGCCTCGGGAACCTATGCAGCCAATTTCCCGCAAGCTGTCGGCGGCATCGTGGGCCGAATACTTACCGGCAGTGTGCCTGCCACCGTGCAGCGCTGCTCCAGCGCGGCTGGCGTGACGGTGAAGGGTCCTGGCTACACAGGCGGCATCGTGGGCAGCGCTTCCGGCGGTACGGTGAAGGATTGCTATGCGCTTTCCAACGTGACGGAGGGCGAAGGCGTCGGCGGCGTTATCGGATGGATGCTCGCTTCCAACGTTGCGGTGTCCAACTGCTACGCGGCCGGCAAGGTGAACACGTCCGGCGGCATGGTGGCCGGCGGAGGAAGCGGCAGCGTGACCAACTGCTACGGTATGACGCAGGACGGCTCGTCCTCGAAGATACTGGGAGCGACGGGGCCGACGGTCGATGCTGTCTCCAGCATGAAGTCCTCCGAGCAGATGCAGAACGCCATGCTGGCCGTCGCGCTGAACGCGAAGCGCTTCAACGCGGAGGCGCCGTGGGGCTGGAAGTCCGACGTGAACAATGCGTACCCCAACCTCACGACGGGCCAAGCGCTCGTCACCAGCTGGGCCGAGGTGGGCGCGGCGCAGACCGAGAAGGAGCTGCGCGCTGCAAACGAGCTGACGGGCTCGGGCACGTCCGACGACCCGTTCGCCATCTCCACGCCGCGCGCGCTGGCCTGGTGGGCCTACCAGGTGAACAACCACGACGGCGACAAGACGCACCAGGCGGACAGCACCACTGAAACGGCCATCACCTACGCGAATTCGCACGTGAAGCTGGCCGCCCCCATCAGCCTGGCGGGCTTGAGCTACCGCGGCGACAACGCCGTCGACATGGGCAGCAACTACGAGAACGGCCTGATTTGGGAGCCAGTAGGCAAGTGGAGTGTGGATCCAGACCATTGGGGCGAAGGCGTGTCGTACGACGGCACGTTTGACGGATGCGGCCGGATGATCACGAACCTGCACTTGGTTCACAATGCTACCTATTCCACCGGCTTCTTCGGCCTAGTCTCTGATTCCGCGGTAGTCAAGCGCGTTGGGCTCGCGTCTGGTGCGACGAGCCTGGGGTCGAATTCAGACGCTGTGGGATCGCTCATCGGCTGGAACTACGGCACCGTCGAGAACTGCTACAGCCTGGTGAGCATGGTCGACGCGACTTCGGTTGGCGAATTCGTGGGTGGTCTGCTCGGGCACAACGAAGACGGCGTTCTCAAGAACAGCTACTTCGCAGGCGCAAGCAGTGTCACCGACTTGGATGGTATCGTCGGTTTGGACGAGTCGTCGAGCGGGGATGCGATCTCCAACTGCTTTGCCACGTGCGCGACAAGCCACGGCACCCAGGTCACCGAATCCCAGCTCAAGAGCTGGGGCGGTGCCTACCAGCTGAACGACCCGCGCAACGCCGACGGCACCTACAAGCCGGTGGCGAACAACAACGTGTGGAAGCAGGACGTCGACACGAAAGACGCCCCCAAGGTCAACAAGGGCTACCCGGTGCTCATCGCCGAGGGTTCCGGCGAGCGCATGCAGGATCCCACCAATTGGAGCTACGTGGGTTCGTGGGTTGGAGCCTTCGCCACCGATTTAAAGCCGAAGGGCAGCGGCATACCTACCGACATGTTCAAGATCGGCACGCCCGAGGCGCTGGCGTGGTTCTCCAATTACGTGAATGACACGCCGACGAGCGCGGCTGCCGGCAAGGAAGACGCTGTGCTCACGGCCGACATCGACCTTTTGGGCAAGCAGTTCACGGGCAAGACCAGCGCGGGCGCCAACTATGTGGATACCCTGTCTTGGTCGAGCATCGGCATCAGGGGCACCAACACCTACAAGGGAACGTTCGACGGGGACGGCCATGCGGTGAAGAACATGCGCACCGGCATGATCAGCAACGGCGATGCAGCTGCGGGCTTCGTCAACTACGCGCAGGACTCCGCCTTCAAAGATTTGGCGGTGGATGGCCGTGTGACCGCGTATGTGTCGAAGGCGGGAACCCATGCGCAAGCAGGGCTGATCGCAGGCGATACGAAAGGAAGCTCCTTCACCGGCTGCAGCACGTCGGGCGAGGTGTACGCCGACGGACAGACGGCCGGCGTCGCCTACGCCGGAGGTATCGTCGGAGGCCTTGAGGGGGGCTCCGTGACGGACTGCTCCAGCACGGCCTCGGTGACGTCGACCACCAGCTCAAAGGACATCAGCGCGGCCGGCGGTCTGGTGGGCAGGATCGCATCGGGTGGTTCGGCGGTTTCCATCGAGCGGTGCGCATACCGAGGCACCGTGCAGGATACTGCGTCGGGCGGTGCGGCTGGCGGCATGCTGGGCCTGTCCCATGACACCACCGACGTCAAGATGCAGGACTGCTCGGCGGCGGGCACGGTGTCGGCCGAGCTTTTCGTCGGCGGCATCGCCGGTTACGCAGGCGGGAAGTTCACATTGTCGAACTCGTACTCGCGTGCTTCCGTTACGGGCACGGACGGCTTGACCTGGGTGAGCGGACTGCTGGGCTTCGCCAGCGGCTCGTACGTCGACGACAGCCTCATCTCGCGGTGCTTCTGGCTGAAGGGGGCGACGTCCCTCGACGCGGAGGCCGCCGGCAACATCGACACGCGCGACGTCGCGGAGCTCTCTGACGTCCAGCTGAAGGGGCGTGTGGACATGAAGGCCGAGGGCGCGCCGACGGCGGGCCTGGGCGGCACGAACGTGGTGGACGTGCTGAACACGCTGGACTCCGGCGAGCGCACGGGCTCGGCCGCCGTGTGGATCGTGGCGCCCGACAAGCGCAACGACGGCTATCCCGACTTCGAGACCGGCAGCGTGGTGGAAACCGGCACGGCTACGGTGAGCCCCTCCACGGGCTCGGCCGCCACGTCGGGGTTGTCGGACGTGGGCGCGAGCTCGGTTGTCCTCACGAAAATGAACCTGCTGCGTCCGTCGCGGCTGTACGACGGCAGCGGCACCGCCGCGAACCCGCTGAAAACCCCCACGTGGGAATTGGTGTCGGCGTCGAGCGTGGCCGACAACTACGCGCTATGGGCGGGCGGCTCCGACAAGGACGCCAGCGCCGACAAGAAGCTGGGCCTGTTCGTCACGACGACGCAGACCGGCGGCGCGGAAAGCGATCTGTCCGGGCATAACGGCTACACCAACCCCGACATGGGCGCTATGGGCGGCTTCCGGGTGCGCGCGGCCGCGGCCTACAGCGAGACGAAGCCGCGCACGGTCGAGTTCCTGCTGACGGATAACTTGGGCACCGTGCGTCAACAGACGGTCACCATCTCTGGTGTCACGGCGCGCACGCTGGACGTGACCGTGCCAGTGGAGGCCAACCTGGGCAGCATCACGCCCGATGCGAAGCTGCACACGGGCACCACCGCCGCCACGGCCAAGGGCGACTCCGTGGTGCAGAACAAAACCGAGGCGCCCGTGCAGGGCAGCGTGACCTCCGTGAGCGCGCTGGCCACGGAAACGGTGACGGAAACGCAGATTGGCAGCGACGGCGCGGCCCTCAAGGTGAACACGGTGCTGCCCACCAAGGGCGGCGCGGCCACTCTGACGGCCAACAACCGCTCCATCGTGGATGCGGCGAACCCCAATGCCAAACTGGGCGTGAAGGGGACTGAAACGAGTGGGCTGGCCACGCTGGAAAAGGCTCTGTACACAGGCGCCATCGCCGGCGACGCCCCGGGCACCCTGCCTTTGGCCATGACGCTGGCCGGCGGCACGGCGACCGTTCCGCGCCAGGTGGGCTTCCGCTGGTTCCTGGACTACACCGGCACGTGGATTGGCGACGACGCGGTGTACGGCTACGCGGCCAGCTACCGCTTCGTCCCGGCCACGAAGGACGTGCTTCCCGACACGCCGGCCTCCATCGGGGAGGCGGCGTCGAAGTGAAGCACGCGCGCATAGACGAGCGCCCGCATGGGCCCGACAAGCGCCGCATCGTCGTGGCGGCGGGGGCGCTGGCGCTGGTGTTGCTGGCGCTGGCGGCCTGGTGGCTGTTCGGCCGGCCGTTCGACCCGCTGGCACCCGACCCGAACGCGCGGGCAGGCACGCTGAAAGCGCAGCCCGCCGACGTGGCGCCCGGTTCGTACCGGCTGGTGCTGAACCAGGGGCCCGTGGTGCAGGCGGGCAGCACGGAGGTTCCGCTGGCGTTCGAGAACCCTCAGGAGAACGGGTACGCGGCGCGGCTGGACGTGACGCTGGACGACACGGGCGAGACGGTGGCCTCCACCGGGGTGGTGGAGCCGGGTCGTTACCTGGAAACGGTGAACCTGTCGCGCGCGCTGGATGTCGGCCAGCATGAAGCCACCGTGCGGGTGGCGCTGATGGAGGACAAGAACGAGGTGAGCAGCATGACCGCTGCAGTAACGATAACGGTGCAAGAGGAGGAGCGGGGATGACGGACGAGCTGGATCAAACCCAGGATGCGGGCGGCTTCGTACCGTTGGGGGGCGCGCCCGCCGACGACAACGAATCGCATGAAGACGATCAGGCGAAGCGCAGAAGGTCGAAGACCATCGCGCTCGCGCTGCTGGTCGTCCTGTTGCTGGCTGCAACAGCTGCGTGCCTATGGTACTGCAACCGTCCGGCCGACGACGGCTTGGCGGCCGACCCCAACGTGAAGGTGGGTTCCATCACCGGCAGCACGGAGGACTTGGACAAGATCGTGGACGAGGGCATGCTCACGTTCTCCATCAATTCCACGCCCGTGTTCGACAGCGGCACCGCAGGCGGCAACCTGATGATCGAGAACCCGGACGTCAACAACAACCGCTTCACCGTGGAGATAACCCGCGACGACACGGGCGAGACGGTGTATCGGTCCGGCGCGCTCGATCCCGGCCAGTACATCGACGACGTGCCGCTGGACGTGGCGCTTCCTGCCGGTGAGTACGCGTGCACGGCCACGTTCAGCACGTTTCGCATCGCGGACGACACGCCCATTGGCCAGGCGGCCGCGGGCCTGACCATAACCGTTTTGAACTGACGAGAAGCAAGGAGGTGGAACGCATGATCGCGCACAAAAAGACGGGACGATCTCTGCACGCCGCGGCGCTGGCCTCGGCTCTTGTCCTGGCGCTGGCCGCGCTCTCGGCGGTGCCGGCGGACGCGGCGGCCGACGTGCCGAAGCCTTCCGTTGCCGGAACCATCAAAGCCACCACGATTACCATGACCGTGCCCACGCAAGTTGCGGTGTACATCGACCCCGATGCCGAGCAGAGCACCGACGCCACCGGCTGGCCGGACGATGTGAAGATAGGCCAGTACACCAACCCGACGAACTTCGTCATCGCGAACCATTCGACAGTGGACGTGTACGGCTACGTGTCGGAGGTCACGGCGAGCGGAGTGACGCTGACCAACGACAAGAGCAGCCTGTCCAAGCCTGGCGGTGTGGCGCCGGCCCCCGGCAACGCGGCGAGAATCAACGTGATGATGGGGCTGTGCGGAGCCGACGAGACGCTGAACCTTGACGCGACGGACGGCGGCTACCCCGGCCTGAACGCCGGATGGCTGACGGTGGACGGCGTGGGCGACCAGCCGAACACGCGCTACTACGCGTTCAACAAGAACGAGCACGGCCGGTTGGCGGCCGTCCAAGACGGTGTCGAAGACCCCGCCAGCGCATGCACCATCACCGTGCGCGGGGCCGTGTTCGGCAGCGGTTGGAGCCGGAACGAGAGCTTTCTGGTGACCCCTGTCTTCACGATCAAAGCAACCGACCCCTCCGCGGCAGCGTAAAGGAAAAAGACGGTGAGCAGCATGAGCACGGACCTACGGAAAAAGACCCTGATTGGCGGCGTTGCCTGTTCGCTGGCCTTGGCGCTGGCGTGCGCGCTGCCGGGCGGCACGGCGTGGGCCACCTACCTGCCCGAAGGCTCGGGCCAGTTCGACGTTTCGGTCATCACGGACGTTCTACCCACGGCCGACCCGGAAGCCCGGCTCTCCGACGTCGCCATCCACGTTGCCAACGAGGCGGGCCAGCATGTGGAGGCGGCGCAGGTGGAGATTGTGGTGGTGCCGCCGAACGCGAGCCAGTCCGGAGCCGACGCCGCAGAGGGCGCGTCCCACGCCATCTCGGCCAAGGGATCGACCTCCGGCGACGGGCGCGTGCTTTTGCCCAGCGCTGCGGTGGGCGCCACGTACCGGGTGACGGTGGCCAAAGACGGCCACGAGGGCTTCGAAGGCGAGTTCTCGTGCGCCGGGTCGAACGGCGAAACCTGGGAAGTGGTGCTGAACCGCATCCTCACGCCGCTGGCCACCGGCTCTTCGCAGGCGAGCGGGCAAGGCGCGGACGGGGCGGACGGAGACGGGGAAGGCCTGTCGTCCGGCCAGGCCGGATCGGGGTCCGATATTCTTCCCCGGCCCGTGCGCGGATTCGTGTCGCTGCTGGCCCAGGCGTTTCCCTACTGGCTGATAGCGCTTGCGGGGCTGGTGCTTGCGGCGGGCTGCCTGTGGCAGTCGAACCGCATCCGGAAGAAGGGCGGCGACCATGAAGCATAAGCGCGAAGACGCCCCGAACCGCCGCATCGCCCTAATCGTCGCGGCCGTTGCGGTCATCGTCGCGCTGGCGGCGGCCGTGCTGGCCTTCCAGCAGTGCTCCCGTCAGGACGACGGCATGGAGCCGAACGTGGTGGTGGGGTCGATGGAGGGTTACACCGACGAGGAGATAGCCGAGATGCTGAAGAAGAAGGTGGATGAGGGCATGATCTCCTTCTCGCTGAACACGCATCTGTACCTGGACGGCCCGGACGCCCAGGCCTCCATCAAGTTCGAGAACCCGGCGAACAACGCCAAGCTCACAAAGCTGCGCCTGGTGCGCGACGACACGGGCGAGCAGATATACGAGACGGGTTTCCTGGAGCCCGGCAGCTACGTGGACGCCGACCGGCTGGACGCGCGGCTGGGGCCGGGCGAGTACGCCTGCACGGGCTACATAACCTCGTACGAGCAGGACACGAAGCGTTTCCTCGGAGAAGCGGCATGCACCGTCCACGTGACGGTGACGGGCTAGCTGCGGCATCCGGGTTTCGAATAGAAGGAGTCGGTCCAACGGGGACCGGTAACAAGGAGCAGGAAACGAGAAAGGAACCATCATGAGAATGAAGCACAAGATCACGGCGGTTGCGTGCGCCAGCGCGCTTGCCCTGATGGGCGTCGCCCCCGCGTTCGCGGCCGAAACCGACGCGACCATCAACAAGGCCGACGGCGAGCAGGATGTGAAGATATCCGCCGCCGTTGCCAAGGACAACGAGAAGATCATCTCGGTCACCGTGCCCTCGCAGATGGCCATCGCCATCACCACCAACCAGGGCGACGGTACCTTCGCCTCGGCCAACGGGTCCACGGCCACCGTCACGAACAACGAGGTGTCCACCTCCTCGGTGAAGGTGGAGGTGTCCAAGGTGTCGCAGTCGGCCGGTCTGGATTCCAGCGCCAAGCTGCTCGACCTGGTGAAGCTCATGCTGGTCGGCGACGCCGACAACACCGTGACGCTTGCGGAGAACATGGCGGCTCCGGAGACGCTGTTCGAAAGCATCGCGCCGAAGGGCTCCTACAACCTCCAGCTCACGGCGGACAAGCTGAGCGATCCTGGCCCGGCGATCCCCACCGACTCCTACACGGTGAACGCCACCTTGAAGGTCACGGCGCTGTAGGGCATTCGACAGCCCGCAGCGCAGCCGGCACGTTCGCCCTGCGCTGCGGGCCGCTTCGACCGAGCAGAACCTGCGCGTTCTGCTCGGTCGAAGCGCGATCGCTCGCGTTGCCTGGCGGCGCTCAGGCGCGGCACGGAGAACAAGGAAAGCACACGGGAGGAACGGGTCTGGCATGAAAGAGGCACCTGCATCGAGGACGGCGAGCGTCGTCTTCACCTTCGCTTTGGCGGCGGCGCTGGCGCTTGCGGCAGCGTGCCCTGGTTCGGCGCACGCCGCCGCAGGGGAGCGCGACTTCCCGCTGGAGATAACCGCCAATGCCGCCAAGGACGGCGAGGACGTGGTATCGGTGGTGGTCCCCTCGTCAGTATCCATCGTGGTCAGGACCAGTGTGGTGGACGGCCGCATCATGGGCGTTTCGGCGAACGCCGCCTCCGTCTCGAACAACCGCCACTCGTTCGCTCCCATTTCGGTGGGAGTCGAGGCCGTTGCCGACACGCCGGTGAACGGCAACAAGCTGCTCAGCTACGTGGACATGCGGCTGATCGGCGATTATGAGGTAGACATGGCGGAAGGGCAGGACCTGGGCCTTTCCCTGTTCGATTCCATCGCTCCGGGCGTCAGCAGCGATCTTGGGGTGAACCTTCAGCAGCGCGATGCCGGGGTGCTGGTGCCGGCAGGCTCCTACAACGTGCGGGCGACGCTGCTGGTGTCGCCGGTGGAAGAGGGGGTGCGATGAGCAGAACGAGCAGGGTGGAGCTTCGGCGCAGGTACACCAGGCTGCTGGCGTATCTGGCGAAGAAAACCGATCGGCGCACGGGGGCCGCATGCGTGGCCCATCGCGACATAGCAGTCGATCTGGGGATAAGCGAGGGGTGCGCGCGCTTCACACTGAGGGAGCTGGTCAAAGACGGCATGGTGGCCATGCGCCCGCGGTACTTGCCGAACGGCGGGCGGCTGGAGAACGCCTACGCGATCACCGAGCAGGGAGCCGAGCTGCTGACCGCTTTGGCCAAGGCCGCTCGCGAGGAGTCGGCCCGTGTCTAGCCCTGCATCCGCATACGGCCTCAGCGAACGCGAGGCGGCCGTGGTGGCCTGCATCGCGTCTCGGTCGCACGGCACGCGCAAAGCGGTCGGCGTGAGCCGTCGCCAGCTGATGGAGGCCACCGGCCTCACCGCCGACCAGACGCGCCGCGCCTGCCGTTCGCTCGACCGGCGTGGGCTGCTGGACGTGCGCGAGCGCTTCCGGGAGAACGGCGGCTGCGCCGAGAACGCCTATTCCCTCACCGAGCAAGCCGTGGCGCTGCTCAGTTCGGGTGCCCTTGGCGAGGACGTTTTCAAGGTCTCGTCTTGATCGGGCGCACGGCGTCGCCCCTGGGACGACGAGGGACGTTGCAGGTTGGGGCCTGCCGCGCATGAGAGAACAGCCGAGAGGCCTGGGACGCCTCTTCGATTGAAAGGACGGGGAAGAGATGAGCCAGACGAGGGCGAACGCGGGCGCTGCATGCGCAACGGCCACGACGGGCCATGGGGGGGGGTCGTCTCTGAGACACTCCTTGACCTCGGCCCTGTTTTCGACGCTGCTTGCGGTGACGCTGGCGAGCGGCCTGCTTCCCGCAGGCGCGTCCGCCGCATTCGCGGATCCGGCCGGCGGGCAGCCGGGCGCGGCGATGGACGATGCCGTACCGCAGCCTTCCGAGGGGCCGGCTCCTGAAAAGCAGCCGGAGGGATCCGGCGGCGAGCTTGCCCCGCCGTCCACAGAGGACGGGGCGTCCAACGAGGAGGGCGGTGCTGGTGGCGGCGAGCTCGGCGGCGAGGAGGCGGGCGGCGACGAATCCGACGGCAACGGGGTGCGCGGCGACGAATCCGATGGCGCCTCCGCTGTCGCCGACGCTGCGAACGCCGCATCCCTCGCGCTTCCCCAGGCGCCCGAGCAGCCGGACGCGACCGGCGCGCAGTCGGTTGCCACCTGGGCCGACCTGAAAACCCAGCTGGACGATGCTTCCAGCACGGTGGAAGTGTTCGATCTCGCATCCATTTCGGCCGATGACCGGCCGGACGTCCTGGAGGTTGCGCGTTCGGTGACCTTCACCAACTCTTCCGATGCCTCGGCCGTGGTCACCACGCCCATGATCGATTTGGCGGAGGGCGTCACGTTGAGCCTTGTGAACATCACCATCCAAGGGCGCGACGTTGCCAGGGAAAACATGGCCGAAGCGACGGTGCGCGGACAGAGCATTGCAGGAAGCAGCAACATCGTGTGTGAAGGCGCGCTGGTGGTGGGAAGCGCGGCCACCGTGTTGGCGCCAGGATCGAAGACGGGGGACATCACGCGCAACTGCGCGGCGGTGTCGGGGCTCGCGCGCGTGGATGTGCTGGCCGGCGGCACCGTGCAGGGCACGGTCGTTCCAAGAGAGAGTATGCCCAGCACAAATTCGTTCGTCATCACCACCTGCGAAGAAGTGAACGTATTGGGCGGCAGCGTCATCCAAGCCGACATTCTGGACAATACGACCAACAATGGCTGGTCCAACTGGTCGCCCATCATGGAGTGCCGGAACGTGACGGTGGACGGCGGCACGGTGAAAGCCGGAGATGATCCGCGCGCGTACCATTTCAGCGCTCCCGCGCTGAAGTGGTGCTCTCGGGTGACGCTGAACGACGCGACCGTGCTTGGCGGAGCGGGCGACTACACCGAAGGCCTCATTACGATTGGGGCCAACGACAGCCTGTTCGCCGGCGATCCGGTGGAGCTTCGCCTGGACGTGCGCAATACCGTGCTGCAAGCTCCCGACGCGAAGTACGCTGAGTTGCGGCAAGCCGACGATCTGTACCGCAACGTGGGCATGCCCGACTCCGACGCGATAGCCAACTGGCCAACCACCGTCAGGGTGGATTGCAGCGGGTTGCCGGCAACCGTGAACCTGGGCGAAGGCGCCGTGGTGGCGGGGCCTTCGGTCACGGTCAAGGGCGTGGCCGGCGCGGCCATTATCGGAAGCGATCGCGCGGAGGCGGACGGCGTGGTCACCGTCAACGTGGCTGCGGGCGCCGAGGTGCGCGGCGGCGACGTGCGGCACGGCAACCAAGAGGAGTCGTATCGCGACGTTTCCGCCGGCACGTACACGCCCCTGGGCGGTGCGGCGGTCACCGGTGCGTGCGTCGTGCAAACCGGCGGCTCCGTCAGCGGCGGCACCGGTCCGCAGGGCGGCGTGGGCGTGCGGCATGGCTACAACTCCACGATAAGCGGCGGCACCCTGACAGGTGGCACGGGGACCAGCGGCTACGGTGGTGCGGCGATGACCGAATCGACGAGCTTGGCTGCTTCGGGGGCTTCCCAGGTGACGGGCGGCGAAAGCCTGAACGGCCAGGGCGGTGCGGCGGTGAACGACCTCGACTCTCTTTCCGTGTCCGACGACGTTCGGGTGACAGGTGGCAAGTCGACCACCTGGGGTGGCAACGGCGTGTACAGCGTGAGCAATGTGTCCATGTCGGGCGGCACGGTGTCGGGCGGCGTGTCCAGCGAACCCGGCAAGCGGTCGGGTCCGGGCATCTACTGGTGCGGCGATGTGAGGGTGACCGGCGGCTCCGTCAGCGGCGGTGCCGGCGCGATCGACGGCGCCGACGGAGGCGCCGGCATCGAATCACTGTGGGGATCCACCTTCGTGCTGACGGATTGCGAGGTGCGCGGAGGCGACGGATCCGTCGGCGCTTCTGCCATCTCCGGCGATGCCGACTATCAGATGGGGCTCACAGCCGAGCGCGCCGTCTTGGCGGCGGGTGAAGGTCTGAATGCCACGAAATGGGTGAGCTGGGGATCCAACGCCATCCAGAATCTGGGCGGCACGCTCAGCTTCACCGACTGCGAGGTGCGCGGGGGCAAAGACTCCCACGGCGGCACGGCGGTGTACGCCTACGGCGTTTCCGCGGAGGTGGTGGTTTCGGGCGGATCAATCGTTGGCGGCGAGGGCGCCAACGGCCGCGGCGGCCCGGGCATCAAGGATGTGTCGGGTGGCGTGACGCTGTTCAATGGAGCTGACGTCCGCAGCGGCGACACGGCGGCCGCAAGCGGCAACGACGGCGAAGTGGCGGTTGGAAACGTGGGCGGCTCGCTCACCGCGTCCGACAGCTCGATCGTCGGCGGGGCCTCGGCGGGTGCGAAGAAGGCCGGCGACGGCATTTCCAACGTGGGCGATGCGGTGAACTTGACGAACTGCACCGTGTCCGGCGGCAACAGCGCCCAGGGCAGCGGCGGCGCGGGCATGAAGAGCGTGACGGGCGACGTGACGATCTCCGCCGGCTCTGTCATTCGCAGCGGCGACACGTCGGCTTCCAGTACCGCCGAAGGCGATGACGCCGTCGGCGGAGTGGGCGGATCGCTGACGGTTTCGGACAGCACCATCGCGGGCGGGGCGTCTGCGGGTGTGGGGAAGGCCAGCTACGGCATTTCCAACGTGGGCGGCGCGGTGAACTTGACGAACTGCACCGTGCGCGGCGGCGACAGCGCCCAGGGCAACGGCGGCATCGCCCTGTATTGGGTCAATCGGAATACGGGCGGCACCAAGGCCGTCGGCTGCACCGTTGCGGGCGGCAGCGGCAATACCGCGGGCGGCGGCGATGCGGCCAAGGGCGGCGACGGCTTCCAGTTCGCGTGCTACGGGAGGGGCGGCGATCTTGTCATCGAGGATTGCATCGTCACCGGCGGCGATGGCGCTGCCGAAGCCGGGACCGCGGTGCGCAACTGCAACACGAACGTCCGCGTGACGGGCCATCCCGATAGCGGAGCACCCTGCACGTTGACCGGCGGCACTGGAAGTGCCGGCAAGGGCGGCTACGCCGTGCTGGCGACCGGCGGCAACGTGGAGGCAGTCGACGCTGAGCTGACGGGCTCGGACGGCACCACGAGCGGCGGGTGCGCCATCGACAACGTATCGGGTTCGGTGAAGGTGAGCGGATCGCGCCTGGTCAGCGGAGCGTCCGGCAGCTTGGCGGGCCGCTTCGGCGTGGGCGGCGTGCAGGGCGGCGTGGAGCTGCGCGACTCCACCGTGCATGCCGGCGCAAGCCGGGAGAAGGCGGGCGGTGCCGCGGTGGACTGGGTCAACCGGACGTCGGGCAGCACGCTGGTCAGCGGCTGCGAGCTGGTGGGTGGCGACAGCGAAGCCGATCGAGGCGGATTCGCCGCGTACTTCGTCGGCGGGCCCGACAACACGGGCGCCTCGCTCACCGTAGAGAGCAGCACGCTCACGGCGGGCTCGGGCCGTGCCGAGGGCGGCGCCGGCATCGCCACGGTTGCGGGCGATGTGACCGTGACGAACTCCCAGGTGTTCGCGGGCGACGCGCGCGACGGCGCTGCCGGTCGCGGCGGCCACGGGGTGGACACGTCCAAGTACGGGACCGCGTCGGGCTTCGTGCCCAGCACGGGGAACCTCACGGTGCAGGACAGTCGCATCGAAGGCGGCGACTGCGCGGCGGAAAGCGGCTGCGGCATCTACTGCCAAACGGGCGACATCGTGCTGACGAAGACCGGGGCCGAGGGCGCTTCGTGCGTGGTGACCTCGGGGTCGGGTCCGTCGGGCTGCGGCATCAGGAACGCGGATACGGGCACGGGCGACGTGACGGTGTCGGGCGCGACGGTGCAGAGCGCGCAGGATTCCGCCGTGTACGCGCTGCAGGCGACGGTTTCCGTGTCGGGCGACGACGCCCTCGTCGAAGGCTATCGCGACCATACGTCGGCGCTCTTCCCCGCCGTATGGTGCAAGAACCTCACGCTTTCGTCCGGCAAGCTGCTTTCGCACGGCGGGGTGAACACGCTCAACCTGTGGGGCTCGCTGCTCATGACGGGCGGCGTCATCGCGCACGACGCGTCCGACAAGTACGCGGTGGTGGCTCTGGGCAACGCGAGCACCAGCCTGGGCTACGACGGATCGTTCGCAGCCATCGGCGGCGGCTCCATCGACGTGGTGGACGGAGGCGTTGGCATCGCCGCCAACAAGAAGGGAGATTCTGTGCAAACCTACTATCTGCAGGAGGGTGCGGACACGCAGTGGCGCCTGCCCGCTATGGACGAAGGCACCCGCCAGTCCTTTACGGTGACGGCGCTGGCGTCCGACGGCTCCGCGCTGGACGCCGGTGCCGTGGGCGGCGCGGCGCGCATAGCCAAGGACAACCCGCTGGGCGATGCCGCGCTGTGCCTGGGAGGCGAGCAGGCGGTGGTCACGTTCGACCGCGCTCTGCGCGAGGGCGACGTGCTGGTGTGCCAAGCGCGCGATTGGGACGCCGAGGGCGAGGTGTGGACGAGCGTCGATTGCGGCGAGGTGGCCCTGGCCGACGATGCTTCCGGGAAGGCCGTCGCCACGTTCACGACGCCCGCGCGCGACGTGCGCGTGTGGTTGGGCAAGGGCGTGACCGGCGTGTCGCTGGACAAGAACTCGCTCGCGTTGGACCGCGGTTCTTCACGGCAGTTGACGGCCACGGTTTCCCCGGACGACGCCGCCGACAAGAGCGTGTCGTGGTCGTCGAGCGATCCGTCGGTCGCTTCGGTGGACGAGGACGGCACCGTGCACGCCCTGTCCGCGGGTTCGGCGACGGTGACCGCCACCACCAGCGATGGCGGTTTCACGGACACGTGCGACGTGGAGGTGACCGTTCCCGAGTCGCAGCTGCTGTCCGTCAGCGCCTCGTCGGGCGGCATCGTCGATCCTGAAGGACTGGTGGACCCCGTCGCGGGGCTGCGGGTTTCCGTCGTCGCAGAGTACGGGTACGGCATTAGCCAGGTGCTGCTGGACGGTGCGGACGTCACGGCCGATCTCGAGCTCGATCTGGCAGGTCGCTCGGGGGTCTACGAGTTGCGCGACGATTCGCCGCGCACGCTGCACGTGGCGTTCGCCAAGCTGGACCAGGATGGAATGGCGAAGGAGGTGGGCCGGCTCGATGGGATCGAAGGCCCCTTGAGCGAAGAGGATGCGAATTCGGTGCTCGACATCAAGCGTGACTTCGAGGCCATGGCTGAAGACGTGCGTGCCAAGGTGCCCGACGCCGCCGCCGACCGGTTGCACGAGCTGTTGGGCATGGTCCCTGGCATCGAGGTTGCAGTCGAGGCCGACGCGGATGCCCCGGCGCTGGCGTTGGGCGACGCGGGCCGCGCGCGGCTGCTGTACGCCATAGACGGCCAGGACGTCGCCGATTTCCAGGCGGGCAGGATCGACCTGTTGCGCGTGAAGCTGACGGCGTATGAGCGTGCCGAAGAGGAAATCGGGACCGAAGCCGCCTCCGCTCTCGCCGGGGTTCGCGACGTGTGGGAGCATGGACGCTATGTGGACGTGCGCGTCGAGCAGTCGACGTACAAGGGCGGGAACCTGGTCGATTCGACGGCGGTGACGGTGCTGCCGCGGCCCGTGGAGCTGGCGTTCTCGCTGGACGGATTGCCGGAAGACATGAAGGGCATGGCCCTTTCCCGCGCCCACGAAGAAGGCGGCGCCGTGACGGCCACGCTGCTCGATGCGGCGGTTCGCAACGGCGCGCTGCTGGCGGAGAGCGACCGCTTCTCGGTGTTCGACCTGCTGTACACCCAGTCGGCCACGCCTCCGGCCGAGCCCGACGGAAGCGCGCCGGCCGAGCCCGGAGATCCGGTACGGCTTTCCACCGACAACCTCGCCGCGGCGACCGGCGACCCGTTGGAGTCGGGCCTCGTGCTGCTGTTGGGCGCCGTGCTGGTGGCCTCGGCTGTGGCCGTGGCGTTCACGCTGCGCAAAAAGCGCAGGTAGCTTGCAGAAAAGGGGCTGGCGTGCTCATTGATCCGGGTTGAATCTCGGACGCATTCGCCAGAACCAGCAGCCCAGCCTGTAGCAAGGGCCGATTCCGGAAGCTCTCCGGGATCGGCCCTGTTGGTTTCGTCTGCGCTGCAGGGTCCTGTGATTTCGAGGGTGGTTTCGCAAAAAGCGCTCCGCCGCGGTTTTCCGCGCGCTCACCCGTGCACGTTGCGGTATCCTGCTACCGGTACGCAGACGACGCGGGTGCCGTGCGATCCGCCAGAGGATGTGCGGGCATCGCGTGGCAGGTCGATGGCAACGTGCGTCGTGGAGCTGGGCATCCGGCGCGGGCTCGGCGGGCGGCGCATCCGGGGACGGCCCGGCTGGCAATGGAAAGGCGCGGGCATGAAATTCACGATCGTCGCGGTTGGCAAGCTGAAGGAGCGGTTCTGGGCCGATGCTTGCGCGGAGTACCTCAAGCGCCTGCAGCCGTACGCCAAGACCGCGGTGCGCGAGATCGCCGACGTCGACCCGGCCCGTGCCGGCGGGGTGGACGCTTCGCGCGACAAGGAGGGCGCCGCCATCGTGTCCGCGCTGCCCGCCTCCTCGCATGTCGTGCTGTTGGCCATCGACGGCACGCAGCGTTCGAGCGAGAGCTTCTCGCAGCGCCTCGATGCGCTGAAGCTGGACGGAAAAAGCGACATCGCCTTCGTCATCGGCGGCTCCGACGGCGTGAGCCGGGCCGTGCGCGACCGCGCCGACGAGACGCTGTCGTTCGGACCCGTCACCCTGCCGCACAACCTGGCGCGCGTGGTGCTGCTGGAGCAGCTGTACCGCGCCCAGAAGATATCCCGCGGCGAGCCGTACCACAAGTAGGGCCCGCATCCTCGGCTTGCATCAGCGGCTCGCGTCGCAACCGATCCTTCAAGGACGCCGCCCTTGCGCAGGATCGCCGTCGTCGGCTTCGGCGCTTTCCTCCGCGTCAAGCAGGCGCTTCGTCTGCTCTATCAGCTCCAGCACGTCTTCGTGGGACTGCACGAACAGCTTGCGGTACGCGTTGCGGACGTGTGTTTTGACGGTGTTCTCCGACACGTACAGCTCTTGGGCGACTGCTTTTCTGCTTTTGCCCTGCGCCAAAAGGAACAGCACGTCTCCTTCTCGCGGCGTCAGGCCGTGCTCGTTCGACAGGTAGGCGCAGCAGCGGCGCAGCGCGTCATCCCGCGCCCCGCTGGTGCCGGGTTTTATGGTGCCCCAGCCGTATTCAAGGTTCTTGTTGTTCGAAAGGAACAGGGCGACGAGCACGAGCAAGAACGCGTATACGCTGGCGAATCCTTGCAGGCCGTCGGGGCTCAGCCCTTGGATGACGAACGATCCGAACACGCTTCCCAGGCTCAGGCCGGTGAACAGCGCGCCGCTGGGACAGGCGGTGATCCAGATCGCGGGCAGGCCGGCGTTCTTGATGAGGTAGGATCCAAGGCCCCACAGCATCAGGTCGATGAAGCCGAAGCCGATATGCTGGGCGATGCCGCCCGCCACCATGGTGTCGGGAAGGCAGCTGATGAGCAGGAACCCGAACGCCATCAGCGGGAATCCTATCTGGTACATCAGACGGTTGAAATCGAGCTTGAAGAAGAACGTGCTGGCCACCAGCAGCGCAACGGTCAGCAGGTGTCCGGCCAGGGTGATGCCGGGATGCAGGACGAGGCTCCCGTCGACCACCAGGCCTCCGAACATGAGGCCGAACGACAATCCTTCCATGAACGACGTGGCGATGAACTTCACCGGTATGTACAGCTTGGACTCGTTGCCGTGCTCCGCATAGGCCCGGGCAGGGAATTTCGCCCGCACGGTGCGGTAGAGCATGAGGGCCATCAGGCCGGGCGAGGCGATGAAGAACGCATAGAGCACGACGGTCGGCGAGAACGAAAGGGCGGTGATGATGCAGGTGCTGCACAGCAGCGACACGATGCTGAAGAACAGCGTCTTCAGCATGCCAAGCCATCCGAACACGCGGTTGTACTCGATGTACATGAACGCGGAGCTGCAACCGATGGCCAGCGAGGACAGCGCGTACAGGACCAGCCCGAGCGCTCCGGCTTCAAGCGCCGTCGCGCGCCACAGGACGGTCAAGACGCCTCCGAACGTCATGCAGATTGCGATCAGGGCGAAGTACGCGGGCCCTTTCAGTGTGAAGCGCGTGCGGTAATACAGCCCGGCGACGCATAGGAGCGTGACGGCGATGACGGAAAGGGGCCCGATGGAGGCGGGCACCAGCAAACCGCCTTCTTGGACGGAGGGCAGTATCGACGTGCTCTGGTAGATGAGGATGATCCACGTCCACCACAGGCAGAACCCCATGCCGACGAGCGGGTAGCTTCGCAGGGATTCGACGAAGTTTCGCCACAGGCGGCTGCGGTCCTCGGTGGAATTCAGCAACGGCAGCGTGCGCTGCTTCATGTCGGTCCCTCCCATCGCCGCGCGGCCCTCTTGTTCGGCGTCCTCGTTGTTTGGCAAGCATACTAGAGTCTTCTTCGCCCGGAATCCCCTTTTGTTGCAGGTTCGTGGAATTCACCCCGCTCGGGTGAATTCGTCCGAGACCGGGTTTTGGCTGGCTGGGGTGAAGCGCTTTGCGGCGGCGTCGTGCATGGTGGAAGGCGTTTCAGCACGAACCAACGCGAAAGGAGAGGGACATGGAACGCACGGGGATTACGCGCAGGGGGTTTCTCGCCGGGCTCGGCGTGGCTTCGGCGGCGGCCGTGGGCGGCGGCATGCTGGGCTGCTCGTCGCCGGGACAGGCGAACGGCGGCTCTGCCGGATCGGCGAAGGGCACGACGGAGGTTCCTGTTTGGGAGCGGGTGCCCGATCCCATAGCGGACGACCAGATAGCCGAAACGATCGAAGCGGAAGTGGTCATCGTCGGTGCTGGCATCGCCGGGTGCTGCGCGGCCATGGCGGCGGCGGAAGCCGGCCTTGATGCCGTGGTGCTGCAAAAGCATTCCGAGGTGTTCAACTATGCCACCGGCGTGGCCACGTACGCCACCAAGGAGCAGGTTGCCCAAGGGGCGCCCGACAAGTACGACGTCGACGAGCTCATAAGCGACTACATGAAGAACAGCACGAACCTTCCCGACCGCCGGTTCATCGAGCTGTGGCGTGACAGGAGCGGCTCCGACTTCGATTGGCTTTGCGGGCATTTCACCGCCGAGGAAATCGATCCGCCGGCGTGGGATTGGACGGAGCCCCAACCCATCATGGGGATGTTCGACATGATCTCGGCCATGCCCATCCTGGCTCGAAAGGCGGAGGACTTGGGCGTGCGTTTCCGCTACAGCACGCCGGCCGTCCAGTTGGTGCGCGAAGAGGGCAGTCGCGTGACGGCGGTCGTCGCGCAGAACGAGGACGGCGACTACGTGAAGGCGGTCGCGTCGAAGGGCGTGGTGCTCTGCGCCGGCGACTACGGCAACAATCCCGAGATGCGCGCCGAATTCCTGCCGCATGCCGAAGGCTACAGCAGCGCGGTCGAGCCGCCCTTGAACACCGGCGACGGCGAGCTCATCGCCCTGTGGGTCGGCGCCGCCATGGACCGCAAGCCGCACTGCACGAACATCCACTACGACCTGATCGACGGCACGCTCCAGCAGGTCTTCGGCGCCGGCATACCGTGGCTCAAGGTGAACAAGGACGGCGAGCGCTTCAACAACGAGGACGTCCAATACGGGTACGTGCCCATGCAGGACGCCGCCCAGCCCGACTGCATGCACTTCGACATCTTCGACGGCAACTACGAGACGTACCAGCCCCAGATGGGAGAGGGCCTGTACCGGTCGTTCCCCAGCCCTGAGGCCACGGCGCCGCCGTTTTTGGAGTACCTGGCCGAGCAGGGCGTGGACACTGCGGGCATGAGCGATTACGACGCGATCCTGGAAGCCTACGTCCGCCTCGGTTCGATGTACCGCGGCGACACGATCGAGGACGTCGCCGAGCAAGCCGGCATCTCAGCCGACGCGCTGCGGGCGACCGTCGACCGCTACAACGAGCTTGCCGCCAAGGGCTCGGACGAGGACTACGGGAAGCCGGGCTCGTACCTGTTCCCCATCGACACGCCGCCGTACTACGCGGTGCCGCGCCGGGCGTTCTCGCTCTCGTGCCTGAGCGGGATATCCATCAACCTGAACGCCCAGGTGCTCGACACGGAAGGCGAGGTCATTCCGGGGTTGTACGCCTGCGGCAACAATTCGGGCGGCCGCTGGTTCGCCGGCCTGGTGCAGCCCATGTCCATTCCGGGCGTTCCCTCGTCGCGCGCCATCATCACGGCCCGCCTTGCCATCGAGGACATCGTGAAGCAGTCGTAGCCGCATTGCTCCATGCGCCGCGCCTCCCTCCCCGGGGCCGCGATCCCGAACGGGTCGCGGCCCCGTTGCCGTTCGGTCGAGCTGGGGGCTAGGGTTGCCGAGGGCCCTTGCAGGCTGCACGCCGCTTTCTCGCGGTATAATGGCCGCGTTGCGGCGTCGGCCAAGAGGCGCGATGTCGACGTGCGGCGAGGGCGGGGCGCCGACGCCGATGCCGACAGCCGAGAAAGCGGTTCGACCGAAAGGATGCCCATGCGCTTCATCTCGTGGAACGTGAACGGCTTGCGCGCCGTGCTCAAGAAGGGCTTCGAGGACATTGTGTGCGAGCTCGACGCCGACATCGTGGCCCTGCAGGAAACGAAGCTGCAGGAGGGCCAGGCCACGCTCGACCTGCCCCAGTACCGCGAGTACTGGAGCTACGCGGAGAAGAAGGGCTATTCGGGCACGGCCGTGTTCTGCAAGGAGGAGCCGCTGCAAGTGCTGCACGGCTTGGGCAGCGACTACCTGGACGCCGAGGGCCGCATCGTGGCGCTGGAGTTCCCGCAGTTCTGGTTCGTGGACGTGTACACGCCGAACGCGCAGAACGAGCTTGCGCGCATCGCGCACCGCATGGAGTGGGACGACGCGTTCCGTGATTTCTGCAAGGGGCTTGAGGAAGGCGTGCTGCCCGCTGGCGTGCCGGTGGAGCGGCCGGCGCCGGGAGAGGGGCACGTGGCCATCTCCGAGCTGCCGCGCACGCAACCGGGCGAGACGGCCGCGCCGAAGCCGGTCGTGATGTGCGGCGACTTCAACGTGGCGCATCAGGAGATCGACCTGAAGAACCCGGGCCCGAACCGCGGCAAGGCGGGGTTCTCCGACGAGGAGCGCGGCATGTTCGGCAAACTGCTGGACGCCGGGTTCACCGACTCGTTCCGCCATCTGCACCCGGACGTGACCGGCGCGTACTCGTGGTGGAGCTACCGCTTCAAGGCCCGACAGACGAACGCGGGGTGGCGCATCGACTACTTCCTGGTCAGCGACGAGCTGGCACCGAAAATAGAGAGCGCGTGCATCTACGACGAGGTGTACGGCAGCGATCACTGCCCGGTGGGGGTGGAGCTGGCGCTGTAACGCAGGCTGCGGAGGCGTGCTGCGGAATCTGGCACGAAAACCGAGGTTGGTAAATAATCGTAGTGCAAAACCAGTCGTGATCGACCGAGTATCAACAAAAGGCCTGGTCGGCTTTTTCTGAACGGTAGTTAGCCCAAGCTCATATTTACCAACCTCGGTTTTCATGCCAAATCGGGACGCACCCGCCACAGAACCAGCATTGGCGTGCTGCGGCGTATCGCCCGATGGCGATCGACCATGCGCGATCTCCGAACGGGTTCATGCCAACGGCGGCTTGGCCGCGCATGCGCGGCCGATGCGTTGCTGTCGGCCTTTCGAATCGATGGTCCTTTCGATGAACGATCCCGGTGTCTTGCACGAAAACAGGCGGGCTGGAATCGAGCTCCAGCCCGCCTGTCGGAGGGGCGTGGGCATGCGGCTTCGCCGTTCGACGAGCGAGCGGGACGTCTCCTAGATCCTACCCTCGGCGATATCCTGGCCGCTTGCCACGAGGGCGGCCACCCGGCCGGTGGTCATGGCGCGTCCCAGGCTCATGCCGGGGATGACCATCTGATGCTCCAGCCCGCCGAAGAAGTTGCCTTGGCAGTTGCCCACGGCGTAGAGGCCTTCGATGACCGCGCGGTCGGCGTCGAGCGCTTGGCAGGTGCCGTTCGTGACGATGCCATTCAGCGTGCACAGCACGCCCGGCTTGCGGGCGATGGCGTAGAACGGAGCCTGGCGAACGGGCTTCAAGCGGCCCGCCTGCTTGCCGTAATCGTCGTCGTAGCCCGCGTCGCACAGCACGTTGTACCGCTCCACGGTGGCGGCCAGCGCATCGGCCGGCACGCCCATGCTCTCGGCCAGGGCCTCGATGGTGTCGCCGGTGAACACGTCGCCGTTCTCCACGCCCGCTTCGATGCTGGCGACGATGTCGACGGGCGGTTCCTTCTTCATCATGCCGGAGCCCATGTCCTCCCAGTCCGTGCGGAAGTTGTCGTCGAACACCTGGAAGTGCATGTAGTCGGGCTGGTTCATGTCCTGGGAGTACAGCTGGCCGTACTGCATGTCCTCGTTGCAGAAGCGCTTGCCGTTCTTGTTGACGAACAGCCACGGGATGCCCGAGCCGCCGATGTCGGGCACGTCGATGGGCGGATCGTAGTGGATGTTGGAGCAATGGGGCGCAAGCTGCATGAAGCCGCCCACCCACATGCCCATGAGCTGGCCGTCTCCCGTGTTGATGTCGGGGCGCGTGTAGGCGGACTTCAGGCCTTTGGCGTGCGGCAGGTACTCGGCGCGCATGTCGGGATTGTTGCCGTAGTCGCCGGCGGCCAGGATTATTCCGTCGGCCGCGGTCACCTTCAGGTACCCGTCCGAATTCTGGGCGATGGCCGCGCTCACGCGTCCGGCGCCGTCCTCGTCGCGCACCAGCTGCACGGCCGGCGTGCTGTAGCGAACCTCGGCGCCGTTCTCCTCGGCGTAGTCGAGCATCCACTGGGCAAGCGCCTGCATCTGCCCCACCCACATGTGCACGGTGGGATAGCACAGGTTGAACTGATCCGGGTATTTCATGTCGGGATTGTAGGTCATGACGACGGGGCCGACGCCTTCGACGTCGTTGGTGAGCGCGGTCGCCCAGTCGATGGTGGGACCGCTGTTGTATATCCAGGTCTTCAGCAGATCCAGGTCGGCGCGGTTCTCACCCTGGCGGGTCCATTCGGTGACCGCTTCCCAGGGATCGAAGTCGGCGCCGCATTCTCGCTGCGCCTGCGAATTCCAGGCCGCCGCTCCCGATCCGTGCGCAAGCGCCGTCTCCGCTTTCTGCAACACGACCACCTTCTTGCCCGCCTCGGCCGCCGTGGCAGCGGCCACGGATCCGGACACGCCGCCGCCGATGACGACGATGTCGGCTTCCACCGTCTCCTTGATGTCGCTGTCGGCGATGGGCGCGGGCGCCGCCTTGTAGTCGGATGCCTCGGCGGCTGCGGACGCCTGGCCCCCGTCGGATGCCGTCGACCCGGACGCGCATCCCGCCAGAGAGCCCGCTGCGATGGTCGCTGCGGCCACGCCGCCCAAACCGATGAACGATCGCCTGGTGCATGTTGGTTGCTTGCGCATGATCTTCCCCTTCCCATGAGAGTGCGCTTTCGACAGCGGCGCGAGCGGCGCCGCTGAGAAGATCATGCGGGAAAAACGGGAAAACGTCGTCCGATGAAGCGTTCGATTTCAGGATTCCGTGATCGTATGATCCATACGATTTTCGCAAAACAGGCGAGCGATCAGGTAAGAAGTCGATGCGTTTGCACGGGGCCGTGCGGGGGTTCCCCGTTATTCGGAGGCGGTGGCTCGGGCTTCTATCACGTCGAGGAACTCTTGGCGGGAATGGACGTCGAGCTTGCGGTAGATGTGCACGAGGTGCGTTTGGGCAGTTCCTTGCGCGATGTGGAGCTCTTCCTGGATGAAGGGCAGGCTGCGCCCCCTGGCAAGCAGCAGGGCCACTTCGTACTCGCGCGTCGTGAGCCCGAATTCCTCCGTGAGGAAGGCGAGGGCGTTCTCCGGGGGCGCGTCGGGCGCGTCTTCCCGCATCGTTGCGGCCGGGATCGCCGCGGCTTCCGTGCTCGCCGGGTGGGTTCCTGCGGCAGGGCCGTCGGCTTCGCGCCTGCCGCCGTCGCTGCCGCTCGATGCGGAACTCGGGACGAGCCCCCATGCCGTTTCGAGGTCCTTCGGATTGATGACGAGCACTGCCGTGGTGAATATGAGGAACACGGCGATCGAGGCGATGGCGGTCCATTGCGCAAGGCCCGAGGACACGATCTGGCCGAGCGACGAGGCGATGGGCACGCCCAGCACCACGGCGAACGCCGAGCAGCATTGCGTGGCGCCGAACACGCTGAACGCCGGCGCCCCGGTACGTTCCGCGATGTCCGCGCTGTACATCCACACCAGGGATCGATAGCACTGGAAGGCGGCTCCGAACACGGCGTAGGCGAAGAAGAACGAGGTGCTCGTCAGCGTGGTGACCAGAAAGCCTGCGGCCATGATGAGCAGCGTGATGCGGATGCCGGGCATCTCGGCGGGCCGTTTTCGCGTGAAACCGGGGATGAGCGCCAGGATGACCCCCATCACCACGAGGCCGATGGCGCTGCCCAGCAGGTACAGGTTGCCCATGACGTCGAGGCTCGCCTGGTTTCCGGACGCGGTGGCGAACCCGCGCAGCACCTCGCCGCACAGGGCGTACAGGAACACGGCCGCCAAGGGCAGGATGACGCGCGGAGCGAAGCGCCGGGTTTTGGTGGGCTCGGCGCTTTCGATGGAAGATCGGGTTGCAGCGCTCCGGCCGCTGCCCTCGGTGCCTGCAGGCTCCCCCGCGGCATCGTCGGGCTCCGAAGAGGCCCGAGGGCGGATGGAGTGCAGCAGCAGTCCCGAGCCGGCCGGCAAGAGCGCCGTGGTGGCGATGGCGACAAGCGGCGCCATGCACTGCACGAGGAAGTAGATGACTGCGGCCAGCAGATACGAGGCGATGATGCCGAACAGCGAGAAGCGCGCGCCGCGTTTGCTGTACAGCACGCCCCACGACAGCACGATCCATGCGGTCGATATCCCGGTGACCACGGCCCCGGTCGTCGCGAGCGCGACTGTCGTGAAAGGCGATGCGCCGGGGAGCAGGTAGCCGAAGGGTATGAGCAGGGTTCCCAGGCAGGTGCATGCGGTCGAGGCGACGATCGACGATGGCCGCAGCGCGCGCGGCTGGAGGCGCCGGGCCAAGAGGGCGAAGGCCAGAAGGGAAATGGCATGGGCCCATGCCGCCCAGGTCCAGATGTCGCGCACGAGCTCGGCCGCCGAAGGCGAATCCGGCAGCAGCACGGACGTGTAAAAGGTCAGAAACAGCCATGCCCAGTAGAAGCCGAGGCCGATGTAGCGCGCTCCTCCGTGCGAGAAGTACCGCGTGACTATGGCTTGCCCGTGTGCCAACCGCGCTCTTTCCCTTGCGTTCGAACCCAGATTATACCTGATGCCCGGCCGCGCATGCGGCAAAGCGCGATGCGGTTGAAGTCGCGTTATGGTGCTTGCGGCAGCGTTCGGCGGGCGTTACTCCTCAACAAGAGGTTTGAGGTCGCCGTATCCTTCGGCGTCCATGTCCGCGAGGGGCACGAACCTGAGCGAATCGCTGTTGATGCAGTAGCGCAGGCCGCCCTTGTCGGCGGGGCCGTCGGCGAACACGTGGCCCAGGTGCGAGCTTCCCACGCGGCTGCTCACTTCGGTGCGGTTCATGCCGTAGCTGCCGTCTTCACGTTCGACGATGACGCCGGGATCGATGGGCTTCGTGAAGCTTGGCCATCCGGTCCCCGAATCGAATTTGTCGACCGAAGAGAACAGCGGCTCGCCGGTGACGACATCCACGTACAGCCCCTGCTCGTGGTTGTCGCAATACGCTCCGGTATATGCCCGCTCGGTGCCCGCGTTCTGCGTGACGTCGTACTGCTCGTCGGTCAGCTGGCTGCGCAGCTCCTCGTCGGAGGGTTTTTGGTAGGCGCGCGGATCCAGCGAGCCGCCGTCGAGGAACGCCTTCAATCCCGAGAAGTCGACGTGGCAGTAGCCGCCCGGGTTCTTGTCCAGATAGTCCTGGTGGTACTCCTCTGCTTCGGCGAACGTGCTCAGGGGCTCAAGCTCCACCGCCAGCGGCTGGCCGACTGCTTCCTCTTCCTGGGAGAACGCGTTTTGCAGCGTTGCGAGATCGGCGTCGTCCACGTAGTAGACGCCGGTGCGGTACTGCGTGCCGGCGTCGTTTCCTTGGCGGTTCACGCTGACGGGGTCGATCAGCCCGAAATACTGGTCAACCAGGGTTTCAAGGCTCACGGCGTCCGGGTCGTAGCGCACGCGCACCGTTTCGGCGTATCCGGTGTTTCCCAGGCACACGTCCTCGTAGCGGGGGTTCTCGGTGGTGCCGTTTGCGTAGCCGGATGTGGTTTCAGCCACGCCGGGCACCAGCGAGAAATAGGCGTCGACGCCCCAGAAGCATCCGCCGGCGAAGTAGATGTCCCTCAGGTTGTCCGGGTCGACGTCTGCGGCTTTAAGGGGGAGTTCCTTAGCCTCCCGGTAGCTCAAATCATCGCCCAGGTTGAAGAACGATCCGCCGTCCGACGTTGACGAGGCGGGGGAGGCGCTGCAGCCGGAGGCCGCCAGCGCGACGAGCGCCGCTGCTGCCAGGGCCGCGAGCGAGGAGGCGCGGAAGGTCAGAAGATGCTTGTTCACGACGAACGCTCCTTTCGAGGAAGGGCTTTCCATGGTAGTGCCCCGCGCGGCCCTCGAACGGTATTCGCAACTGTTACATTTAAAGTACCATTCATGCACACAGCAATGCACGGCAGCGCTTGCGCGCTCATGGTATGATGCTGGCGAATTGCAGCGATAGGAAGACGGCCATGGACAGAGAGAAAATAGAGGCGGGCGTGCGGCTGATACTCGAGGGCGTGGGCGAGGATCCCGACCGCGAGGGCCTGCTGAAAACCCCCGAGCGCGTGGCGAAGATGTACGAAGAGGTGTTCGCGGGCTTGACGGAGGACCCGGCCGAGCACTTCGAGACGACGTTCGACGAGCACCATGAGGAAATGGTGCTGGTGCGCGACATCCCGTTCTACTCCATGTGCGAGCATCACCTGGTGCCGTTCTTCGGCATGGCGCACGTGGCCTACATCCCGGCGGCCGACGGGCGCATCTGCGGGCTGTCGAAGCTCGCGCGCCTCGTCGACGTGTTCGCGAAGCGCCCGCAGGTGCAAGAGCGCCTGACCTCGCAGATAGCCGACACGCTCATCGACGAGCTGCATCCCCAGGGCGTCATCGTGGTGCTGGAGGCGGAGCATCTGTGCATGAGCATGCGCGGCGTGAAGAAGGCCGGAGCGAAAACCACCACGAGCGCCGTGCGCGGCGCGTTCGAACGCAGCCAGGCCACGCGCGCCGAGGCGCTGTCGCTCATCTTCGCGCGACGCGACTAGCGCTCGCCTGGTTGCGAACGGGGCGTGCATGGGCCGGAGCGAATGCGGCTGCGCGCGCAGCGGCGTGCGGCATTCGTGAGAGCGCGTGTTTCACGTGAAACATCCGTTTGTGATCAGGTATGATGGGGGATGCGCTGCACAGTGCGGATGCGAACTTGGGGAAAGGACTCGGAATATGAAGTGCGTTATCTCGGTTTTGGGCAAGGACCGCAGCGGCATCGTCGCCGCCGTATCGTCGTCGCTTGCGGAATGCGGCGCGAACATCGACGACATCAGCCAGACCATCTTGAACGACATCTTCTCGATGACGATGCTCACCACGCTCGACCCGAGCGTCGCCGACTTCAACACCGTCCAGGAAAAGCTCGAGGCCGTGGGAGAGGATCTGGGCGTGCAGGTCATCATCCAGCGCGAGGACGTCTTCCAGTACATGTACAAGATCTAGCTGAGCCGCACCGGGGCGGGCTGGACCGGGCGCCGTGCGATGCTCCTCGAGCTGTCGCTTGAAAGCGTCGGCGCGACGTCGCGTTCGCACGGACGCGGGAGGAGCGGGCTGGCAAGGAGGTTTCGTGCAAGAGGACGCTCTATCGAAATTCGTTCGCGAGGCGACGGGTCTGTGCACTGAGGCCCTTGCCGCTTTCAAGGGCAATCTTCTTCTCGTGCTCGGTAGCATTGCGTGGTGGGGCAGCCATTACCTGTTGCTGTGGAACGCCTCTATCGCCTCGCTCGACTCGTTTTTGAGCGGATACGACGGCAGGTTCGTGCTCACGGTCGCGGGCACCGTGGCTGCTCTTGGCTTCATGGCCCTGGTCGCGTGGCGCAAGCCGCGCTTCAGCTTTTTCGAGCACCGTTCTTCCTACGTGGCGTTCGGCGTTTGCGCATCGCTCGCCCTCGTGCTGCTCGTGCTGCCGTCGTTCGCGGAGACGGGCGTTCTCCTGGGGGCTGTTGGCGCGCTGCTGTCCGGCGTGGGCAACAGCTTCATGCTGGTCCTGTACGGCGAGCTGCATGCTCGCATGGGCTTTCGCTTCATGCCGCTCGCCTGCGCGGTGGAATCCGTGGCCGGCGTGGGCGTGTTCGCCGTGCTTTCCCAGCTGCCCACGATCGCGGAAATGGTCGCGGATGCGCTGCTCGTTTTGGTTGCGGCCGTGCTTTACGCTCTGCATGCGCGGTCTTCCCGCAGCTCTTCGGACGTTCCGAAACCGGCCAGGGTCGACATGACCGTGAAGCCCCTGGTGATCCTTGCTGTGCTGACGGGGTTCGCGTACGGGCTCGTCCGCACTTTCGCCATCGGCGGCCTCGAGGAATCCAGCATGCAGGCGGGCATGATGTCGGAGTGTCTGGGCACCTGCCTGTGCGCGCTTCTTCTGGTCGCCGTGTTCCTCCTGCAATGCCGGCAGTCGCTGTTCGAGCAGTGCCTGCTGTTCGTCGTGCCTCTGGTGGCCACGGGCATGCTGCTGATATCGATGCAGGGCGTGAACGCGAGCGCGCCTGCGGCCGTCAACACCGGCGGGTTCGCCTGCTTCTTCAACCTCATGTGGTATTTCGCAGCCGTGCTGGCCGCACATGGCAAAAACCATCGCGTGACCTTCCTTGTGGCGCTGCTGTTCTTCAGCAGCCAGCTTGGGCAGCTGCTCGGCTCGTTGGTGCCGGCGCAGTTCGCCAATGCGTTTTCCAGCGGGCTCATGTATCTGCTCCTTCTCATCCTGACGGTCTTCATGTATTGGCGCGCGAAATCCGCCCGCGCCGCTGCGGGCGCGACGGGCCTTGCGTCCGACACGCTTCTCGTTCCTGGGGAGGAGCGCGCGAAAGGCGACGTCGATGCGTGGGCGCAGCATTTCGGGTTCAGCCAGCGCGAGGTGGAGATTGCCGTGCTGCTGATGCAGAGGATCCCCTACAAGCAGATCGGCGAAGAGCTCTTCATTTCGGGGAACACGGTGAAGACCCACGTTCGCAACATTTACAAAAAAGCCGGCGTATCGTCGCGCGAAGAACTGCTCGAAAAGCTGAACGACCTCGCGAAAAAAGGGTGACCGCCCGGAGTGGTCCCGCTTTCCTCCCAGCTCAGACCAAGAATATCGATTCATACTTTATTCGCGATTGTCGCGTGCCGGGGCGGCTCCTAGAATCCTTTCACGGTTCTGAAGCAATCGAACAAGGAGGGATTCGCCATGAGCACAGGTTCTATGGGATTCGATCGGCGCACGTTTCTGAAAGGGGGCATCGTTGCGGGGGCGGCCGTGGCGGCGGGGTCCATGCTGGCGGCCTGCTCGCCGCAGGCATCGGGATCTTCCGAAGCAGGCGCTGCCGAAGGAAGCGCCGTGCCATCGAGTATCGGCGCCGGCTACGCCAACCCCGACGGCATCGGCATTCCGGTCGAGCCGGACTCCACGGAGGATGTGGACGTTGTCGTGATCGGGTCGGGCATGGGCGGGTTCACGGCGGCGATGCTCACCAAAGAGCAAGCGCCCGATGCCGCGGTGGTTATGCTCGAGAAGCAGAATGCGTTGGGCGGCAACACCAACTTCGCCGAAGGCGGCGGCGGATTCCTCAACATGTCGCCCGAGGAAGCGCGCGCAGCGGTGCAGGCGGATATGATACAGCGCAATTTCGTCGTGGACGCGTCGCTTTTTTACGCGCTGCGCACCCAGCAAGGCGATTGCGCCGACTGGCTGTTCGGGAAGCATGGGGTGCAGATCAAAGACTACGGGAGCGGCCAGCCCCTCTACGAAGGCGGCAAGGGGGCGTCTGCCATCGCGACGTTGACCCCCCAGGCTCAAGAGCTTGGCGTGGACATCCGCACCGAAGCGCGCGCGTTCGCGCTCGTCTTGGAAGACGAGTACAACGTCACGGGCGTGCAGTACAAGGCCTCCGACGGCAACGTGGTCCAGCTCAACGCCAAAGCCGTGGTCATCGCTTCGGGCGGGATGAACACGAACGCCGATCTGCTCAAACTGTACTCGAACGTTGATTTGGGCAAGGTGATGCCCCTGGGCCTCGGCCAGGACGGCGACGGGCACCTCATGGTGGAGCAGACCGCCCATGGCAGGACCGGGCTGCAGACCATCGATGGCTTCTTCGCGGGCATCGGAACGGCCGCGGACCCGTGCGGATTCGATTCCGACCTGAACACGGCCGCCGGATTCCAGTTCTCCAGCGTTTTCGTGAACCAATACGGCAGGCGCTTCTACGACGAGTCGTTCAGCTTCAATACGGGATCGCAGCTGTTCTTCACCTGCATTCCCCAGGTCGTCTTGTCTCAGAGCCAGGCGTTCTCCCTGTTCGACGAGTCGTATGTGCAGAAGTGGGAAGCTGGCGAATGGCAGAACGGCCACAACGGCTACGACAGCGCCACGAAGGCCGGCACCCCACTTGAGATTCGCCCCGAGATAGAGAGGGTGCAGGACAGGGACTGGTTCTACCAGGCCGACTCCATTGAGGAGCTTGGCAAGGCCATCGCTGCGGACGTGGAGAGCTTCGACGTGGACGAGTTCGTGCAGACGGTGGAAGCGTACAACGCTGCAGCTGGAGGCGCCGACGACGAATACGGCAAGCCCCAGCAGTTCATCTGGCCGCTGCAGACCGCTCCGTTCTATGCGGCCAAAGTCGGCGTGAACGCCTACAACACCAACGGCGGCATCCATATCAACACCGCTGCGCAGGTGGTCGACCCCGGCGGCAAGGCTATTTCGGGTTTGTACGCGTCAGGCATCGCAACCGCTGGCTGGGACAGCCAGGTGTACGGCGGCGGCACCAACCAGCCTGTGGCGCTCTGGTGCTCCTGCGCCGCGGCGCGCCATATCGTGGAGAGCCGTTTGGGCAAAACGGTCGCCGAAGACTGGATGGGCGACGTTCCCATGACGTCCATTTTGGGCGAGGACTACGCGAACGGCAATCCGCTGGGGTAAACCTCCTGCTGGACTGGCGCGTTCCAATCAAGCGGCCCTCTATGGCGAGGACTGCCGAGCACCCCTCCCGCTCGGCAGTCCTTTCTGTTGTGGGATGGGGCGCACTTGTCAAACGGTGGGGATCAGAGATCATGCAGCATGTCGAACGTGGGGCGCAGTCGGTTTAGAATGCCCTGCTGCAGCGGTCTTTCGGCACGCGCCAAGCAAGAAGTCCGCGCTCGAATGGCGCGGACTTCCCGAGGGAGGGAGCGCGGTTCATTTTCGCGAACACCGTTCGGGCCTGGTGTTTCCTGGGCGCTTCGCGTTCGCGTGCGCACTACAGGCGGGTTGCCACGGCGTGTTTCGCGGCGGTGCGGGCGGTGTTGATGGAGTTGCCGCTGCACGACCCCGGCGTGCCGATGGTGTACACGTTGCGGTAGAGCATGCAGCCTTCCACGCCCACCACGTACAGCCCGCCGATGGCTTGATGCTGCGAATCGATGGCTTGCGCATTGCGGTTCGTCGCAACGCCTCCGATGGTGGTAAACATCGCGTTGATGGGCTGCGCCAAATAGTACGGGGGGTTCTGCAAGGGAACCAGGTACTGGGGGTCTTTGCCCCAGAGCTCGTCCTGGCCCGCGGCGCACATGGCGTTGTACTTTTCCACGAACGCTTCGAGCTTGTCGGGCTCCAGGCCGGCCGCTTCTGCAAGCTCGGCAAGCGTGTCGGCTTTGAAGACGTCGCCCTCGCCCGATGAAAGCGCATTCTCCAACATGGCGTGCATGTCGTCTTCTTGGGTTGTGGCGTAGGCGTCGAAGATGGCTTCGTCCCAAAGCATGAACGACCGTTCCTGATTCCATTTCGGCGGGTTCGCGAGCGAGAGGTTTACGGTGCAGTTGTCTTCTTTGTAGAACCGCTCGCAGCTTTCGTTTATCCAGGGGATCTGGGGCGCCATGCAGAACCCGAGGTTGGTCATGCTGAAAGAAAAGGACTTGATGATGGATCCGCAGTTGTCGGCTGCGTAGTCTGCGAAGTCTTTCGCTCCTGCGGCCACGGCCATGTCATGGCCCGATCCGTCGTCGTTGGGCGACCCGACCGAGAGCAGCCTGTCGGCGGGATAGCCGATCTTCGAGCAAAGCTCGTAGTTGGCCCCGAATCCGCCGGTTGCGAGGATGACGGCCTTCGCATCGATTTCGATCCAGTCTCCGGAGCCGTTCTTCGCGTACACGCCCCCGACCTCTCCGTCCTGTAGGATGAGTTCCTCGGCTTTGGTCGAGAACTCCACTTGGATGCCAAGCTCCTCAACCTTCGCGGTCATCGGCTCAATGTAGCCTTCCATGATGCCGCCCTCGTACCAGTGGAACGTCTGGTAGTCCTTGCCGTGGTAGTCGTCCACTTTGTCGAACTTCACGCCCTGCTCGATGAGCCAGTCGATGTTCTGGCCCGAGTTCTCCATCATCTCGAGCCACGAAAGGCCGTCCGCGCGCCACTGCGACTGCTCCATTTCGCTCATGAGGATGTTTTTGATGTCAACCTGGATGCCCAGCTCCTTCGTGAGGCTGGAGTCCACTCCGAACGAGCCTTCAACGCCGTTGGCGGATGCGCCTCCTGTGATGCTGGAAGACTCGAGCAAGATGACCTGCGCGCCGCCCTCATGGGCTTGGAGGGCGGCGATCATGCCGGAGAAGCCCGCTCCTACAACGCATATGTCGCATTCGTAGGTTTGGGAGATGGTTTTCTCCTCTGCCGCGTCGGCTTCGGAAGCGCTCTTGTCCGTTGATTGGTCTGTGCTGTTCTGCGGCGAGCATCCGGCAACGCCAACGAGTGCCGTGGCTGCAAGACCGCACGCGGTTCCCTGTAGAAATCCCCTGCGCGTGATATCCATGGCATCCCCTTTCCTTTTTGTATGTCTGACGGCTCAAAACGATACAGGGTGCACGCGAAGCCGTAACCACAAGCGAAGGGTGCTTGCGGAAAGATCACCCACCGCGGGTGACGGCTTCCACGCAGGGAAACGTGCGGGTTCGCTACAATTGAAGCGGGGGTCATGCGGCAAGGGAGGGTTGGCATGGATGCTCGGAAAAGAATGCTCGTCGCGGTTGCCGGGTACGCTGCATTCATCGTTTCCGCTACGCAGGTTTTCGTTTCTCAGGGATATCAGCAGCTGGCGACCGATTCGACCGCCTCGCATCTTGTCGAGAACGTGGCCTTCTTCGTCGCATACCTCCTTCTTGCGCTCGTCATGCTGCCGCGGGGAACAAAACGCGTCCCTCTGGGGATGGCCTGTGGATCCGCCGGGATGATCGTGGCAAGTCAGATGGTGTTCTATCTGCATAATCACGAGTTTCTGGCCGTTCCCTTCGCCGTGCTCATCGCCCTGCACATAGCGACGGGGGCTTCGTTCTCGGTATTGTTTTCGTTCTGGGCGGGCACGGCGTATTTGTTTGACAGGCGCAGCTTTCAATTCTGCATCTTGGCGGGCAGCCTGATGTCCTCGTTCGCCGTCATATTCATCACCGCATGCCAGTCTGCGGAAGTGGTGCTTTTCACGAAGTGCTTCGCGCTCGCTCTATCGGCGGGACTTGCAGCGAAGCTCGCGGCATCCGCAAAAGGCGGGTCGGACGGGCGGCGGCTTGAGGACGTCGGCGTGCTTTTTGGCGTCAAGAGCTTGTTCGTTCCAATCATATGCACTGGCGCTTTGGGATTCGCGTACCAGTATTCTTGGACGATTGCCGGGCTGGATTCGCTGGCCAGCATGTTCTTCGCCATCGGCGAAGCGTTCGCCGTGTCGCTCGTGTTGCTGGCGGCTTCGATGCCCGAGGCTCGATCGTTCAGCGTCGCCTGGGTGTTTCGGCTGCTGTGCCCCGTCGCGTGCCTGTCCATCCTTTTGCAGGCGTTTGCGAGCGGGGTTCTGCAGGTGCTTTGCATGGGGATCGTGAGCGCGACGTTCAATCTATGCCTTATTCTGCTCATGCCGCTTTGCGCGACGATAGCGAAGCGGAAAGGGCTTTCCGCTCCCGGCTTGTATGCAGCTGCGGCTGGTGCGGTGAACATGTTTCCGACGTTGGGATATGCAGTCGGCCTTCTTCCTCGCGACCAGAACGGCGCCGTGCTGTACCTTCTGGTGTTCGTCATTTTCGCGGTCCTGCTCGTCGCAGTCGGCTTTGGAGGCGGAAACACGTATGACTTCGGTATCGTGCTTGGAAGCGAATCGGGCGCATCGCGCGAGGGGAAGCCTACGTCGACGCTTTTGAGCAGGGACTATTTCGCTGCTCTCGTTTCGGAAGAGTACGGGCTCACCAATCGCGAGGAAGAGGTGCTGCGCATGGTGCTGCTGGGCCGCGATGCGCCGTCTATTTCCGAGGAGCTTTGCATATCGGCCAACACCGTCAAGACGCACATCAAGCGAATCTACCGCAAGGTGGACATCCACTCGAGACAAGAGCTTGCCGACTTGGTAGAAGATTTCGAGCGATCCGCGCATCGGAGTTTTCTGGGGTGAATGTGGAACGCAGCAGCTGCGCGTTCATGCGAATTCCCAGCGGCTGACGACGAAGGGCGCGGGATACATCCTGGCGTTCGGGGGTGTGCGGGAACCGATAGCGAGCTTGGTCCCCACGAGCACAGCGCCCTTCGGAATGCATCCGAAGGGCGCTTCTGGGGAGAAACGCGCGCATCGCGGGGAGGGTGGCGGTGCGCGGGAACCTTCGTCTTTCGCTTGCGCGCGTGTCGCTTACTTGAACCCGGGGTGTATCTGCATCCCGGCACCGGTGGGCGGCTGGTAGTAGCTCTTGTAGTCGGGCAGCTTGTCGACCGCGGCTTTGCCGGCGACATATCCGCTCGAAAAAGCGCGGCCGCAGCTGATGCCTCCGACGCTGATGGTGTAATCGCATCCGAACATGCCATGTCCGACGTTTCCTGCTACGAACAGGCCTTCCACCACGCCGAAGTCCTCATCGAGCGCCTGCATCTTGTTGTTGCAGTACACGCCGTCCAGCAAGCCGAGCGGGCCAGGCGTGCGCTTGACCGAATAGAACGGCGGCTCCTTGACGGGGGTCTTCTTGAGGTATTCGGGGTTCTTTCCGAAGTCGAGATCCTCGCCGAGGTCGATCAGCTCGTTGTACCGTTCGATGGTCTTGAACAGCGCCTCGCGCGCCTCGCCTTCGAAGCCCATGTTGTCGGCAAGCTCTTCGAGGGAGTCCGCCTTCATCATGGCTCCGCTCTTCAAGGCGCCTTCCAGCCCCTCCTCGTTCGTCGTGTAGTAGAAGCCTTGGTTGCGGCACATGCCGTTGCCGAAGTCGTTCCAGTACTCCGTCAGGGTCTTGTCCATGATTTGCCAGCGCAGCTTGCCCGGCTGCTGCACGTTGCTGTTCGCGATGATAGGGTAGTCCAAGTCCTCGTTCTGATAGCGCTCGCCGCGGGCGTTCACCGCAAGGTAGGGGCTTCCGGAGAACGGAGCGTCGCCTTCAGGCAAAGGCGAAGGGTCGTAGTGGATAGCCTGCGAAAAGGGACCGTTGTACATGCTGGCACCTATCCACAGCGCCATCTTATGCCCGTCCCCGGTGTTGTCGGGCGGCATGTAGGTGTTCGGCAGTCCCTGGCAGAACGGGGCGTACTTCGCAACCATTTCAGGGTCGTTGCCGATGTCGCCGGTAGCCAAGATGATGCCCTTCGCACCCTTGGCCCTCACGTAGCCGTCCGGTCCCTTTGCTATGACGGCGGCCACGCGGTCTCCGTCCTTCTCCAGTTGCTCTCCGGCTGTTTTGAACCGGTATTCCACGCCGAGTTCCTGGGCGACGACGGTCAGCTTCTTTATCATCTGCGGGACGCGCGAGTACCCGCGATCGACGTCGGGATCGTTCCACATGCAGATGGTGCCGCCTTTGCTGGCGTAGGGGACGACCGTGCCGAAGTCCTCTCCTCGGTCTTTGATGAGGTCCATCATCATATCGAGAGCGCGCCCCGAGTTGTAGACGACCGACTCGATGTAGGCCTGGTTCCCGTAGCCGTAGCAGTCCTTTGCAAAGAAGTCCGTCCACTCGCGCAGATCGAATTCAGCTCCTGCATCACGCTGCAGCTGGGCATCGAACACGCTGAATCCGATGCCATGGCTCATAGGCTCGCTGCTTTTCTGCAAAACGAGGACCGATGCGCCTTCGACCGCCGCGGCGAGCGCGGCGAGCGTGCCTGCGATGCCGGCTCCGACGATGACGACGTCAGCTTCGACGGTTTCCTTGATATCGGACTCGGCGATGGGATCCGGAGGGGTCTCGAACGACCAGCGCGTCTGCTGTGCTGCGCCGGTCGCATCGCCGCCCTGCTCGGTCTGGGCGGGTGCGCATCCGGCGACTCCGCCGACGGCGAGCGCCGCCCCTGCGACGGCCGTGCCCTTCAAGAAGCTGCGCCGCGACACATACCCTGTTCCCTCGCTGCTTCGAAGCTCGTGTTTCATGATCTTCCCCTTTCCTTCTTCCCTCCTGCGCGCTGGGAAGCGTGCCGATCCCGCGCGATTCGTCCCCGCCTCCTGATTCGCCGCATCGCGGTACACTCTGTTCAGCGGTTGCTCGGGTTGCCGGGCTCAGTTCGAAAGTGTATTCCGGACGGTGGAGTGCGATATCATATGCTGCGAGTGATTCGCCTTGCGCGCTGTGGTTTTATCATCATCCGAAACGAGTGAAATCGTGCAAAAGCCATCGGCTGCTGGGAGGGCGCGATGAAAACAAGTTTGGGAGCCGGGTCTCAGGCCTACGCGAAGCCGCTTCTGCTAGCCCTGGGCATGAGCTGCTACTGGGTCTGGTTCATATCCGGGTTGTTCAGCACGTCGGTTTGGTACGGCACGGAGAGGACGTCCTGGACGCTTGTGCTGATCGCCCACGCAGTGACCCTCGTAGCGCTGTGCTTTCTCGTCCGGCGTTCAAGGCCGCTTGTGGAGCGGCTTCCCGTCGTGGTAGGCGCAGGACTTGCAACCTCGGCCGGCATCGTGCTCGCAACGCTGGGCTTCAATGTTGAAAGCTTCGGTTTCATGAACGCTCCCGGCGGGCTTCTGACCGGCATCGGATCGGCTCCCCTCATCCTGTTCTGGCGGGAGGTTTCGGAACCCGTTTCTTCGAAGCGTGTGGAGCGTCTGCTCGTGGCGGCATCGGTATTGCTTGCGATGTTTCTGTACCTGTTTTTCATCACGCTGCCGTTCGTGGTGGCGTTGACGATTTGCTCTGCAGCGCCTCTCGCATCGGCGTTTCTGTTTCGCGCGTCGTATTTCGCCGATCCGTGCGGACGCGATTGGCCGGGCGTGCCGGAAGACGGCGGACAGGTCGCAGGCTCTACGGCTTCCGAACGAGGAGAGACGGCCGCGCGGCAGCGTAGTGCTGCTGTCGCGCTCGGCACGCTCCTGCTGTGCTGTGGGACGCTTGCCGTGTTCCAGGGCGTCTTCAAGACGACGCCCCCTTCCGACATCGCCGGCGTCGCCTGGCCGCTCGTCGTATCCTGCGCTCTGCTTGCAACAGGGGTCGTCATTGCCGCGGATTTCGCGCTTGCCACGTGGGCTTCCCGGCGGCTCGTCTCAAGGCTGTTCCTTCCCGTTGCGGTCGTCGCGTGCGCGCTCGTTGCATGCGCGACCGAAGGCGAATCGTTGTCGCGCTCAGCCATATTTGCATCGTATTTCCTGTTTCTGGTCTATACCTTTTCGGAGCTTGATTCGGTGCTCCCCGTTCGCCTCGCGGGCGTTCAAGTGCTTGCTTTTGGACTCTGCGTGGTCGATCTTGGGTTTCTGTTGGGGATGGCGCTCGGCTCTGCCTTTCTCCCAAGTGCCAAGCCTGTTCTAGGTGTGGTGCTCGCTGCGACGAGCATTCTCGCTATCGCAGTTCGGGTGCGGTGTGCGCGCGAAGCGGATCGGTTCGTCGGGAGGCCGGAAGGCGGTCTGTTCGTTGCGGTGCCGGTCGGCCCTGGGCGGCAGCCGGACGATATGGTGGAGAGCATTGGCCGCCGAAGCGCGGAAGTCTCCCGAGTCTATGCGCTGTCGGAGCGCGAGGGAGAGATACTCGCTCATCTTGCGTGTGGGAAGACGGCCAAAACGATAGCCGCTGATACCTATATCACGTACAACACGGTGAAAACCCATATCAGCCATATCTATCAGAAAACCGGCGTCCATACGCGCGAAGAGCTTGTGGCGCTTGTGGTTCGTCAGGGCGATCGGGAAGAGGGCGACTAGCGTCGCCGCGAGCATTCGCGGGCTCGGGGTGGGCGCGAGCGGCCGTCGCCGTGCTTCCTGGGGCATTGCCGTGCGTTGGTCGCCGCGGCGTTGAATGCGCGCTCCGACGGCGGTCGAAGCCGAGACGAGCGCAGCGCCCTTCGGAATGCATCCGAAGGGCGCTGCGGGGGAGGAACGCGCGTCATCGCGGGGAGGGTGGCGGTGCGCGCGTGGGGGTATGCTAGTCGAGCTTGCCGGCCGCCAGGTCCTTGCCCAGCACGTATGGCAGCGTGATGCAGGTGGCGCCGTAGTTCATGCCCTCCATGGCGAAGGTGTAGGTGGCGGAGTAGAAGTTGCCGATCATGCAGCCCGCGTTGAACAGGCCTTCGATGGGCTCGTCGTTCTCGTCGAGTACGCGCAGGTCGACGTCGGTGCGCAGGCCGCCCAGCGAGGTGAGGAAGCCGGGGGAGAAGGACGCGCCGTAGAAGGGGCCGTCGCCCTCGCCGATGGGGATGAGCTTGTCGGCCGTCTTGTAGAAGTCGGTGTCCACGCCGTTCGCGCACATCTCGTTGTACCGCTCGATGGTGTCGATGGTCTCGGCGGGCAGGCCCAGCTGGGAGATGATCTCCTCGCGCGTGTCCGCTTTGACGATGCCGAAGCCGTCGGCGTCGGTGTCCCAGCGCTCCAGGACCTCTTCGGTGGTGAAGTATTCGCCGTGGGCGTAGTTGATGGCGCCCCAGGGGCCTCCCGCCTCCGCGCGGTTGGCGCCCCAGATGCAGTAGGCGGTCTTCTCGGGCAGATGCATGATGGTGGCGCAGGCGAGGCCGCCCAGCACGTCCTCGTTCATGAAGCGCTGACCGGCGTTGTCCACCATCAGACCGGTGTGGCTGGTGTAGGGTTGGTCGCCTGGCAGGTTGGGACGGCCCAGCATGATGTTGTTGGGCTCCTTCTGCCAAGCGCCGCCCACCCACAGCTCCATCTTGTGGCCGTCGCCGGGCATGAGGCCGCCCATCCAGATGCCCTGGTCGTAGTTGATGTCGGTGGTGAAGTCGCACAGCTCCACGGCCTGCGGGCAGTACTTCTCCATCATGTCCTTGTCATGGGAGAAGTCGCCGGTGGCCATGATGACGGCCTTGGAGCCCACGTACTTGGTGTAGCTGCCGTCGGCGTTGGAGGCGATGATGGCGTCCACGCGGCCCTCGGTGCCGTTGGCCACCCCGCCGCGCACCAGCTGCTCGCCCTTGACGTTCCAGCGGACGTCCACTCCCAGATCCTCGGTGATGTAGCGCCCCATCTCCTCGGCGATGTAGCCTTCGCCGTTGCCGATGGCGCCGTGCAGCTCCTCGTCGTCCACGTAGAAGGCGTGGGCCGCCGTCGGGGTGTACATCGGGTCGCCCTCTTTGTACTCGGGGCCGGATTCGATGGTGGTCTTGATGCCGGCCTTTGCCGCGATGTCGACGATCCAGTTGATGGCCTCTTCGGAGTTGTTGTAGAACTTGTACCACAAAGCCGGCCTGAAGTTGCCGCCGTTGGCCGCGTACTGCATGCGGTAGAACCACGTGGGATCCATGCGAGGGATCCCCATCTGCTCCATCACCTTGGAATACACGCCGTTGTTGGAGCCGCCGCGGCTCACCGGCGCCGACGACGCGCTGATGAGCGTCACCTTCAGGCCGTTCTCGGCGCACGACGCCGCGCTCACCATGCCGCTCATGCCGCCGCCCACCACGATGACGTCGGATTCCACCGTGTCGGCGATGTCCTCGTCGGCGATGGGCTCGGGCGCTATCTCGAAGCTCCACTGCTGATCGGCGCTGTTCACCGCCGTGGCGGCCTGGTCGGCATCGCCGGATCCGCCCGAGGACGATCCGCTCGGCGACGAGCAGGCGGCCAGCGCCCCGCCCGCAACCAGGCCGGCGGCTCCCAGGGCCGCGCCCTTGACGAAGCTTCTACGGTTCAGGCTTCCCTCCATGATGAAACTCCCTTCCTTGGTTCCCGTTCCCCGAGACTTCCGCATGCGGCGCTCGAAGCCATGCGTTCCCACATGCCGGCCGAGCGCGCGCCTTTGGAATCTCGCATTGCCAAGAGCGTAGTCCATCAGGCAAAACGAGGCCTCACCCAGCCTAGGTGGTTTTTCATCCAGAAGTTCCCGCGGGCTCTCGCTCATTACCCGGCGGAGCGGCGGTGCGGTACAATGAGCCCGTGCTGCGGGCGTGGGAGAGCCGCCGAGCACGTGCGCTGTCCGTGCGAGGGAGGGGAGGTGCGGGCCGGTGAAGCGCGTTCTGGAGAACTTGAAGCGCGAGCATGTGCTGCTCACGTTCGCGTACGGATTCTTCCTGGCGTGCACCTCGGTGATGCTGTGGGGAGGCTATCTGAGGTTCGCGGGCGGGCAGGAGAGCCCGGACGCGTTCGTGCTCGAGTACTTCGTGCGCAGCACGGCGTTCCCCGTCGCCCTGTTGGCGGCCGGGGCGGTAGCGTACCTTCGTCCCAAGGCGCGCTCATGGCGTTCCCCGCTGCTGGCGCTGGCGCTGTTCTTGGCCGGGGCGACGTTCGCAGCCTTGGAGCAGACGGGCCCGTTCCCGTCCGCCTGGCTGCTGGCCGCGGCCGGAGCCTGCTTCGGGTGGGGCAGCGGCCTCATGTTCTGCGCCTTGCAGGAGGCGGTCGCCGCGTTGAAGGTGTTCTCGGCGGGCATCGTCGTGTTCGCCGCCGCCGGCGTTTCGGCCCTGCTGTTCTTCGCCGTGGAGCTGCTTCCGGAAAGCGTGGCGCCGTGGGCGTCGTTGTTCCTGTTCGCTCCCGTGGCGGTCGCGCTCACGTGCGCAGCCCGGCGGTGCGTGCCGAAAACCCATCCCATGTTCGACACCATTCCCGGCCAGCGGCGCGATCGATGCCGCGAGGCCGCGTCCGAGCTGTGGCGGCCTCTGTTGTGCGTTGCTTTCTCGGCGTTCATCGTGGGCGTCGTGCGCATCGGGTCGGCGGCGGGCGGCGGTTCGCTCGGGCAGACGAACGCCAGCAACATGATCGGGCTGCTCGTGGCCTCCGTCGTTCTCCTGGCAACGTGGCGCCCTCTGTACGAGCGCGTCACGCTGATGCGCCTGTATCAGATCCTGTTTCCCCTCACGGCTACGGCGTTTCTCATGCTTCCCCTGTTGGAGGGGGCGTTTCGCCAAGTGGTGCTTTCGCTCGTGTTCCTGGTGTTCTCGGTCACGTCCTCGCTCATGGTGGTCTCCTGCGCGCGGACGGCGCGCAACCAATCGCTTCCGCCCGTGCTCGTGTACGGGCTGTTCGCCGGCGCGGTGTATGCAAGCTCGGTTGCGGGATCGGTCGTGGGCCTGTTCGTGGGCGCGGGCCGGGGGGTCGGATTGGCGGAGCTGTCCGTGGTGGCGCTCGTCGCGGTGTACCTGCTCTCGCTTGCCATGGTGGCGCCGCACGGGAAGCGCTCGCGGCGAGGCGCGGAAGCCGCGGTTTCGGTCGACTCTGGGATTCCGGCCGGCGACGCTCCTGCCGCCGACGCCGTGTCCGCCCGGTGCGCGGTGGCGGTGGAGCGCTACGGGCTGTCCCGGCGCGAAGCGGACGTGCTCGATCTTCTGGCGCGCGGCCGCGATGTGCCCTATGTGGCCGAAGAGCTGGTCATCTCCAAGAACACGGTGCGCTCCCACACGAAGAGCATCTTCGCGAAAACGGGGGTCCATTCGCGCCAAGAGCTCATCGACCTGGTGGAATCCATCGAGGCGTGATCGCGGCACGCTTGACGGCGGTCGATGTGGGTGCGCCGGCAAGCACCCTCTGATTCAGGACGGCATGGGCGAATGCAGGCCGAAAGCTGTTTTCTGAGCAGAAATCGGGGTAGGGTATCGGTTGCGGCGCTTCGAGCCTCGCAAAACAGGCATGTGAACGCGTTTTTCACGGTTTGCGGGCATGATCAATAAACGCGACCTGGTAAAACGCTGCTTGTTCGATTCCGGCTGTGTACCCAACTTCGATTTCTGCTCAGAAAACCGGGACCGGTCTGCACTTGAAGCTGAGAGAACGCCTGCTAGTCGCACGGGGGGGGCGGTGTTCGCCGTTCGGATTTCCCACCGTCCTCACGAATGCATCTCGAGGTATTCGATAAGCTCGTCGCGAGAGTGCACGTCAAGTTTTCGGTACACGTTCCTGATGTGGGTTTTGGCGGTTCCCTTTGCAACGACGAGGGCTTCCTCGATATCCCCGATGGATTTTCGCTGGGCAAGCAGGTGCAGCACCTCTTCTTCCCGCTGTGAAAGGCGATGCTCCTTCGCCACGTTGCTGCAGAGGGCGGCAAGGTGCTGGTCGTTCACGAAACAGTCGTCTTCGGCATCGTTCGGGTTGTCGAAGAACGCGACTCCCCAGCGGTCCGACAGCCCCTTGCCCGATAGAAGGATCATCGTGAGCGCTGCCACAAGAAGGATGACGAGGGCATTGAGCACGAAGCCCGGAGGCAGATTGCCCATGAAGTCGAGTTCCGAGATGGCTGATTCCGCCTGTCGGCCAAGCATGTTGAACGAGACCCGCACGGCGCGCTCGATGCCGAACAGCCAGAGCGCGGAGATGCCCTGGTGGTAGCTCAGGCTGGTGAGGATGATCATGATGAGGATGGAAAACGCGGTGTATGCTCCCGTCATGCAGAAATCCGCCGCAACGTTATCCAGGAAGCCGAGGCTCGGCAGGATAAGGAACGTTCCTACCATAAGAGGCAACGCGAACCGGTAGATCACTCTGAAGTCGAATCTCCCGCCTTGGAAGACCACGCCTGCGAACACCACCGACGCCATCGCGACGGTTCCGAATGCCGAGTGCGGCCCGAACGTGCTCATGTACAGCGAAGACTCCTTGAGCCCGTACGCGAACGCGAACAGGGCCATGAGCAGAACGGGCTTCCAGGGAAACGAAAAGCCTCCTCGGTAGGGGTTCGGAAGCTCGTCGGGCGGCAAAGAGCGAAAACTCGCCCGAAGGCATGCGAGCGAGGCGACGGGCATGCACACCATGGCGGCGAAGAGCCAGGGCTGGTAGAACCCGCGGCAGATGTAGACGATGACCGCGCCTGCCACGATCGAAGCGCAGAAATACAGCGCAACGCGTACCGGATTGAGGCAGCAGTACAACTCGGACCAGAACAGGATGATGAGCGCGATGCCGAATCCTCCGAGAACGGCGGACGGCACGGCAAGCATGGCCGCGCAACCGGGATCGTACAGGGAGGCGAACAGTCCGAGGGTGGAGCCGATCAGCGAGACGCCGCATGCCCAATGGAGCGCTCTCTTGTCGTGGAGCGTGCCAATGCGTTTCGAGGCCGCAACGCAGATCAATGCGGTTGCGAGGATGGTCAGATCGAAGAAATCGTGGCCGCTGTAATGCGTGGCGGGAAAATCGACGAACGAGCCGACAAAAGCGATCTCGATCCAAGCTCGGTGCATGCCGAACCCGAGGAAGACAAGGGGGATATGAGGCAGGCGGCCAAGCAACGCAGCCATCTTCCGACCTTTGGGCTTGCCGACGGCAGCAGCTTGTTCGCGGTGCGCTGTTGTTGAGCAGATCCCCATGAGCTCCTCCCCTGCCGTTCCGCTCCCATTCTATAGCAAAACCGAGCGGCTGCCCCGGCGATCCTTCGAACAGGCTCGCAGTTGTCAAGGAAAACTCCTGTTCAAGAAGGGGGTAGACGCTGAGGATGAATGGGGGATGAGCAAAATCATCCCGGCAAGGACCTATGCATGAGTGACAGTGCGGCTTCAAATCCGTACCGTTGATCCCGAGAGGGCAGAGCGGTCGGCTTCAAGCAAGCCGCCGCAATGCTTGCCGATCGATCGCAAAAGGAGGAGACCATGGGGAGCGAACTGACGAGGCGAAGCTTTTTGCAGGGAGCCATTGCGGGAACGGCCGGCATGGCGGCCGTGGGTTTGTTGGGAGCCTGCACGGCTTCCGAAGGCGATGCACATGCGGGTTCTCAGAACGCAGCGGAGGCGGGACCGTCTTCTGGCGCTGCGGCACCCGCCGTCGATTGGCTTGGTGTGGAGCCCGATGTCGGAGAGCCCGAGGAAACGGTGGAAACCGAGGTGCTCGTTATCGGCGCCGGCTCGGGCGGCATGGTAGCCACCATGACCTGTCTTGAAAAAGGGTTGAAGACCATCACGCTCGAGAAGACCGGTGCCGCGGGCATGGTGCGAGATGATGTGGGCGGCATCGGCTCGAAGCTCCAGCTAGCCGAAAACAACAGCCCCGATCCCGCGGCGTGCCTCCACTACATCACCATGTACGCCGCCAATGACATGGACCAGCGTCTGGTGAAAATCTGGCTCGACGAGAGCCACGAGGCGGTCGATTGGTACGCCGATTTGCTCGAACGCCGCAACGTCGGGCATCTGCTTTTCGAGGGCGGTTATTCAGCCGAGTTCGACGATCCCGCCGCACATCCCAAATTCCAGTCCGGGCACAGCCCGGTGTGGGACGACCCTGACAGGACAAGCAAAGTGGTATGGCCTGAGTACGTCGAAGAACTGGGCGGCGAATTCCGCTTCGAGACCGCCCTGGTGAAGTTCGAATACGACGACCATAACGTTACCGCAGCCATAGCCCAGGACAGCGAGGGAAAGGTGATCCGCTTCACGGCTTCGAAGGGCATCATCCTGGCGACTGGCGGATACCAGCACAATATCGACATGCTGCGGGCGCTTCAGCCGCAGACGCTCGCCAGCATGCCGGCGGGTTACACGTCGGCTGGCCTGACGGCGGGGGACGGCATCAAGGCCTGCTTGTGGATGGGCGCTGCATTCGACGAGACCCACGCATGCATGGTGTTCGATCGCACCGGCATGTACCCCGACGAGACTCCGCTGACGTGCACGGAAGGCCTCGGCTGGCCGGAACTCAAGAAGCAGGTGCGGTTTGGATCGCAGGCGTGGCTCAAGGTCAACCTTGACGGCGAGCGGTTCGCCAACGAATCGGCTCCGTACGACTACATTGTCCATGCGGCGGCCTATCAGCCCGAGCATTGCTGGTGCACCATTTGGGACAGCAACTTCCTTGAGCACATGAAGCAATTCGAAACCGTCGGCTGCGCGCGGCATTATCCGTACCCGAACGGTGCTCCCTCTGACGGCAAGTACGAAACGCTCCCCGAAACCATCGCTGAATGGGAAGAGGCGGGTTTCGTGCAGAGCGCCGACACGGTCGAAGACCTGGCGAAGAAGCTCAACATCCCGCCCGAGACGTTCGCCAAGACCGTCGCGCGCTACAACGAACTTGCGGCCCAAGGCCATGACGACGACTTCTACAAGGAGCCGTACCGCCTGATAGCGCTCGACAGCCCTCCGTACTACGGTCTGCGCACCTGCAGCAGGCTCTTGTGCACGCTCGACGGCGTCCATGTCGACACCGACTTGCATCCGGTGGACGCCCAGGGCAAGCCGTTCACGGGTTTGTACCTGGTCGGCGATGTGTCGGGAGGCTTCTTCGCGCACTCGTACCCCAACTTGTTCACGGGTCTGGCCAGCGGAAGGACGATGACGTACGCCCGCCATGCGGTGCGCGCGATCACAGGCGAGAGCTTGTAGGTTGGATGCATCCAAAACGGAGCGCGGCCGGTTCTTCCAAAGAACCGGCCGCGGCCATTTTCCCTTCGCTTGGTCAACGGGGTTTCCGGACGCAAAATGAAAGAGCCTCTTTTTTAACGGTTCCGCTGCGCTTCGCCCCGTTCGTTGACGCCGCCGTCTTTAAATGATACGATTTTAATATCATATAGAAGACTGAGCAAGCGAGGAGTTCACCTTATGGCAACGGCAGAAGCGAAGGCGATCGGCACCACGGAATCCATGCAGGTTGGCGACAGCATCCTGAGCGCGCGAGAGGAGCACCGGACGGTCGACGGCGTGTCGGTGACGGTGACGTACGCGCACGACGACGATGCTCCGGTGGGCGATGCCGAGGTTCGCGCGTACATCGATCGCGGCAATGGGCGGCATCCGAACAGCACCGTCACGGAGCTCGCCCTTGAAGTCGATGGGCAGGACGTGGGAATCCGCTACGAGCTGGCTCCGGTCCCGTTCGATCGCATCCGCCGCATCACGGGCTACCTGGTGGGCACGATGGACCGCTGGAACGATGCGAAGACCTCCGAGGAAGCCGACCGCGTCAAGCATGGCCTGAGCCGCAACGATCGGTCGTTCACCTGCGCGAACGGCTGCTAGCCGGCCGCACGAACCTGCGAGTGGCGCCGCGTTGCCGGCTTTGCCGGCATGCGGGCCGCGCCGCGCTCGGCATCGCGGGCCTGCAGGCCGCGCTGCATTTGGCGGCGATTGCGCGTTCGTTGCCGGGCCGTGACCCCTGGGTTGCGGCCCGTTCGGTACACTGATCACATGGCATCGAAAAAAGAACTCGAGCATACCAGCGAAGCCGGGCCCGCCGAGCAGCAGCCCGAGGTTCCTGCATGCCTGACCGGCGATCCTGCCTGCGCGCCCACCGAGCGCATTCTCGAACCGGAAGTTCGGCACCATCATCGGCGCAAGCGCAAGTTCCTCGAATTCACTCATTCGTCAACGCGGGCAACCATGTTCATGCTCGCCGCCGCCGTTGCCGCCCTCGTCATCGAGAACACGCCGCTGCTGCCGACGTTCGGCGAGTTCTGGCATACGTTCGAGATCGGCTTCAGCATCGGCCCATTCGCGCCGCATCTCACACTCGAGCATTTCATCAACGATTTCCTGATGGCCCTGTTCTTCCTTATGGTGGGATTGGAAATCAAGTTCGAGATGACGGCCGGCGAGCTGAAGAACCCGCGCAAGGCCCTGCTGCCCATCGTCGCTGCGGCAGGCGGCGCCGTCGTGCCGGCGGTCGTCTACACTGCCATCAATGCAGGCGGCGGCTTCGAGCAGGGCTGGGGCGTTCCCATGGCGAACGACATCGCGTTCTGCCTGGGCGTTCTCGCCCTGCTGGGCAGCCGCGTACCCTCAGGCCTGCGCTCGTACCTCTCCACGCTCACCATCGCAGACGACATCATCGCCATCCTCGTGATCGCCGTTTTCTATACAGCCAACCTTGACGTCTCGTGGCTGCTGGGCGGGCTTGCGCTGTTCGCCTTGCTCGTCGTGTTCAACCGGCTGCATATCTACGATCTGTGGCCGTACCTTGCCGTGGGCCTGCTCATGTGGGCATGCTTCCTCATGTCGGGCGTGCACGCCACTATCGCCGGCGTGCTGCTGGCCCTTGCCATTCCCGCCCGCTCCCAGGTTCGGCTCGAGCGCGCGCCTGGTTGGTTCGCGGCGCGCGCACGCACGGCCGAGGACCGCTACGACCCCGGCGAGCCTGACATCGTGCAGAAAGAGTATCTGGCCGAAGTGACGGAGATCGGCCGCGTGTCGCGGCTGTCCATCCCTCCCATAACCCGCCTCGATTACCGTCTTCACATCCCCGTGTATTTCGTCATCCTGCCGCTGTTCGCGTTCTCGAATGCAAGCGTCGTGCTCGTGGGGATGGATCCGATCGCCATCGTCACGAACCCGGTGACCATCGGCGTGTTCTGCGGACTGCTGTTCGGCAAGCCCCTTGGTATCTTCCTGTCCACGTGGATCGTCGTGAAGCTGAAGCTCTCCGATCTGCCGAAGGGCGTGAACTGGGGACATATCGGCGGCGTGTCGGTGTTGGGCGGTGTGGGCTTCACCATGGCCATCTTCGTGACGAACCTCGCGTTCGCCGATCCCGGCACCATAGCCATGGCGAAGGCGGCCATTTTGGCGGCATCGCTCATCGCAGGCGTCGCGGGCTTTCTCATCCTGCGCCAAGAGGCGCTGTGCGCCGATTGCGACAGCGACGAAGGCGACGGGGACGACGAGGGCCACAACGAACAAAAGCAGGCTGTGACCAGGTGAAGAAGGGAAGGCCGTCATGAACAAAGTCAAGATCACCGTGCTCAAAACGAGCTTCGACGAGGAACTGGCTGCGGAATACGGGGTCGAGGGCCTTGGCCCCTGCCCCATGCTCCAAGAAGGCCAGGTGTTCTACGCGGATTACGCGAAGCCGGAAGGCTTGTGCGACGAGGCGTGGAAGGCCATCTACCAGTATGTCTTCGCGCTTGCGCACGGCGTTGGCGACGATGGCGGCCTGTTCTACTACGGCGACTGGATCAAACAGCCCGGCGTGGCGATATGCAGCTGCAACGACGGCTTGCGCCCGGTTATCTTCAAACTGGAGGCGACGGCTATGGAATCGCGGATCGACTACGAGCCGGCGCGTTCGACGCCGGAAGGCCGCGACGTGCCCGCCGGCTCTGGCAGCTCGGCGGTGCAATGCGGGCAGCGGGTCGCTCCTTCCGCCACGTCTTCCAAGCAGTAGGGGCATTTCGGGGCTGCGGCCTTCTCGGCGGTGTCGCCGCGTTTCGCAACCAAGCGCGCGGCGCCGAGCGCTTTCACGATGGCGAACACGACGGCCGCTATGATGAGGAACTGAATGACGGCGTTGATGAAGTTGCCGTAGGTGATGGCCGCGGCGTTGGGGCCGTCGCCGAGTGGAATCTTCATGTCGGCGAAGTCGATGCCGCCCGTCACGAGCGAGATGACGGGCATGATGAGGTCGCTCACCACCGAGTTCACGATGGCGGTGAACGCGGCGCCGATGATGACGGCCACGGCCAAGTCCACCACGTTTCCCCGATTGATGAAGTCCTTGAACTCCCGGAGCGTTTTGCTGCCGACGATGTCCTTCGATGGCTTGGCCATGATCGCGTCCTCCCAATGCGCTGCTGCGGATAAGCCGTTCGTTGAGGCGAGGGCGAGCCGCGCGCCGCCCGACGAGGGCGCCGGCGGCTGCGGGGTTGCGCGCGCCGTCGCATACGGCCAGTATAGAGCCCATCATGCTAGAATGCTCAGCATTCGCCAACTTGTTGATATGCGGTGCGCCGCGCCAATGGTGCAGACGGGAGCGAAATGACCAGGATATTCTCGCATACGCGGCCCATCGATGCCGATATCGTCGATGCGTTCTGCGTGTTGCAGAAAGGCTTCACCGACCAGTTCGTCTACTACGACAAGCGCCGCGCGTGCCGCTATATGGGGCTCGGCCGCTGCATCGCGCTGCCGACGCTCGACGACGCCGAAAGCGAGCTGGAGGGCTCGGTGGAACAGCCGCCCGTGTACTTCTCGTTCAACCGCTTCGACGCCGAGAACCCCGCGCCCACCGACGAGCTGTTCGAGGCGTTCCCGCGCTTGAAGTTCATGCTGCCGGAAATCGTGCTCATCCAGAACGAGCGCGGAACGCTCTTGCAGGTGAACTCGCTCGGGCCGGTGTACGCGGGGCGCATCGAACGGTTCGCGCGCCAGGCGCTCGCCGCGCCGCCGCGCCGCCGCCAGAGCGTGCTGTATTCCGTCGAGCCCGACTCGCGCGAGGCGTGGCGCGCGGCTGTGGGCGCGGGGTTGGCCGCCATCGAGGCGGGGCGCGTGGACAAGGTGGTGCTGTCGCGCCGCCAGCGGCTGGTGGCCGACCGTCCGTTCTCGTCGAAGGATCTGTTGGTGAACCTGATTGACGGGCCTGCGCGCGGCACGGTGCTGCTGTACCGCTACGCCGACGTGTTCTTCTGCGGATGCACGCCCGAGCTGCTGGTGCGCAAGACGGGCAACGAGCTGGAGAGCATGTGCCTGGCGGGCACGTGCCCGGCCGGCGGGTCCGAGGCCGAGCGGGAGCGGCTGGCCTCCGAGCTCATGGCCGATCCGAAGAACCGCGCCGAGCACGACTACGTGGTGCGGTTCATCCGCGAGGTGTTCCGCCGCACGTGCTACGACGTGGACGTTCCCGCCGAGCCGGGCATCCTGCCGCTCACGCACGTGCAGCACCTGTGCACGCCGGCGCGGGCGCGCATCTTGGAGGGCGTCGATTTGTGGGAGATGAAGGGCGATTTGCACCCCACGCCGGCCGTGGCCGGCACGCCGGTGGGCGAGGCGAAAATGCTCATCCGCTCCATCGAGGCGTACAACCGCGGCTTCTTCGCGGGCGCATGCGGCTACGTGGACGGCGACGGCGACGGCGAGTTCTCGGTGGCGCTGCGCACGGGCGTGTTCGACGGCGAGATCGGCTGGGTGTACGCAGGCTGCGGCATCGTGGCCGGCAGCGTGGCCGATGACGAATACGACGAGATCGGGATGAAATTGAAGACCGTGCTGAGCGCGTTCGACGGGGAGGAGGGGCGATGACGACCGGTGTCGATTCCCACGCCATGTCTTGTCATCCTGAGCGGAGCGCGCAGCGCGGAGTCGAAGGATCCCCTGCGGCGCCAGCCGATACCGTCCCCGCTCTCGGCGTCCCTGCGAAGGCTTCCAGCCAAGGGGCGGGTCAAGCGCTCGCCACGCCGCAGGCGTCCGCCCTGTTCCTGGGCGCGTTCTTCGACGAGTTGACGCGCTGGGGCGTGCGCGAGGTGGTGGTGAGCCCGGGGTCGCGTTCGACGCCGCTGGCAATGGTGGCCTACGAGCTGGCGCGCCGGCACCCGGAGCGGCTGCGGCTGTTCGTGGACGTGGACGAGCGCGGTGCCGCCTTCTTCGCGTTGGGGCTGGCGAAGGCGAGCGGGCGCCCGGCGGCGCTCGTGTGCACGTCGGGCACGGCGGTGGCGAACTACTATCCGGCGGTGCTGGAGGCCGAATCGTCGCGCGTTCCGCTCGTGGTGCTGACGGGCGATCGCCCGCCGCGCCTGCAGGGCCTCGGCGCGCCGCAGACGTGCGACCAGCTGAAGGCGTACGGCGACCACGTGCGCGCGTTCCGGCAGATGCCGCTGCCCGCCGCCGACGATGCGGCGCTCGCCCTCGCCCGCCAGGCGGCGCGCGAGGCATGCATCGCGGCGGGCGGGGAATGTGACGCCGGTGCCGGAATTCGCATCGCGGGCGCGTGCGAAGGCGGGCCCGTGCATCTGAACTTCCCGTTCGACGAGCCGCTCAAACCCGACCTCGCGGTCGAGGGGCTGTTCGAGGCCGGCCGCCGCCCGTGCGCGCCGGCCGGCGCGGGCTGCGTTCGGCCGTGTGCGAGCCTTGAGCCGCGTGAGGCGGCGCGTCTGCACGATCTCATTGCAGGCAGAAAGACGCTCGTGCTCGCCGGCGAAGGGTCGTGCGCGACCGTGGAGGAGGCTCATGCCGTGCTGTCGTGGGCGCGTGCGCTCGGCCTGCCGCTTTTGGCCGACCCGTTGTCCGGGCTGCGGCGTTTCGACGACGAGCTCGTTGTGGACAACTACGACACGGTGCTCGGCGACTCGAATCGTGCGGGCATGCTCGCACCCGAGATCGTCGTGCGCTTCGGACGCTACCCCGTGTCGAAGAAGGCCACGCAGTTCGCGGCGAGGTGCCCGCTCCAGATCGTTGTCGACCCGAACGAGACGCGCGACTTCAACGACGCGACGGATGTTTTCGTCGCCTGCGCCCCCGCCGACTTCGCGCGCTCGCTCCTCCGGGAAAGCGATGGGGCAGCCGATGCGGGCGGGGCAGCGCAGCGCGCCTTCGCCGCGGCCTGGACCGCTGCCAACGACGCCGCCCGCGCGCGCATCGCGGCGGTGGACGACGCGGCGGAGGGCTTCGAAGGTGCGTTCGTCCGCCGCGTAATGGAGCTGGCGCCCGAAGGTTCGTGCCTGTTCGCGGCCAATTCCATGAGTGTGCGGGCGCTCGACACGTTCTACCTCAAGGGCGGCCGGCCCCTCACCGTGCTGTGCAACCGCGGCTTGAACGGCATCGACGGCACGGTGTCCACGGCCTTGGGCGCGGCGCAGCACTTCGCGCAGACCACGCTGCTTGCGGGCGACCTCACGCTGCTGCACGACCTGAACGCGCTGGCGCTTCAGCGCGAGCTGCGCGTGCAGCGGGAAGCTGCGGCCGCGCCTGGCGACGGCGCGCCCGGTGTGGCACCGAGCATCGTCATCGTGCTGCTCAACAACAACGGCGGCGGCATCTTCGACATGCTGCCGCAGCAGTCGGACGACCCGTATTTCGAGCGCCTGTTCCTCACGCCGCAGGACGTTGACTTCGCGGCGGCCGCGCGCGCCTTCGGCGTGCCGTACCGTGCGGCGGCTTCGGTGGAGGAGCTGGACTCTGCGTATCGGGACATGCTCGGCGTGCCCGGCATATCGCTTCTGGAGGCGAAGGTGCCGCTGAGAGGCTTGAAGGAGCGCTACGCTCCCTATTGGTCGTAGGTTCAAGGCGGCCGCGTTCTGCGGGGTAGCCCGGCGGGATGCGGCCGCATGGCTTCGCCGTCATGCGGCCGGGCGGGCGCATGGCGTTGCGAAGGAGGGGAGGGGTATGGTTTTGGAGGCGGAACGGTTCGAGGGGAGCATGCGGCACGGCGGCGTTCGCCTTCGGTTCGTGCGCTGGGGCTCGGAGCCGAGCGCCCGCGGGCTCTCGACGGACGGCTGCGGCGAGCCGGGCGCATGGAAGCGGCAGCCGCCGCTCGTGCTGCTGCACGGATTCGCGCAGAGCGCCGAAACGTGGGCCCAGGCAGCGCCGTCGCTCGCCCGCTTTCGCGCCGTCTACGCCCTCGACCTGGTCGGCCACGGCGAAAGCGACCGCCCGGCGCAGCCGTCGGCCTACAGCCTGGATGCGCAGGCCGAGGCGCTGCTCGCGTTCATGGGCGAGCTGGCTGGCGAAGCCGCGAAGCCGATCGTGACAGGCTACTCCATGGGAGGGCGCGTGGCCCTTGCGGCGGCGCTGCGGGATCCCTCCCGGTTCGGCGCACTCGCATTGGAAAGCGCCGGCTTGGGGCCGCGATCGCACGCCGAGCGCGAAGCCTCCTTTGCGGCCGACGCCGAGCGCGCCCGCCGGTTGCGGGCACATGGCGTCCGGCCGTTCATGGACGATTGGGCGCGCCTTCCGCTGTTCGAAACCCAGGCCCGCCTGCCCGAAGCGGTGCGCGATCGCCTGCGCGCCGGTCGGCTCGCGAACGATCCGGAGGCGCTGGCCCGCACGTTCGAGGGCGCCGGCCAACATGCCATGCCCGACCGCGCAAGAGTGCTCGAGGCGCTTCCCCGGTTCCCGTTCCGCGTGCTGTACCTGTGCGGCGGCCTCGATGCGAAGTACCGCGCGGTCGGCGAGGAGCTTGCGCGCCTCGAAGGCGCATCGAACATCGCCGTGGAAACCGTCGCCGAGGCGGGCCACAACGTGCACGTGGAGCAACCGGATCGCTTCGCGCGCTTGCTCGAGGCGTTTCTGGCGAGCCTGGCATGAAGGCGGCGGCCGCGTTTCAACCGTTTCAACCATTGGTTCATCAAAAGTTTCTTTATAGTGATATTCTAAGGTCAGATGCGCATTCGTGCGGTAATCGGATACTATAGGCAATAATCCTGTGAACAGTATCTTTCGCCGTGTCCGGACGGGCTGCGGCGCGCAATGGAAGGACGGTCTATGGGCGACGTCGCGTGGCAGCCTGGCAAAACATACCGCGAGATCATCTATGAAACTGCGGACGGCATCGCCAAGATCACCATCAACCGTCCCGAGCGGCGCAACGCGTTCACGCCGCTCACGGTGACCGAGCTGTACGACGCGTTCAGCGTCGCGCGCGACGATGCGTCCGTGGGCGTCGTCATCCTGACGGGTGCGAACCACGATGGCAAGCCCGAGGACCAGGCGTTCTGCTCGGGCGGCGACCAGAAGAAGCGCGGCAACGGCGGCTACGTGGGCGAGGACAACATCCCGCGCCTCAACGTGCTCGACCTTCAGCGGCTCATCCGCGTGGTTCCCAAACCGGTCATCGCCATGGTGAACGGCTACGCCATCGGCGGCGGGCACGTGCTGCACATCCTGTGCGACCTGTCGATTGCCGCCGAGACGGCGAAATTCGGCCAGACGGGTCCCAAAGTGGGCAGCTTCGACGCCGGCTACGGGGCAGGGTATCTGGCCGCCATCGTCGGCCAGAAGAAGGCGCGCGAGATATGGTACCTGTGCCGTCAGTACACGGCTGCCGAAGCGCTGGAGATGGGCCTGGTGAACAAAGTGGTGCCCTTCGACGAGCTCGAGTCGGAATGCGTCGCGTGGGCGCGCGAGATGCTGCAGTTCTCGCCGACGGCGCTGCGCTTCATGAAGGCGTCGTTCAACGCGGCCACGGACGGCCTGGCCGGCATCCAGCAGCTTGCGGGCGATGCGACGCTTCTGTACTACACCACTGACGAGGCGAAAGAGGGCCGCGACGCGTTCAAGGAGAAGCGCGCTCCCAACTTCGACCAGTTCCCGAAGTTCCCCTGAGGCTTCGACGCGGTTGCGAGTGCGGATGCATGCGACAGGAATGATTGGCGACGACGAGGGCATATGTAGAGAGGTTGGACGCGAGCAGCGATGATCGGCGTGTTCGAAAGCATGGTGCGACGGTGCCCCCAGCGCACATGCTTCACGTTTGTCGATGACACCGGCGAAGAGGCGGCGTACTCCTATCGGGAGACCCGCCTTCTGTCCGCCGCCCTCGCCCGCTGTCTGAGGGACCGGGGCGTGCGTCCCGGCGACTACGTTTCGATCGACCTTCCGAACTGCCCCGCCTACGTGTACTTCGTGCTGGCCGCCGCGTACGGCGGCTTCGCGCTCGTCGTGCTCAACAACCGCCTGACCGAAGGCGAGAAGACGGCGCGCCTCATGGAGGTCGAACGCGCCTCCAACGCGTCCATCTCCGTGCGGGTGAACCAGGGGAACGTCGATCGGCTGATGGGCAGGGCGATGTCGCTGCTGACGGGCGAGCCGGCTGCGGGCGCTCGCGGGCCCGTCCCGACGCGCGCCTCGCGTTCCGCGTTCGCCCGCGCCAACGTGACCGATGTGGAGCCGAGGTCGGCGCGGGCGCTTGGCCGCGTGTCGTCGGGCCGCGCCGCATTGCGCCGTCGCAACGAGATGGCGCGCCAGGACGCGGTCGAAGGCGTCATCCATTTCGCCGAACATGCCGCGCACGTGTTCGACCGCGACGCGCGGGCCGTGGTCATGTTCACGTCGGGCACCACGGGCCGGGCGAAGGCCGTCGCATTGAGCTGGGACAATCTCTGCCGCGCCGCCGAAGTGTCGAACGCGGCGCTCAACCGCCAGGGCGAGGGGCTGTGGCAGGCGGCATTGCCCCTGTACCATGTCGGCGGGTTCCAGGTGATCGTGCGCAGCTTCCTGAACTGCTGCCCGTTCATCCTGTACGGGCGCTTCGACGCCGACCGCCTGGTTGCGGACGGCGCGCGCAAGGGCGCGACGCACGTGTCGGTGGTGGACAAGATGTTGCAGGACATGATGGCGACGGGCCGCGACGAGGCGCTGCGCCGCTACGGCTGCATCCTGCTGGGCGGCGGCGCGGTCAACCCCGCCACCATCGAGCGGGCCCGCGCCCTGCGGCTGCGCGTGTTCGTGAGCTACGGCATGACCGAGACGGCGAGCCAAATCGCCCATGCGCTGCTCACCCCTTCGTTCCAGGGGGGCTTGCGCCTGCTTCCCGGGTACCTCGCCCGCATCGTCGACCCGGGTGAAGACGGGTTCGGGCGCCTGGCGGTGAAGGGTCCGGGACTGTTCCGGGGCTACCTGAACGCCCGTGCCGCGCTCACCGTGGACGGCTACTTCCTCACGGGCGACACCGCTGCGCTCGTGGACGGGCTTCTGTACGTGAAGGAGCGCACCGACGACATGTTCGTGTCCGGTGGGGAGAACGTGTACCCCGCCGAGATCTGCGAGAAGCTTCTGCGCGTTCCCGGCGTGTCGGACGCCTACGTGTTCGGCGCCCGCGACGCCCGATGGGGCCGCCGGCCCGTCGCGTTCGTCGAACGCGCCCAAGGCCCGGCGCTCCAGGACGGGAACGCAGCCGGCCCCTTTCGCCAGCGCGAGGAGCGGGTGCGGCAGGGGGATCGGGAGTTCGCGGCGACCGTGCGGGAGTGCTTGGCCCCGCAGCTTTCGAAGCTCTACCTTCCCAAGCACGTGCACGTGCTCGATTCGTTTCCGCGGAGCGGCATCGGCAAGACCGACCGGGCGGCGCTCGAGCGCCTCTACGACGAGCGCATCGAAGTGGCGCGCGTCACGCTGTACCGCATTCGCCTGCCGTTCGTCGCGCCGTTCAAAACGCCGAAGGGGACCTTGACGCAGCGCGAATCGGTCATCGTGGAGGTGACCGACCGCAAAGGCCGGACGGGCCTGGGCGAATGCGTGGCGTTCGCCACCGATTGGTACCTGCCTGAAACGCTGGACCAGGACGTGCGCGTGCTGCACGACGTGCTGGCGCCGCTCGTGCTGCACGACGTGTTCCTGCATCCGGGGGAGGCCAGCTCTTCGTTCGCCGCATGTGCCGAAGCGGCCGGGCATCCCATGGCATGCGGCGCGATCGAGCCCGCGCTGTGGGACCTGTACGGCAAGATCGTCGGCAAGCCGCTTTGGCAGCTGGTCGGCGAGGCGTACGCGGCGCAGGGGTCGCCGACCTCGATAGCCGCCTCGAGCGCCGCTTCGGTCGCCGACGTGCTCGCTTCCTCGGTTTCGCCTTCGTCGGCGCTCGATGCGAGCATCTCCGTACCCGCGGGGGCCGTGGTGGGGATGGGATCGGCGAGCGAGACGGCCGCGGCCGTGCGCCGTTGCGCCGAGGCGGGGTACACGCGCATCAAGTTGAAGGTGGAGCCGGGAAGCGCGCTCGCGTGCGTGCGCGCCGCCATCGCGGCGGCACCGGGCGCCATGATCACGCTCGATGCGAACCAGAGCTTCACCGAGCGCGACATCGACGAACTCCGGGCGCTCGACGGGTGCGGGGCCGCTTGGATCGAGGAGCCGCTTGATCCGCGGCGCATCCCCACCGGCATGCCGGCGGACCTGTTCGCTCGTCTGGCGCGGCTCCAGCGCAGCATGCGCACCCCCCTCTGCATCGACGAGTCCGTCGCGCGGCCGCACGACGTCATGCGGGCCCTCGCGCATCCCGAGCTGCGTTGCTATTCCGTGAAGATCGGCAAATTCGGGGGCATCCAGCCTTCGATCGAGTTCGTCCGCATGGCGCAGGGGCGCGGCATCGACGTGTGGATGGGCGGCATGTACGACACCGGCATATCGAAGCGCGTGCACGCGGCGTTCGAGACGCTGCCCGGCGTGAACGCTCCGGGCGATATCGGCGCGACGTCGCGCTATTTCGCCAGCGACGTGACCGTGCCTCCCTACACGGTCGAGCGCGGCTTCGTGACCCTCAACCGCGAAGGGCACGCGTCCGGTCTGGGGTGCTCCCTCGATCGATCGACGCTGGCCGGCGTGCTGGTTGATCGTATCGTGATCGACCGCTAAGCCTGCGGGCCGACAGCTTGTTTCGCTTCGTAGTCGCCATCCAAAATATTGCATAACAATCTGCCCGGGCGCGAGGCTGTGGGGTATGATGCTGTGCATCTGGAAAAACGAGAAACGGTGATCCTATGAGTGAATCTGCGCACCGACCGGCAACGACGGCTTCCACCGCATCACCCGCTTGCTCGCCTGGCGCGGGTTCGTCTCCCGCCATCCCCCGCCCGCAAGGCGGTCTCGGCATCTTCCGCCTCGTCACCACCGTCATCACCCTCATCGTGGGCGGCGGCGTGTTCACCTTGGCGGGCGACCAGGCAGCCGGTGGCGCGAGCGGTGCGGCCATCCTCACGGCGTGGAGCATCTCGGGCGTGGGCGTGCTGTGCCTCGTTCTGACGTTCTTCGCGCTTTCGCGCGTCAAGCCCCAGCTCAAAGGAGGCATCTACAGCTACGCGAGCGCCGGGTTCGGCGATTTCCTGGGATTCAACAGCGCCTGGGGCTACTGGATCAGCGCGCTTCTGTGCACGGTGAGCTTCTCTGCCCTGCTGTTCGGCGCCCTCACGTACTTCTTCCCCATCTTCGGCGGCGGAACCAACCTGCCGTCGGTCATCGGGGCGAGCTGCCTTATCTGGTTCTACGTGTTCTTGGTGTCGCGCGGCATCAAGGAAGCAACGGGCGTGAACGCCGTCATCACCATCTCGAAGTTCGTTCCCATCTTCGTGGCCATCACGGCCATCATCTTCCTGCAGAAATTCGATCCGGCCATCTTCGTGGCGAACCTGACGACGGGCGCCCAGCCGGGCATGCCGTTCCTCGACCAGGTGAGCGGAACCATGATGGTCACCATCTGGGTGTTCGTGGGCATCGAGGGCGCGGTGGCCATTTCGGGCCGCGCCAAGAAAGAGCGGGACGTGGGCAAGGCCACCATCATCGCGTTCGTGTGCGTGCTATCCATCTATTTGATGGTCAGCGTGCTCAGCATGGGCGTCATGCCGCTGTCCGAGCTGGCCGAGCTGGGCAATCCCGCGCTCGCCGGCGTCATGGAGCACGCGGTGGGGCAGTGGGGGGCCATCCTCATCAACGGAGGCGTGGTGCTGTCGCTCGTGGGCGCGATGCTGGGCTACACGGTGCTGTCCAGCGAGTCGCCGTACGAGGCGGCCGAGCAGGGCGTGTTCATCAAGGCGTTCGCGAAGACGAACAAGAAGGGCGCCCCCATCGTCACGCTCGTGGTCACGAACATCATCATCGAGGCGTTTCTTGTGATCATGTTGTTCTCCAGCAGCACGTACCAGTTCTTCTACACGCTTTCCGCCGGCATGATCCTGCTGCCGTACCTGCTTTCGGCGGCCTACTTCGCCAAGCTCACGTTCACCGAGCCCGAGGCCTTCAAGGGCAACGTGGGCGGCAGCATCGTGCTGTGGCGCATCTTCGGCATCTTCGGCGTGGTGTACAGCTTCTTTTTGGCGTGGGCATCGGGCGCGGTGGGCCTCACCATCATGTCGCTTCTGTACGCGCCGGGCATCCTCATGTACATCAAGGGCAAGAAAGAACGCGGCGAGCCGTACCTGAAGAGCACGGTGGACAAGGTGGTGGTGGCCGTCATCCTGGTCGCCGCTGCGACGTCGCTCGTGCTCATCGCCACCGGGCAGGTCGTGCTGTAGGGCTCGCTCGCGGGCTCGTGGGCGCGCCTTGCGATTCGCCGCCAGAGGCGTCATGGATCGGAAAATCTGCTACAATACTGGGCGAGCCGCAGGGAGCGGTTACTCCCCACGGCTCTAAGAATCGCTTCGGCGGTTTGGGTTTATGGGTGGCGCTCCTTTCCCCGATGGGTTAGGAGCGCGTCTTTTATCACCAGAATCAACTCGATGATGTCCAGCGAGGTCCTGGCAACTTCCCGGCGGATTTCCCCTACGGCGATCCTGCGTCCTGCGCGCAATTGACCTGTTCCCATCGGCGCGCGCGTCCTTTACACTGTCCTCCAGAGGTTTTGGCTCGTCGCTCCCGCCTGGCACGGGCGTCGAGTTCCAGAGGGCGGATCGCGAACGACGGAGGCGGCACGTGGAGCTGTTGGAAGAGCGCATCAGGCGCGACGGGGTGGTGAAGTCAGAGGGCGTCCTGAAAGTGGACAGCTTCCTGAACCACCAGCTGGACATCGACCTGTTCGATGCGATGGGGGCGGAGTTCAAGCGGCTGTTCGCCGACGCGCCCATCACGAAGATCCTCACCATCGAGGCGTCCGGCATCGGCATCGCGTGCGTGGCGGCGCGCCACTTCGGCGTGCCGGTGGTGTTCGCCAAGAAGGCGCAGAGCATCAACCTCGACGGCGAGATGTATGCGACGCGCATTGAGTCGTTCACGCACGGGCGCGTCTACGACGTCATCGTGGCAAGGAAGTTCCTCGGGCCTGACGACCACGTGCTCATCATCGACGATTTCCTTGCGAACGGCTGCGCGCTCAACGGCCTCATCGAGCTCGTGGACGAAGCGGGCGCCACGGTGGAGGGCATCGGCATCGCGGTGGAGAAGGGGTTCCAGCCGGGCGGGGCGGATCTGCGCGAGCGTGGCTACCGATTGGAATCACTCGCCATCGTGGACGCGATGGATCCCGCGACGGGCGAGATCGAATTCCGGTAACGCCGCCCGCTCCCCCCGGGCCGCTTCGGAGCCGCCATTGGGCGGCTGAACCGGGCGGTTCCGAAGACGTTGCTATCGTCTGCCCGCTTCGCATGCGGGTTTTTGAAAGGCTAGTTGATGAAAGAGTTCGTGCACGACAATTTGTTCAAGCTCGGAGGCGACATCCCTCTGCTGCGCGCCGTTCCCTACGGCGTCCAGCACATCCTCGCGATGTTCGTGGCGAACCTCGCGCCCATCCTGATCGTGGGCGCCGCCGCGGGGCTCGCGGACGACCAGGTGGGCGCGCTCATCCAAAGCGCCATGCTCATCGCCGGCATCGGCACGCTCATCCAGCTGTTCCCGCTCGGGCGCGTGGGCTCGGGGCTGCCCATCGTCATGGGCATCAGCTTCACGTTCGTCACCGTGCTGTGCGGCATCGTAGCCACGTACGGCTACAACGTGGCTATCGGCGCCATCATCGTCGGCGGCCTGATCGAGGGCGTGCTGGGCCTGTTCGCGAAGTACTGGCGGCGCATCATCTCGCCCATCGTGGCGGCCGTGGTGGTCACGTCCATCGGCTTCTCGCTGCTGGGCGTGGGCGCTTCCTCGTTCGGCGGCGGCAGCGGCGCGCCCGACTTCGGATCGCCGCAGAATCTGCTGCTGGGTACCGTCTCGCTCGTGTCGTGCTTGGTGTTCCAGGTGCTGGCCAAAGGCAAGACCAAGCAGCTGTCGGTGCTGTTCGGCCTGATCATCGGGTATGCGGTGGCGGTAGTCGCGGGTGCGGTCGACTTCAGCGGGTTCCAGGGCCTGCAACTGTTCGCGCTGCCGCAGCTCATGCCGTTCGCTCCTGAATTCAACCTGGCCGCCATCGTGTCGGTGACGCTCATCTTCCTGGTGTCGGCCACCGAGACCATCGGCGACACGTCGGCCCTGACGATGGTGGGCCTGAATCGAGAAGTGAAGGAAAAGGAGCTTTCCGGCTCCATCGCCTGCGACGGATTCGTCAGCTCGCTGTCCGCGTGCTTCGGCTGCCTGCCCATCACGTCGTTCTCGCAGAACGTGGGCTTGGTGGCCATGACGAAGGTCGTGAACCGCAAGGCCATCGCCACAGGCGCGGCCATCATGATCCTGGCGGCGTTTTTGCCGGTTATCAGCGCGGTGTTCTCGTCGCTGCCCGAGGCCGTGCTGGGCGGCTGCACCATCATGATGTTCGGCAACATCATCGTGAGCGGCTTCCAGATGATCGCGCGCGCCGGCTTCACGCAGCGCAACATACTCATAGCTGCGTTGTCGCTGGCCGTGGGCATCGGGTTCACGCAGGTGGGTGATCTGTTCTCGGTGTTCCCCGAGCTCGTGCAGAGCGTGTTCGCGGAGAACTGCGTGGCCGTGGTGTTCCTGGTTGCCGTGGTGGCGAACCTCGTGCTGCCGCGCGACATCGCACCTTTGGCCGATCGAGGCGCGGAGTCCGCTGAGCGCAGGGAAGCCTCGGCCGCGCAGGGCGCCTCGACGGCTCCCGAGGCGTGCGAGGCCGTTCCCGGGATGGATGAGGACGGGCTGGAGCCTGCGTAGCGCGCGGCGAGCGGCGCGTCGATCTGAGAAGGGCTAGCGGATCTTCTCGAGCCGGGGCACTTGCATGGCTATCATAAGCGCGCCCATCGCGGCCAGCGTCGTCATGATGATGAAGGCTTTTTTCATGCTGTGCTCCTTGCGGTTCGTCGGATGATCTCGTAGGAAAGACGATACCCGCGCCACCTTGCGGCAACCTTGCGCGCCTCTGCGAATCGGCTTACGTTCCTGTCACCCGCAGCGGAAACGCCATCCGCTGTGCAAGGGCGGATCGACGGCCGAGCGTCGGACCTCGTCGCATTCGGTTCGCTCGGCTGGCGGACTTCTGTCGTCGCGCATCTCTCCACTTGTGGAAACCTGCGGGTTTCGCGTAACGATTGTGCGAATAGAACAGGGCATGCCTTACGATTGCATGGCGAATAGTCATATAAAGGAGGACCATCCGCAATTATGTCCATAGCACTCAGTTTGCTGCTTGTTCTGTTCTTTCTTCTCATGAATGCATTTTTCGTCGTCGCCGAGTTCTCGCTCGTGCGCGTGCGCAAATCCCAGGTTGAAATCGCTCTTGAAGAGGGCAAGGGAGGCGCGAAGTACGCCAAGATCATCGCCGACAACGTGAACGCCTACCTCTCCGCCTGCCAGCTGGGCATCACCCTCGCCTCGCTTGCGCTGGGCTGGCTGGGCGAGCCGGCCGTGTCGGCGCTCATCGCTCCCGCGCTCACGCTCCTGGGGCTGCCCGAAGCGGCCATCCATGCCATCGCCATCGCCGTCGGCTTCATCCTCATCACGGCCTTGCACATCGTGGTGGGCGAGCTCATCCCCAAGTCGCTCGCCATCTTCTCCACGGAGCGCTACGCGCTGTTTTCGGCCACGCCGCTCGTGTGGTTCTACCGCATCACCTATCCCATCATGTGGCTGTTCAACTCCATCACGAACGGCGTCATGAAGCTGCTGGGCCACGACGTGGCCAACGAGCACGAGGTGTACACCGACGAGGAGATTCGCCTGCTCATCGACGAGAGCACGGAAAGCGGCCTGATCGACCCCGATCAGAACGAGTACGTGGACAACATCTTCGATCTGGGCGACAAGGATGCCGAGGCCATCATGACGCCCCGAACCGATGTGGTGTGCGTCGATCTGGAGGACACGCTCGAAGAGAACCTCGGCATCATCCAACGGTACAAGTACACGCGCTACCCCGCCTGCCGCGGCAGCAAGGACCGCATCGTCGGGTTCGTGCACGTGAAGGACCTCTACACCCTTCCCAAGAACAGCACCATCGACGACCTGCGCGTCCGCTCGATCGAGGCCGTGCCCGAGGGCATCCCCATCGCGAAACTGCTGCAGACGCTGCAGGCGAAGCACACGAAGATCGCCGTGGTCATCGACGAGCATGGCGGCACGTCGGGCATCGTCACCATGAGCGACATCATGGAGCAGATCGTGGGGCGCATCGACGACGAGTACCAGCATGGCGGTCCGGACGAGGTCGTGCAGCTGGACGACGGCAGCTACCTGGTAGACGGATCGCTGCCCATCGACGAGGTAGGCGAACTCATCGGCTTCGAGCCGGAGGAGTCCGAAGAGTGCGAGACGGCGGGCGGCCTGCTGCTGAACGTGTTCGACCGCATTCCCGACGAGGGCGATTCCGCCACGCTCGAACACGGTGCCGACAAAGCGACGTTCACCGTCGTGGACATGGACCGCCACCGCATCGACAAGATCCGCGTCGTCGTGGAGCATGCCGATGCGGACGCCGAGGACGAGGGGCGCTAGAAGCACTCAGGCGCCGTGTTCGGCTTGCATCGCGATAGGGCGTGAGCGCTAGCTCACCGTCATGCCCATGAAGCGCTCGGCGTTGTGCCAGAGCAGGTTCTCCAGCTCGTCTTCGGAGAAGCCAGCCGTCGAGAACTGGCGGAACTCCGAGGCGGGATCCCACATGGGGTAGTCGGACCCGAACATGACGCGGTCGGTGCCCCACATGCGCGTGAGCTCGCACGTGCGGCGCTGGCCCAGGTACAGCTGAGCGCTGGACATGTCGACGAACACGTTCTCGCTGTGGAGGACGTCGTAGCCCACTTCGTAGCGGGACCAGCAGCCGAAGTGGGCGGCGTCCACCACCAGATCGGGGAAAGCGCGGAGGATCTGCACGAGGCGGCGGGGGTGCGAGTAGTCGTAGCGGTAGTCGCCCGTGTGGATGATGACGGGCAGGCGGCCTTCGATCATCTCATAGATGTTCATGAGCCGGGGGTCGTCCATGTTCACATGCTGCGTGTCGGGGTGCAGCTTCATGCCTTTGAGCCCCATGCCGATGGCGCGCTCGATCTCCTTCTCGGGCTCGGGATAGTCCTGGTGCATGGCCATGAACCCGATGAATTCGGGATGGAGGCGGCACTGCTCGGCGATGAAGTCGTTGATGCTTTCCACGGCTTTGGGCGAGGTCGCCACTGAGTGCACAATGAAATGCGTGATAGGGGAGCGATCCTTGGCGGCGAGCAGGTGCATGGCCGACCCCTTGCCGTACATCTCGATGTTGTAGAAATCGCCGACGGCGTCGACGGCTTTCGGGGCGATCTTGTCCGGATAGATGTGAGCATGGACGTCGATGACTGCCATGATGAGGTGCTCCTTCGTTGCTTCGTATGCTGCGTGATTGCTGTTTCCGGCGCGCGAGGCGTACAACGTGTTGGCCGGATGCGGTTTTCGGAGACCAATTCTAGCGCATCCCCGTCAGGCGCGCATTACCCAAACTGCGTGCATCCGTACCGAAAGGCCGCAGGTGGATTCGAGGACGGCTCGAGTCGCTGCCTGCTGCTCAGAACGGCTCGCCGGCGCGGGCCTTCGGATTCGCACCTGCCCGCTCGACGAGTATCGGCCCGAACCGCAGATGACCGAAAACGCGGTCGAATGTGCAGTCGCCGAGCGCGAAACCGGG
>CAUEBO010000004.1 GCA_958454405.1 uncultured Eggerthellaceae bacterium | reverse complement strand
GCCTGGCGCCACACCGTCTCGGACTGCGGCTGCACGCCTGCAACGGCGTCGAACACCGCGACGGTGCCGTCGAGGACGCGCAGCGAGCGCTCGACCTCGGCGGTGAAGTCCACGTGGCCCGGGGTGTCGATGATCTGGAAGCGGTACTCCAGATCGTCCTTCTCCCAGAAGCACGTGGTGGCGGCGGCCGTGATGGTCACGCCGCGCTCCTGCTCCTGCACCATCCAGTCCATCGTCGCGGCGCCGTCGTGCACCTCGCCGATCTTGTGGGTCTTGCCGGTGTAGTACAGGATGCGCTCGGTGGTTGTGGTCTTGCCCGCATCGATGTGGGCCATGATGCCGAAGTTGCGGGTCTGCTTCAGCGGGGTTTTCGCCATGAGTGCAATCCTCCCTTAGAAACGGTAGTGCGAGAACGCACGGTTGGACTCTGCCATCTTGTACAGGTCCTCGCGCCTCTTCACCGAGGCGCCCGTGTTCTCGGCGGCGTCCATGATCTCGGCGGCCAGACGCTCTTTCATCGTGTGCTCCTTGCGCTTGCGCGAGAAGTCGACGATCCAGCGGATGGCCAGCGTGGTGGCGCGGCGGGAGTTGACCTCCATCGGCACCTGGTAGGTGGCGCCGCCGACGCGCTTCGGCTTGACTTCCAGCGTGGGGCGCACGTTGTCCATGGCCTTCTTGAAGACGGACAGGGGATCCTGCTCGGTCTTCTTCTCGATGATGTCGAACGCCCCGTAGACGATGCCCTCGGCGAGGGACTTCTTGCCGTCAAGCAGGATCTTGTTGATCAGCTGCGTGACGAGACGGTTGTTGTACTTCGCATCCGGCTGCACTTCGCGGCGGATGGCTGCTGCACGACGCGGCATATGCTCTCCTTCTTGGTCCTGCGCGCTTCGGGACGGCTTTCTTTCCATCCATTAGGCCCCGCCCGCGCCCCCTTCGGGCGATGGCGGCTTCGCGGCCCGCGCGGCTTATCGGTTGCTTACTTGGGGCGCTTCGCGCCGTAGCGGCTGCGGGCCTGCTTGCGGTTGTCCACGGCCGAGCAGTCAAGCGCGGCGCGGATGACCTTGTAGCGCACGCCGGGGAGGTCCTTGACGCGGCCTCCGCGGATGAGCACCATGGAGTGCTCCTGCAGGTTGTGGCCGATGCCCGGAATGTAGGCGGTCACTTCCATGCCGTTGACGAGGCGGACGCGGCACACCTTGCGCAGAGCCGAGTTCGGCTTTTTCGGCGTGGTGGTGTACACGCGCGTGCACACGCCGCGCTTCTGCGGGTTGCCCTTGAGGGCCGGCGTCTTCTTCTTCTCGACCGACTTCTTGCGGCCCTTGCGGACCAACTGGTTGATAGTAGGCAAGTCTCTGTCTCCTTTTTCACCTTGTACTACCTGGCGGCTTTCCCTGGCGGCCCGACAGCCGCTCGAAGCCCGCTCGCCTCCTGCCCGCGGCGCGCAAGCCGCTCGACCGGGCGATCCGGCTTCTCTCGGCTGTCCATCCTGCCGGGAAAACCCTGCCTCCCCTGCGCTGGATCGAGGGAAGGCGCTCAGCACCGTTTCCTTGTGCGCTCAGCTGATTCGCACAAGAAAACATGCGTCCCACACGGGACGCGACCGAGAACTTTATCACCGGCCCTGCAGCTTGTCAAACGCCACGCACCCGGGTGTATCTATACTGGAAGAACAGGGTTTCCGCAGGTGGTCGGCGAAACGGACGCCGATCGCCGAGCGCGCGTCCACACAATCGCGAAATAATCGCAAGGTCCCGGCGGGAGCCGGAACGCGCGCTTCGAGGCAGACGGCGCCGCGATCGCCTGCGCCGGCCAGCGCGCCTCCCGTCCGCCGCGCACCGGGCACAGGCTCCGCCGCTGCACGGAAAAGCGCTTCGTCTGTCGCCGCGCGCGGCTCGCGTCGATGCGTCACGCCCGGGCACCGCGCCTGACGAGCTCCTCGGCGAGGCGCGCCGTGCCTTCGAGATCGGCGACGGAGATGTGCTCGTCGACCGAATGGAAGCCCGTCATGCCGATGCCGAGGGTGATGGCGCGCACGCCCCGGAAAGCGAGCGCGTTCGCGTCGGCGCCGCCCCCGGAGCGGTGGAAGCGCGGCTCGAGGCCGGCGGCCCGCGCCGCCTCGACCACGCCCTGCACGAGCGGATCGTCCTCGGCGTAGAGCACGGCGCCGTAGTCGAGGCGCCAGTCGACGGCGACCGCGCCGCCGAAGCGCGCGGCCGCCTGCTCAAGAGCCTCGGCCATGGCGGCCCGGACCGCCTCGGCGCGCTCGGGGTGGAGCGAGCGGCACTCCCCCGCCAGCGCGCAGCGGTCAGCGACGACATTCACCTCGCGGCCGCCCTCGATGAGGCCGATGTTCGCCGTGGTGGCTTCGTCGAGGCGCCCGAGCTCCATGCGCTCGATGGCCGCGGCGGCCATGCGGATGGCCGATGCGCCGGCCTCCGGTTCGACGCCGGCATGCGCGGCGCGCCCCGTGAACTCGGCGCGCAACGTGTAGTGGCACGGCGCCCCGAGGACGATGGTGCCGGGCGCGCCGTCGGCGACGAACACGTAGAACGGCGCATCGGCCGGAAGCTCGTCGACGGACAGCGCGCTCGAGCCGAGCAGGCTCAGCTCTTCGCACGTGGTCAAGACCACGGTGACGTCGGGGCGCGCCTCGCCCGAGTCGACGATGGAGCGCAGCGCTTCGAGCACGGCCGCGACGCCGGCCTTGTCGTCCGCCGAGAGGATCGTGTCGCCCGCGGAGCGAACGACGCCGCCTTCGACGACGGGCCGGATGCCCGCGCAGGGCTCGACGGTGTCCAGGTGCGCCGAGAGCACGACATGGCCCGCCACGGTGCCGGGCAGGTGCGCGACGAGGTTGCCCGTCTCCGAGCCGGTCAAGGCGGCGGATCCGTCGAAGCGCACGTCGAAGCCGAGATCGCGCAGCTCGCGCTCGCAGCGAGCGGCCATCGCGGCCTCGCGGCGCGAAGGGCTCTCGATGCGGACGAGCTCCAAGAACAGGTCGAGCAGGCGGTTCGGTTGCATGGCGGATCCTTTCTGGCCTCGGCTTCGGTTTCCCATTATAATCCGATCGAACGGCAGCGCATCGCCGCGCGCCGGATCCTGTTCCGAACGGCCCGAGGAGGCCCCATGCTGCACGATATCGTCGCATCCTGCCGGAGCCGCCGACGCTTCGACGAGCACGCGCGCATCGACCCGGCGCTGCTGGAGTCCTGGGTGGACACCGCGCGGCTCGTAGCCTCGAGCGGAAACGCCCAGCCCCTGCGCTACGCCCTGGTCTCCGATGCGGCCGGCTGCGAGCGCGTGTTCGCCTGCTGCGCCTGGGCGAAGGCCCTTGCGGACTGGGACGGGCCCGAACCGGGCGAGAGGCCGAGCGCCTACATCGTGGTCTGCCGCGATCGGGAGCGCGCCTTGGCGGACACGTTCACCGCCTGGGACGAGGGCATAGCCGCGCAGACCATCATGCTGCAAGCGGCGGAGGCGGGCTACGGCGGCTGCATGGTGGGCTCGTTCAAGCGGCGCAGCCTCTGCGAAGCCGTCGGGCTGGACGAGGAGCGCTTCCGGCCCGACCTCGTACTCGCGCTCGGCAAGCCCGTCGAGGACGTGCGCATCGTCGAGGTGCCGAAGGGCGGCGCGACCGAATACTGGCGCGACGAGGCGGGCGTGCACTACGTGCCCAAGCGGGCGCTTTCGGACGTGCTGTTGTAGAGCTGAGCGCGCTCAGGCCGCGGCAGCCTTGCCGTCGCGCGCGGCGTCGAGCCGGCGGTTGCGCACGTACACGCCCCAATTCACGCCGATGCACGCCAGGTTGACCAGATAGACCGCAAGCACCCAGTTCACCGAGCCGGATGCGAACTTCGCCGCGATTCCTGCCAGGTATCCCGCCGTGATGAGCAGGATGAACTGCCAGCTGGACCCTGCGGCCGTGCCCGCCCGGTAGCTCTTGTACGCGTTGAGGGGCCACGACAGCCCGAAGCAGACGAGCATCGCCGCCTCCAGCAATTCCGCCATGAGAAACATCATCTCCTCGATCATGCGCCGCGCGATTGCGGGCGCCTCCAAATCACCTTGACCGGTATAGCCCTGGCCGGCGGCTTTGTCCAGCGAGCAGAACGCATCGCTTGACAAATTCCAGGCGACGACGCCCGCTCGAACCGCGGCACGGTCCCGGGCCCGAATCGTGCCGAGGCGCGCCCGGGCAGACGGCCGAAACCATCGGAGGCGAAAAACGGCGACGCGCAGGTCGGCGCCGTCGGGCGCCCTCCAACCTCATGCCGAGCGGAATACGAGCCGCTACGCCCCCAGGATGCGCGCGGCCACCTGCTTCTTGCGGCTGAGCACGCCCGGCATCCAGGTGCCCCCCTCGCCCGTGCAGGCGATGCCGAACACCCGGTTGACGATGCGGCGGTTGCCCTCGCAGAGGAACTGGCTGCCCTCCGCCACGATGTCCGTGACCATGAGCAGCACGAATTCGTAGCCGTGGTCGTCCTTCAGGCGTCGCATATGCTCGCGGATCTCGCCCTCGCGGCCCATCACCGAAGGAAGGTCCACCGTTTCGTACTGCGCGATGAGCACGGTGGCGTCGCCGATCTGGAACTCCTTGGAATCGGCCCCGACCAGCTTCTCGACGGGAAGGTCGGCGTCGCCGCCGCGGCACTTGAAGATGGACAGCCCGAACTCCACGGGGTCCACCTGCGCGACGGCGGCAAGGTAGTCCACCATTTCACGGTCGGCGTCGGTGGCGGTGGGCGACTTGAGGATGACGGTGTCGGTCATGACGGCCGACAGGAGCACGCGCGCGATGGCGGGCGGCATGTCCACGCCGTGCCGGCGGAATTCCATGGCGACGATGGTGGCCGTCGAGCCGACGGGCAGGTTCAGGAACATGATGGGGTTGGCCGTCATGACGTCGGCGATGCGGTGGTGGTCGACGATCTCGACGACGTCGGCCTCCTCGATGCCGTTGACCGCCTGGCGCCGTTCGTTGTGGTCGACCAGCACCACTTTGCGGCGCGGACGGACGGCCACGTCGGAGCGCGTGACGATGCCGATGGCGAACCCTTCGTCGTTGAGCACGACGGCCTCGCGCAAAGCGCTTGCCATGAGGTCTTCGATGGCCTCTTTGAGCAGGCCGTCCTTGTCCAGCACCAGCACATCGGTCTCGGTTATCTCCTCCACCCGCTGCGCGAGCGACGCGATGAGGTCGCTTGCCACGGCCATCTCGTTGGCGGCCCCTTGCGTGAGCGCGTCGGTGGCCGCGACGTAGCGCTCCGCGATCATGCGCGTGGTGATGAGTCCGTGGTAGGTCCCGTCTTGGTTCACCACCACGAGGGCGCGCACGTTGTGCTGGCGCAGCAGCTGCCCGGCCTCGAGCAGCGTCGCATCGCGCCCGATGGAGATGGGATCAGGCGTCATGACGTCGGCGACGCGGGCGTACACGTGCCCGATGATCTCAGGCGCGGGCAGGCCGTTCTGCTCGAGGATCCAGGCGCTTTCCGGGGGCAGGGGGCCCAGGCGCGCGGGCTTGTACGTTTTCGCCGGCTGGCCGTCTCCGGCTGCGCGGCGCTCGAGCTCGTTCTTCAAGCAGGCATAGCCAACCGCTGCGCAGATGGCATCGTTGTCAGGATTCTTGTGGCCCACGACGATGATGGGTGCCGGCATTGCTCGCTCCTTAGCCTCCGAAAGGACGCGCCCGACGTGCGGGGGCGCGCCGGCTGCTCCTTCATCCGTTGGATTCGCGCCGAGCGCGCAGCCCGGCCGCGGGGGCCAGTATAGCGGGACGGACGGCTGGAAAACGGTTTCGAAACCGTTTCGTCGGCGAACCCCACGAAAAGATCAGGCGACGAGGCGGGACATGCGCTACGATGGCCTCGCAGATTCGAACGAGGAAAGGAAGGCCCATGGCAACGCTCGCCCTGGCCGACATCATCGGCCCCATCATGGTCGGGCCCTCGAGCTCGCACACGGCGGGCGCGCTGCGCATCGCCTCGATGGCGCGCAGCCTGTGCTTGGCCGAGCCGGAATCGGTCGCGTTCACGCTGCTCGGATCGTTCGCGCACACGCTGACGGGGCACGGCACCGACAAAGCGCTGGTCGCGGGCATGCTGGGCCTGGCAGCCGACGATGCGCGCATACGCGACTCGTTCCAGTTGGCCGAGGAGGCGGGTCTCTCCTTCTCGTTCGAGACGCTGCCCGACGCCGACGGCTACGACCACCCCAACACCATCGACATCCACGTCGTCGACGCCGCCGGCGCCGAGATGAGCATCCGCGGCGAGAGCATCGGCGGCGGGGCGGCGGTCGTCCGGCGCATCGACGGCATCGAAGTGCGCATAACCGGCGAGAGCACGAGCGTCGTCGTGCGCCAGCGCGACGAGCGCGGCGCCTTGGCGCACATCGCGTACAGCCTGAGCGCCCACGGCGTGAACATCGCGACGGCGCGCATGTACCGCGAGGGCAAGGGCGACGTGGCCTACACCGTGCTGGAAACCGACCACGAGGTGAGCGCCGAGGCGAAAGCGGCCATCCAAACGCACCCGGCCATCCTTGACGTGCGCGTCGTTGCCGGGGACGTGCGGATGCAGGCGCGCGGCGAGGTGGACGGCGGCGCGTTCGAGCGCTTCCGGGAGCTCGACTTCGCGAGCGGGACGGCCCTGCTCGCGCTCTGCGAGCGCGGCGGCCTCTCCGTCTCCGAAGCGTTCTTGGCTCGGGAGCGGGCCCTGGCCGCCAGCCTCGGCCGCGGCGACGATGCGCAGGAGTACCTGGACCGGGCGCTCGACGTCATGAAGAGCTCTGCGCGCGGCCCCGTCGAGGAGGCGATGCCGTCGATGGGCGGCCTCATCGGCGGCGAGGCGGCGAAGCTCGCGCGGTTGGGAGAGCGCGGCGCGGCGGGCGGAGAGCTTGCGCGGGCGACCGTCCACGCGATGGCCGTGCTGGAGACGAACGCTTCGATGGGCCGCATCGTGGCCGCGCCGACGGCGGGATCGGCCGGCGTCATCCCCGGCGTGCTGTTGGCGCTGCAGGAAACGCGCGGGTTGACGGACGCCCAGCTTGCTCGTGGGCTGGCGACGGCGGCAGCCGTCGGCTACCTGATCACCCGCAACGCCACCGTCTCAGGCGCCGAGGGCGGCTGCCAGGCGGAAGTCGGCTCGGCGGCCGCCATGGCCGCGGCCGCCGCCGCGGAGCTGGCCGGAGGCACGCCCGAACAGTGCCTCGATGCCGCCGGCAACGCGCTCGCCAACCTCATGGGCCTCGTGTGCGACCCCGTGGCCGGGCTCGTGGAGGTGCCCTGCCAGAAGCGCAACGCAGCCGGGGCCGCCGTCGCGCTCGTCAGCGCGCAGATCGCGCTCGCGGGCATCGGCAACCTCGTCGGCTTCGACGAGACCGTGGAAGCCATGCGCAAGGTGGGCCGCTCGCTCCCCTTCGAGCTGCGCGAGAGCGCCCTCGGCGGCATGGCGGCGACGCCGAGCGCATGCGCCTGGTGCGCCGGAGCGCCCGCATGCGGCGCATCGGGAACGGATTGACCGACCCGCGCCGAGCAAACGGATCACGCGAGCGACAAGTCGGGACATGGCCCCAGATCGACGGCCTGCACGGCCAGGCAGCCAGGGCCGCCCTGCGTGATGAAGGCGGGTCCCAGCTCGAACACGCCGAAGCGGCACGCCGGGAAGCGCTCGGCCAAACGATCTTTCGCCTCGATCGCCTGGACGAGGTTGTCGGCATGGCTGATTCCGATGAAGGACCCCTCGCCCACGCCGTGCTCCTCGAGGTCGTTCGCCACGGCATCGACGGCCTTGGCGAACGAGCGCGCCACCTTGAGCTTTTCCAGGCGCGTGCCGTCCTCGGTTTGCTGCATCACGGGAAACGCCTTCACCAGATGGGCGAACGTGGCGGCGAGCGGCGTCAGGCGGCCCCCGCGGCGAAGGTAGTCGAAATCTTCGGGGATGAGATACGAGCGCGCCGAAGCGATCATCTTGCGCAGTTCGCCGAGGAGCTCGCGCGCGCCCAGCCCGCATTCGGCCATATGGGCCGCAGCCAGCGCGATCGCGCGATGGGGGACGCAGAGCGTCTGGGAGTTCACCACGTGCACGCGCTCGGGATGGCGCGCTTGTTCGCGCAGGCCGCAGGCCATCTCGTACGCGCCGGACAGGCCGTCGGCCATCGCGATGTGCACCACGTCCTCGTCGGTATCGTATGCGGCGAGCGTGAGCGCCGGAGGAGGGGATGCGCTCTGGGGCAGCGCGCCCGCGCACACCTTCGCCAGGAACTCCTCGGCGGAGATGTCCTCGTATTCAAGCCACGTTTCGCCATCGATGGACACCGTCAACGGCAAAACGGTCAGCCCCCGCTTCGCACCCTCCTCAACGGAGAACATGGGCGACGAATCAGTCACGATCTTCATAGGGGCCTCTTCCTGTCGTCGGGAACGGAGGCGCAGGTTTGCGGATCAGATTCGACTGCGCGAACGAGCATGCGTCCATCATGCGGTACCGGCCTGAAACAAGCAAGGGCCTTGGCGAAAAAGGGGCTGCTCCGACGCAGACCGCGCAGGAGCAGCCGGCGGCGCGCACCGGGCAGAGGCGCGCATCAGCCGTTGATCTTCACGATGGGGGCGTAGTCCTTGAGCAGCTTCTTCGTCTGGCCGGACTTCGCGAACTTCACGTAGAGCGTGTCGCCGTCCACCTTCGTCACCTTGCCGCGGCCGAACGTCTTGTGGTCCACGGCGTCGCCCGTGGCGAACGTCATCTTCGCGGCTTCCTTCTTGCCCGCGCCAGGGCGCGCGTAAGCCTCAGGCCGGCGGTCGGTGCGGCCGGACGGCCCCGACGCGCTCGAGCGCCCGAACACGCGGCCCTCCCCCGCCTCGGTGCCGGAACCTGCGATGCCGCGACGGCTGCCGCGCTTCTCCCAGCCCGTGCCGGAGAAGCCCGCCGAGCCCACGCCGGACGATTGGCGCAGCTCGCTGGGTATCTCCTGAATGAAGCGCGACACCGGGTTCGCCGACGTCTGGCCGAAGATCTGGCGCTGCGAGGCGCAGGTGAGGAACAGGCGCTTGCGGGCGCGCGTGATGGCCACGTAGGCCAGCCTTCGCTCCTCCTCGATGCCGGCCGCGTCGCCCACGGAGTTCATGTGCGGGAACAGCGTCTCCTCCATGCCGGCCACGAACACGCAGTCGAACTCGAGGCCCTTCGAGGAGTGCACGGTCATGAGCGTGACCGCATGCCCGTCCTCGGCCACGGTGTCCAAGTCGGTGCGCAGGCGCACCCATTCGATGAAGTCGGCCAGCGAGTCGCCGCGCAAAATGCGCACGGGTTGGTTCTGAGGATTCGCGGGTTCGCCAAAGTCAGCGAGGGCTTCCGTGGTGCCCGAGATGCGGTCGCTGGCGAAGGCGCCGCGTACTTCGGTACGCAAGCCTTCGTCAGCGGGCGCAGATTGGGTACCACGGGAGACCGCAGCGTCGGCAGGTTCCGCCGACTGGTAAGTCGGCGGAACGTAAAGCGCATCCTCGTCGTCGTGGGTGTCTGCGAACTCGTCCACCACGCCCAGGAACTCCTGGATGTTCTCGATGCGCCCGCGCGCCTCGTCGGTGTTCTCGGCCTGCAGGGCCCCGATGAGGCCGCTCTTGTCGATGACGGCCTCGATGACCTTGCGCAGATCGCCGCCGTACGTGCGGGCCTCGTTCACCAAACCCACGAACTCCGCCACGGACTGGCGCGTGGACGCGCGCAGCTCCGGGTCGACGATGGCCAGCTCGGCGCCTTCCATGAACGTCATGCCCATCTCGCGCGCGAACTGCTCGATGCGCTCGATGGTGGTTTTGCCGATGCCGCGCCGCGGCACGTTGATCACGCGCTTCGCCGCGATGTCGTCGGCCGGGTTCACGATGAGCGTGAGATAGGCCATGACGTCGCGGATCTCGGCACGGTCGAAGAAGCGCGTGCCGCCCACGATGCGGTACGGCACACCGGCGCGCAGCAGCATGTCTTCCAGCATGCGGCTCTGCGCGTTCGTGCGGTAGAACACGGCCATTTGGTTGTACGACAGGCCGGCCGCGCGCTGCTTCTCTATCTCGCCGGCTATCCAGCGGCCCTCGTCGCGCTCGTCGGCGGCCAGGTACACGCTGATCTTCTCGCCGTCCTCGGCGGCCGTGAACAGCTTCTTCTGCTTGCGGTGCTGGTTGTTGGCGATGACGGCGTTCGCGGCGGCCAGGACGTTGCCCACGCTGCGGTAGTTCTGCTCGAGCTTCACCGTGTGGGCGCTCGGGTAGTCCTGCTCGAATTCCAGGATGTTGCGCAAGTCGGCGCCGCGCCACGAGTAGATGGACTGGTCGTCGTCGCCCACCACCATGATGTTCTGGTGGCCTTCCGCCAAGAGCTTCGTGATGGAATACTGGGCGTGGTTCGTGTCCTGGTACTCGTCCACCATGAGGTAGCGGAAACGCTGCTGGTAGGCCGCGCGCACGTCCTCGTGGTTCTTCAGCAGCAGGTAGGCGTACAGCAAGAGGTCGTCGAAGTCGAAGGCGTTCGCGGCCTTGAGGCGCTCCTGCAGGCGGGAGTACACGCGCGAGGCCACCTTCCCCACCGGGTCTGAGGCCTGCTGCTCGAAGTCGCCGGGAACGACGAGCTCGTTTTTCGCCGTGGAGATGCGGTTCATGAGCGCATTCACGGGGAAGCGCTTCGGATCGATGTCCAGCTCGGCCATGATCCCCTTGTACAGGCGCTTCTGGTCGTCGGTGTCGTAGATGGTGAAGCTCTTCGTGAAGCCCAGGCGCTCGGCGTCGGCGCGCAGCATGCGCACGCACATGCTGTGGAACGTCGACACCCACATGCCGCGGCAGCGCGAGCCCACCAGGCCGTTCAGGCGCTCGCGCATCTCGGCCGCGGCCTTGTTCGTGAACGTGATGGCCAGGATCTCCCACGGAGCCACGTCGTGGTTCTCGATGAGGTTCGCGATGCGGTACGTGAGCACGCGCGTCTTGCCCGAGCCGGCGCCGGCCAGCACGAGCAGCGGCCCGTCGATGGTGACGACCGCCTCGCGCTGCGGCCCGTTCAGGGTTTCGATGTCGATTGGCATGAGTCAATTCCTTTTTGAAGCCGGCGGGCCGAAGCCCGCGCGGAAGACGATTCTCGGGATGTTCCGCGAGGCAGCATTGTACCGCTTCCCCGCAAGGGCGGGGCGGGCTCCTGCAAGAAATGCAGAGTCGGCAGCTTCACGGCCGTTCGGCAGCGGCCCGCCAGATCGCCGAATTTGCCCGTGCGCGGCCGCCTGCGTTGCAGTATGCTCGAACCTACGAGCAACCTCAGCGAAACGGGTCAGCGACGACGCTCGCGCCCGCCGCCGAACGGGCGGCACGGCATGCGAGCCGAAAGGGGGAGCAGCATGCACTACCGCACGATGGGATCGACCGGCGTGGAGGTTTCCGCGCTGGGGATGGGGACGATGCGTTTTCCCCTTGAAGGAGGCGCCCAGGGGTACACGAGCAGCCGCGGCGCGGATGCGGAGCGGTCCATCGAGCTCGTGCGCCACGCCGTGGATGCGGGGATCAACTATTTCGACACCGCCTTCAACTACCTGCACGGCGAAAGCGAGAAGATCATCGGACGCGCTCTTCAGGACGGGTACCGGGAGCGGGCGCTCATCGCCACGAAGTCGCCCATCTGGATGATAGAGGGAGCGGACGACTTCGACCGCCTTCTGCACAAGCAGCTGGGCCGCCTGCAGACCGACTACGTGGACGTCTACCTGCTGCACAGCGTCACGGAGAAGGACTGGAGGGAGCACGTCCTTCCCCACGGCGTCGTCGAGAGCCTGCTCGCCGCGAAGGAGGCGGGCATCGTCAAGCACATCGGCTTCTCGTTCCACGACAGCATCGACCTGTTCAAGGAAGTGCTTGACTACGCCGATTGGGATGTCTGCCAATTGCAGCTGAACTACCTCGACCGCGGGTTCCAAGGCGGCCTGGAAGCGGCCCGCTACGCCGCCGACAAGGGCGTCGGCGTCAACGTGATGGAGCCGCTGCGCGGCGGGCACCTGGTGGACGTTCCCGACGACGTTCAGGAGACGTTCCGCGCCGCCAACCCCGACCGCTCCCCCGTCGAGTGGGCGTTCGACTTTCTCTGGGACATTCCCGAGGTGTCGCTCGTGCTTTCCGGCATGGGCTCCATCGAGGAGATAGACGCCGACTGCGCCTATGCCGACCGCGCCCGGCCGGGCATGCTCTCGCCCGCGGAACACGAGGTGTTCGACGTCGTCGAGGCGCAGTTCGCCGCCTACCCCACCATCCCGTGCACGGGATGCAACTACTGCGCCGGCTGTCCGCAGGGCGTCACCATCCCCTACAACCTGCAGACGTACAACCAGTACATCCTGAGCGGCAACCTTGAGCGCGCGAAGTGGGAATACGCCACGAGCATCCCCTTGAACGGGGCGACGGCCGCCGCATGCATCGGATGCGGGGAATGCGAGGAGCGCTGCCCGCAGAAGATCGAGATCGGCGCGTGGATGCCGAAGATCGACGAGCTGTTCGCGTAAGCGCGGCGGGAGCGGGGTCGCGCTTGCGCGAGCGCGACCCCGCTCGCAGGTTGAAGTTTTGTCGCCCCGGTTGGCGTTAGTCAGTCAGCGAGAAGCTCGGAGGTGCCCCGAATTGCCGTTGAAAGCCCGGGGAAGCGTACTTCGGTACGCGACGAGGGCTTGGAGCGGCAAGGCGGGGTGCCTCCGAGCTTCGCAGCGTCGGCTTGTTCCGCCGTTCGGCAGAACGGCGGAACCTAAACGATCTTCTTTCCGAACACGGCCGCGATCTCGCGCAGCTCGGCCACGAGGTCGACGAACTGGGCCGGCGTGAGCTGCTGGGGACCGTCGGAGAGGGCCGCCGGCGGATTGGGGTGCACTTCGATCATGATGGAGTCGGCGCCGATGGCCACGGCGGCCTTCGCCAGCGGCGGCACGAGGTCGCGCACGCCGGCCGGATGCGACACATCCACGCAGATGGGGTACAGGCTCTGCTTGTGCACGACGGGCACGGCCGAGATGTCCAGCGTGAAGCGCGTGGCCGTTTCGAACGTGCGCAGGCCGCGCTCGCACAGCACGACGTTGTCGTTGCCCTCCATGGTGATGTAGTCGGTGGCCGAGAGCCACTCGGAGATGGAGCCGGCGAAGCCGCGCTTGAACAGCACCATCTTGTGCGAATCCTTCGTCACCTGGCCGATGTTCTTCAACAGGCTGAAGTTCTGGAAGTTGCGCGCGCCCACCTGCAGACCGTCCACGTAGGAATGGACCATCTCGCAGTGCGCCGAATCCATGACTTCGGTGAGGGTCATGAGGCCGTACTTCTCGCCGGCGTTCTTCATGATCTTGAGCGCGTCCTCGCCCAGACCCTGGAACGAGTGCGGGTTCGTGCGCGGCTTGAACGCGCCGCCGCGGATCCAGCGCAGGCCCAAGCCCGCGATGCACTCGGCCACCTCGTCGAACTGCTCTTCGCTTTCAACGGAGCACGGGCCGGCGTAGATGGCTATTTCGTCGGTGATGGTGCCGTAATCCGGCAGTTTGGCTGCTATCTGTTCACTCATACCGACGGGGTCTCCTTCATGACTTTCAGGATGCTGGCATAGATCTCGCGCAGGTTCTCGTTGTACAAGGGGCCTTCGTTGTAGCCGTTCACCTTCGCGAAGATCTCCTCCTCGCGCTTCGGGTCGTACAGGCCCATGTGCGCATCGGGCTTGAGACCGCGGATGACCAGCGAATGGCCCGCGCGCTTGTTGAGCAGCGCGACGAGCTGGCGATCGATCTCATCGATCTTGGCACGATGTTCCTGGATCTCCTCGAAGGAGCCGTTCTCTTCAGACATCGTCTTTTCCTCCCATGACTCAAAGCGGTAACGAGCATCGGCCCCGCGCCCTCCCGCGGAAGGCGCTTGGCATGGCAGGCCGCTCGTGTGAGGTTATGATAGCAAAAGCGGCGCGCCCCGAAGACGCACCGCCTGAATTCTCAAGGAAGTTCACGCAAGCGAACAGCAAGCTTCGCGCTGAGGCAACGGCGATCGGCCCCGCCAGTCGGCCCGATCGCACAGAGCGGCGCGGCTACGGCAGCATGCCCATGGACTCGAAGGCGAAGTAGGCCAACACGAGCGCGCCCACGACGATGCGGTACCAGCCGAACGCCGTGAAGTCGTTCTTCTTGATGTAGCCCATGAGGAACTTGATGGCGACGACCGACACGACGAAGGCCGACACGATGCCCACTGCGAGCACGACGATCTCGGTCATGGTCATGGCGAGCCCCGCCGCTGCGAACTTGATGCACTTCACCAGGCCCCAGCCGAACATGACGGGGATGGCCAGGAAGAACGTGAACTCCGCCGCCGCCGTGCGGGAGCAGCCGCACAGCATGCCGCCGATGATGGTGGCGCCGGAGCGGGACGTGCCCGGGATCATGGCGAGCACCTGGAAGCAGCCGATCTTGAGCGCGGTCTTCCAGTCCACCTGGTCGACGTCGGTGATCTTGAACAGCGACGCCTCGGCCCGCTGGGCGACGTCCTCGTCGGACATGCGCGCATGGCGCCCGCGCGGCGCTTCCAGCGCGGCCTCGGCCTCGCGCAAACGGCGGCGGTTGCGCCGCTCCAGCACGATGAAGATAACGCCGTACAGGATGAGCATGGCGGCGACGGTCACCTTGTTGTAGAAGTGCTCGTTGACCCAGTCGTCCAGCGCGAAGCCCAGGATGGCGGCTGGGATGGACCCGATGACCACCATGCCCCACAAGCGCCACGTGCCCTTCTTCTCCACGCTGGTCTTGCGCGGAGAGAAGGGATTCAGCTTGTGGAAGTACAGGATGAGCACCGCCATGATGGCGCCCAGCTGGATGACCACCAGAAACAGCGCCAGGAATTCGTCGGACACCTGCAGCTTCACGAATTCGTCCACGAGGATCATGTGGCCGGTGGACGAGATGGGCAGCCATTCGGTGATGCCCTCCACGATGCCGATGAGGAGGGCTTTCAGTGCTTCGAAGATCATAAACGTCGTACCTCGGTTGCTCGAATCGGTCAGGCAGCGCGGCTAGCGCCTGCGCTGGTGGTGGTCCTGCAGCATGGCGATGGCAAGCAGCGCGATCGCCAGGCACAGGCCCATGAACACGTACTGGGGAACCTCGCGACCCAGCGCGATGGTGGCGAACGCGACGACGGCGATGATGAGCGCCACGAGCTTGCACAGGTAGGAGATGCGGTTGTTGAAGGAGGCGTGCATTTCGAGCCGTTCCTCATCGGAAGGCTTCGCGGAAGCCGGACGCTTCGCGCTCGTTGCACGATGCTCGGGGGCGTCTGCAGCAGGGTCCGCGGAAGCCGCCTGCGCGTCCAATGAGCCGCTCGCGCCTGCGAGCGCGGGATCGTCCGACACGTCTATGCCCTCTCGGTTCTCCATGCCGGGCATTGTACACGACGAATCCGGCGCAGCCCGCTGCGATCGAACGCCGAGCCGCAACGTCCGGGAAATGAACACGTTTTCGGCGCCCCGCTTCCACGTCCTGCGCGGTCCGCATCGGGCGGGTGCGCCGGCGTCAACGCCTCCGACGGCAGGCGGGCGATCCACTTGACGGCGCTTGCGGTACAATGGGAGGCGCGATCGAAGGAGGAGCCCCATGGTTGACAGAGACGAACGACGGACCCAAGCCGCGAAGCACCTCGCCCTCATGAGGGGCGCGTTCTCCGCCGAGACCGAGGCGACCGTCGCGGCGGCGACGATCTACGAGGACGGAGAGGGGCGCGAGCTGCCCCTGCCGGAGGCGGCCTTCGAATCCACCGACACCTCCGTCACCACCGCGTTCGCACCCGAAGCCCTCAAAGACGCCGCCGGCAAGACGGCCGTCGTGGATCCGACGGCGTTCACGCGCCCCGGAGGCGGCTATGAGGACGGCGCGTTCGGCCCGGAGCAGGTCCTGTGCTCCGAGAGCAACCTTTATCCTATCCTCTGCGGGCTCAAGAGCGCCTACCATGACGGCAACCGCGGCTACCAGCGCGGGCAGCTGTTCACGGACCGCGCCCTGTACCTGCCCGCCGTGGCGTTCGTGCACGATGGCGACATCCGCAAGGCCGACGTCATCGCCATCCCCGAGCCTAACCACGCCCGCGCCATCGAGAACCATCGCTCTGAACGCGAATGCGACCAGTGCCTGGCCGAGCGCATCGAAGCCTTCCTTCGCATAGCCGCCGTCAACGGGTGCGAAACGCTGGTCTGCGGCGCCTTCGGATGCGGCCGCGGAGGCTTCGAGACGCAGCAGGTCATAAGCCTGTTCAAGGAATGGATCGACGCCCATCCGGGCGCGATCGGGCGCATCGTGTTCGCCGTGCCCCGCGCCCACTTCGGCGCGTTCGACGCCGCATTCGGCAAGCCGAAGGCCGAGGAGGCCGCACCGGTTGCAACGCCCGGGGACGATGGGGACGATTTCGACGTGCGGGACGTCGAGCTGCCCGAAGGCGTGACACTGCGGTAGGGGCCGCGCCGAAATGCGAGAAGACGCCTCGGATGCAGGCGGTTTCCCGCGCCCGCGAACATCCCGGACCGGCGATCGGCCCGCAAGGCCCGCGAGACGATCGAAGATCATCCCAGGAGAGGGGCCTGGCAGGGTCCCCTCCGCTGGCCCCTCGCCTGGAAGCGCACGCCGCCCAGCCTCATCGTTCAGGAAGCCGCCCGGATCCGCGCATCTGCCGAATCCGCCGCTGATGCACGCCGACGCACGCAGCCTCTGGAGCCGTTCCGCCTGCCATCGAGCTGCATGGGAGGCCCCTTCATGAAGGGAGCGGATCCTTCCAAAGACCAGCCGGCGTCGGGGCAAAATCGGAAATGACCGAAAACGCGGTCGAATGTGCAGCCAGCGGGCCCGATCCGCGCCCTTCGAGCACCTTGATTGCACAAAACGCCTGGTCGCGAAATTCGCGTGCCCGGTTTCGCGCTCGGCGACTGCGCATTCGACCGCGTTTTCGGTCATCTGCGGTGTGGGCCGGATTCTTCCGAAAGACCAGCCGGCACCATGGAGGCGGATTGGCCAGGGCCGTGACAGCGGCGGTTTGACGGCAGCGGACTGCCGAAACCTTGAGACCACCTTTTGACGTGGCCTTTTCCGGTCGTTCACACGTTTCTTTCTACAGGCGATCACCCTTTCGTGCGACACGGACGAACCCGCCCGGACGTACCTTGTCGCTTGCCGACGCGATCGGCTCAAGGAAAACGTTCATTCGAAGGGGTGAGTTGCAATGATCGAGCAGCACATGAACACCGGGATGTCGCGCAGGTCGTTCCTCGCGGCCGCAGGCATTGGCACGGCGGGCATTCTGGGTGCAGGCGCTTTGAGCGCATGCTCGTCTTCGGGCGGGCAGGACAAGGGAGCGAGCGGCACATGGGACGCCGAAACCGACGTGGTCGTGGTCGGGTCGGGGGCTGCGGGCGTGGCTGCGGCCGTGACCGCGATCGAAGCGGGCGCCGAAGTCGTCATGCTTGAGAAGGCTGAGATGGTCGGAGGAACGACGAGCGCCACCGTCCAGTACTGCGCCTACGGATCGTCTTTGAACATCCCGCAGAACTTCCCCGACGTGGAAGACAGCGCCGACCTCATGTTCGAGAACGCGATGGCCGTATCCGACGGCACCGCCGATCCGGCGCTGGTGAGGATCTGGTGCGACAACTCCGCCGACGCCATCGACTGGATGGTCGACCACGGCTGCGAGTTCAAGGAGAAGCTCAAGCTTTCGGAAGGGCGCCAGGGACAGGGCAAGTACATCGCCAAAGCGGCCGGCGAGCTGACCACGAAGCTCATCCCGATCGTGCAGGAGAAGGGAGAGCTGCTCAACAACAGCGAGCTAGAAGAGATCATCGTCGACGGGGATTCCGGCCGGGTGCTCGGCGTGGCCTACCAAGAGAACGGCAAGGACTCCAAGCGCATCAAGGCGCGCAAGGCCGTGATCCTCTGCACCGGTCCCTGGACCAACGACGAGACGATGGTCCCCCGCCACATGAACCCCCTTCCGGAGACCCCGAGCGCGGCTGGAGAGACGTTCGCGAGCCTTGGCATGCCGTACGGCCCCTTCACCGGCGAGGCCATCCGCGCCGCGCAGAGGGTGGGCGCGAACGTGCGGCATATGGAGTACCTGGTTTCCGAACCGTGCTATTCCACCGCCGAGCTCATGACGCAGGGCGTCGCCGTGGCGGGCATCACCCGCACGGTCAACCAGGTGCTCGTGAGCTCGGAAGGCAAGCGGTTCACCGACGAGGGAAAGGCGCGCGGAGCCATTGCCAACGACGTCCTGGCATTGCCGGACAACGTGTTCTTCCCGATTCTTGACGGACACATCGTTCCCGACCAGGCAAATCCGACACCGGAGATCCTCGACAAGTGGATTGCGGGCGGTTTCGTGGCGAAGGGCGACACCGTCGAGGAGATGGCCGCGCAAGCCGAGCAGCTCTTCGGCATTCCGCAGGCCGCGCTGCTCGACACCGTCGCCCAGTACAACGCGGGATGCGCCGCCGGTGAGGACGCGTTCGGCAAGGACCCGCACTTCCTCTCCCCCATCGACCAGCCTCCGTTCTACGCAGGGCCCATCGAGACGTGCATCATGCTGTACACCCACGGCGGCCTCGATGCCGACGAGAACGCCCGCGTGAAGGACGTCGACGGCAACGTCATCCCGGGCCTGTACGCCGCCGGCATGTGCACCGGGGGCCACTTCGGAACGGACACGGTGTCCGGCGACTGGCAGATGGACTCCGTCGTGTTCGGCCGCATCGCCGGCCAGAACGCCGTGGAGGAAACCGCCTAGAACCCCTTTCGCCTACTCTCCCCCTCCTTCGCGGGCCCGCCGAGCATGTCTCGGCGGGCCCGTCCCATGCTCGGCGGCGGGAGAACCCTCTGTGCATGGATGCGTCGATCGCCCGGCCCGTCGGGGTTCGCGGGGCCCATCGGGCGCGACTCGCTTCCCGTGCCGGCGCCGCGCGTCTGGAGCCCCCTCGCCCCCGCAGCCAGCCGGGCGCGATCGGCCCCAACGCGCGCTCACGCGCTCAGCCGCGCGCGTGTATCTGCGCCTCCATCTGGTCGATCAGGCTCAGCAGCTCCTGGCGGGAGTGGACGTCCATCTTCGCGTACGCGCGGCGAAGATGCGACTTGATGGTGTATTCCGACAGCATGAGCGCGTCGGCGATGTAACGTGCGCTCCGCCCGGTCGAGAACTCCGTTATCACCTGGAACTCCCGTTTCGAAAGCCCGTATGTCTCCCGGAGCAGATCGAGCGCGGCTATGCTCACGACGGTCGGCAGGGCCTCGCTTGCATCGATCCTCTCGGCCGGCCTCTGCGCCGCGTCGGAACCGCCCGCTGGCGCTTCGCCTTCCCCTTCGGAATGCCCGACCTTCGCCCGAAAGCCCTCGTTCTGGAGACGTGAGACGCCCAAGGTCACGACACCGCTCATCCCGATCGCCAGGAAGGAGATGGCGCAGATAGCCATGACATGCCGGTTCTGCACGGCGATGGACGCCTGCGCGGCCAGCGCGATCAGGCGGCCCGACGCAAGCGACAGCTGGGCGACGCCCACGGCCAAGCCGAGCAGGAAGAACGCGGGCAGCCTTCGCTCGTGGGCCTCGCGCACGAAGGTGATCCAGAACACTCCGAAGAACGTCATGAGGAAGGCGGCCATCATCGATCCCGACACGTAGCCGTCGCCGTTCGAGAACACGCGGTACAGCAGCACCAGAACAAGGCAGACGACCGAAACCGGATACGCCAGATCGATCGTCTCTTTCTTGGGTCTGAATATCACCAGAAGCGCCAGAAGCACGAGCGACACGCTTATGCCCATGAAGGCCGTCAGATCGGCCTGCACGTACTGCAGGCCGCCGAGGATGTCCGACTGTATGATGAACCCGCACGGAACCGCGATGAGGAAGATGGCGAACAGGATGAGCCTGGTGCGCGTGAGGAGTTCTTTGAGGGAAGTGCGCGGAAGGGCGTCGTCGAGCATGCTGTCCGCGATGAACCGGTTGCACTTCAGGCACACGGCCAGCGCGATCACCGAAAGCCCGAACGCGACCAGGAACACCGTATGCCGCCCTTCGGGAAACAGCGCGTTCGCCAGCGGCACCACGGCGAGGTCGATGATGTAGCCCACGGCGATCATGGGAACGGAGTACACGGGGCGGTAGCTGACGAACACCTGCATCCAGCACAACAGGATGAGCATCCAACCGATGCCGGCCGAAAGCTGGGACAGCAGGATCAGGCCCTGGGAGGCATGGGGGACGGCGGAAGCGGCGATGCGCACGGCCATGAGAGCGAGGCTTGCCGCAAACACCGGGCGGACGTCGTTCAGGTTCGCGAAATACGAGAGCAGGGCCACCAGGATGCAGCAGGCGCCTCCTGCGATGATGCCCACGAGCACGAAGGGTTCGGAGGAGTACGGGCCCGACCCCTGGTCAAGCAGCCGCGACCCCTGGAGCAGGCCGAAGCCTACGACCGACAGGATCATCAACGCCATGGTCTTGCTCGAGAAAACGACTTGCCTGCTCATGCGCCTTCCGTTCACGATCGCCCGGTTACGACGTTCCCCACTATACACCGGCCGTCGCGCCCGCAAGCTGCGGTTTGACGATGTGAAGGATAGGGGTGGCAGGTGGAGCGGCCCGCCCCCGAGCGATGCTGGGCTTCATGCAAAACACGTGCAGGCCGCTCCGCAAACGGCGAACCCGTTTCGTTTTCAGGTAAGATGGCACCGAGTAAAAACCGCCGGGCGCCTCTGCCATGCCGCCGCCCGCACTCGAAGGAGCCAGTATGAGCGCAACCCCGTCCGACCAGAAGGTTATCGTCGTCGACTTCGGAGCCCAGTACGGGCAGCTGATCGCGCGCCGCGTGCGCGACATGCAGGTGTACTCGGAAATCGTGCCATGCGACATGAGCGCCGACGAGGTGCGCGCGCTGGAGCCATCGGCCATCATCTTGTCAGGCGGCCCTGCGAGCGTGTACGCCGAGGACGCTCCCTCCATCGATCCTGCCATCTTCGAGCTGGACATTCCCGTGCTGGGCTTCTGCTACGGGCAGCAGATCATGGCCGTGGCGCTGGGCGGCAAGGTCGGCCACACGGAGAAAGGCGAGTACGGCGGCGCGGCCCTGACGCGCTGCGACAACGGCACCTCGCCGCTGTACGGCGACACGGACGTCGAGCAGATCGTGTGGATGAGCCATCGCGACGCCGTGAGCGAGGTGCCGGAAGGCTTCGTCGTGACGGCCACCACCGACACGTGCCCCGTGGCTTCTATGGAATGCGTCGAACGGAAGCTGTACGCGACGCAGTTCCATCCCGAGGTGGAGCACACGTTCTGCGGCGACAAGCTGCTGCGCAACTTCCTGTTCGGCATCTGCGGGCTCGAGCCCACCTGGAAGATGGGGTCCATCATCGACGACGCCGTGGCGGCCATCCGCGAGCAGGTGGGAGATGCGCGCGTGATCCTGGGCCTGTCCGGCGGCGTGGACTCCTCCGTGGTGGCCGCGCTGTGCGCCAAGGCCATCGGGAGGCAGTTGACCTGCGTGTTCGTGAACCACGGGCTGCTGCGCAAGAACGAGCCCGAAGAGGTGGAGGAGGTGTTCACGAAGCAGTTCGACGTGGACTTCGTGCACGTGCACGCCGAGGACCGCTACGCCGCGCTGCTGGCCGACGTCACCGAACCGGAGGAGAAGCGCCGCATCATCGGCACCGAGTTCTGGAAGGTGTTCTTCGACGAGGCGCAGAAGCTCGACGGTGTGCGGTTTTTGGCGCAGGGCACCATCTACCCCGACATCATCGAGAGCGGCGCCCGCAAGACCGGCGGCAAGGCGAGCACCATCAAGAGCCACCACAACCTGATCCCCTTCCCCGAAGGCGTGCACTTCGACCTGATCGAGCCGCTCGACCACTTCTTCAAGGACGAGGTGCGCAAGCTGGGCACGGCGCTGGGGCTGCCCGAGCACATCGTGCACCGCCAGCCGTTTCCGGGGCCGGGCCTGGCCATCCGCATCATCGGCACGGTGACGCGCGAGAAGCTGGAGATTCTGAAGAACGCCGACGCCATCGTGCGCGAGGAGATAGACAAGTACAACCTGCACGTGTACGACCGCACCGGCGACCGCGATGGCGAAGGCAGCGTGTGGCAGTACTTCGCCGTGCTGCCCGACATCAAGAGCGTGGGCGTGATGGGCGACGAGCGCACGTACGGCTACCCCATCGTGGTGCGCGCCGTGGAGAGCTCGGACGCGATGACGGCGGATTGGGCCAAGCTGCCCCACATGCTGCTGGACGTAATTTCGAGCCGCATCGTGGCCGAAGTGCCGGGAGTGAACCGCGTAGCGTACGACATCACGAGCAAACCGCCCGCGACCATTGAGTGGGAGTAGGACGACAGGGTTCTGACCTGCGATTTTGAGTGCCGCACTATGCCGCTGAGTTTCGTTTCGTACGAGAGTCATGACAAAGCCACCAGCGACGGAGATGAGTAAAAGCGATTAAAGAGCCTCCGTTCCCTGCGTTGGGACGGAGGCTCTTTCTTTGCCGTTTTACTCCCTTGTGTTAGCGCCGGGCGAATCTAGCCACTCGCAGCCGAACTAATTCAGCCAATTCCAGCCGCATCAAATCGGCCACTGCGCCGCTTCCTCCCTACACTGAATCTGCCGTTACACCAGTGCTAGGAGGACTATGGACAACAGAATCAACGAGCGCAGTGACCTGCAAGAGATTATAGACAAGGCCCTCAAGGGCATGGCAGAGGACGCCGGCGGCGAGCTCGACTTGGCCTGCGTCAACCTCGCCGAGTTCCAGAGGAGGACCGGGTTGAGCAGGTCCAAGGCCAGGACCCTCAAGAGCAAGGGCTTCAGGGCGGCCCCGCACGGCAGAACCGGCCAGAAGGCCGCTGTCACCGTCATGACGGGCTACGAGGAGACCGTCGACGCCCTGCTCGCGAAGGGGGTCACCAACTCGGCGGTCTGCCTGGACCGCATCCGCCAGGAGGGCTACTCCGGCGGCGTGAGCGCCGTGAAGGACTACATCAAGGCGCACAGGCACCTCGTCCCCGCGAAGCGCAGGGCCGTCTCCCCGCAGGGCAGCCGCGGCCAGCGCTTCCAGACCGGGCCCGGCGAGGCCTACCAGATGGACTGGGGCTTCGTGAACGTGGAGGACTGGGCCGGCGAGACCTACAGGATCGCGTGCTTCTGCATGGTGTGCCACCACTGCGGCACCTGCTACATCGAGTTCTTCCCCAACGCCAGGCAGGAGAGCCTCTTCATCGGCATGGTCCACGCCTTCGCCGTGATGGGCGTGCCCGAGCACGTCCTCACGGACAACATGAAGAGCGTCGTGACCTGCAGGGACATGGAGGGGCACCCCGTCTGGCAGCTCGACTACGCCGCCTTCATGGCGTGCGTCGGCTTCAAGACGAGGCTGTGCAAGCCGCGCCACCCCTTCACCAAGGGCAAGGTCGAGCGGCTCGTGCGCTTCGTGAAGGACAACTTCCTCGCAGGGCGCGCGTTCACCGACATCACCCAGCTCAACGCCGAGGCGCTCGCCTGGTGCGCCGAGCAGTCGTCGCGCTACCGCAGGGCGCTCGGCTGCGTCCCCGCCGACGAGCACGCGGCGAGGTGCCTGCCCGCCGCCGGCGCCGTCGTCTTGGACGACGAGCTGGCGCTGTACCTGTGCCCGAGGCGAAAGATCACCTTCGACGGCTTCGTCAGCTACGAGGGCAGGCGCTTCGGCGTCCCGTACTGGTACACGGGCAGCTTCTGCCGGGTCAACCGCGACGGCGGGCTCCTGCACATCTACAGCGACGATCTCTCCCGCGAGCTCGCCGCCCACCGCGTCACGTGGGGCCGCAGGGACAGCTTCTGCGAGGGCCAGTACGCCGACGGCCAGCCCGCGGAGCTGCCGAGCACCCCTGTCACCACCACGGTGAGGCAGCTCGAGCCGCCGAGGGCCAGGAGCGGCTTCGAGAAGTTCGACTTCGAGGGGAGGCTGTAGCCGTGGGCGGCGACACCGTGAGCGCCGGGGCGCTGTTCAAGGGCATCAGCGAGAGCGCGGCCTCCTTCAAGGTGAGGTTCGAGCCCGAGGAGGTCGCGGCCCTCGCGGAGGCGCTCAGCCTCGGCACCGCCGAGCTCCAGGCGATCGCAGGCGCGTTCGAATACCTCGAGCAGAAGCACCACGACAGCGTGATCCAGACCCTGCTGAGGCTCAGCCGCATCCCCCAGAAGGCCCCCAAGACCTTCGAGGGCTTCGACTTCTCGAGGATAAAGGGCAGGGACGACAGGGCGCTCAGGCAGCTGCCGTCCCTGTCGAACCTGCACGCGCGCAAGAACATCGCGTTCATCGGGCCGGAGGGCATCGGCAAGACCCACCTCGCCCAGGCCTACGGCAACAAGTGCTGCGAGCTGGGGTACAAGACCTACTACCTGAAGGCGACCGAGCTCAAGGCCAAGCTGGAGAAGGCGATCGCGGAGAACAGGGCCGAGTCGGTGGTCAACTTTATGGTGAAGCCCTCCTGCCTCATCATCGACGAGGTGGGCAGGCGCAGGCTGGACAGCGAGTGCACCAACCTGTTCTTCGACATCGTCGACCGCCGCTACGAGAAGGAGGGGCCGAACACGCTCATCCTCACCAGCAACACGCCCACGAACCAGTGGGGCGACTTCTTCACCGGCGACGACGCGCTTCTGTGCGCCCTCGACAGGCTGTTCGACCGGGCCTCGGTCTTCATGATGAAGGGCCCGTCCTACCGCGGGCGGGAGTGCGAGGTGTTCTCGGTCGAGGCGGTTGCGTCGGTGATAAAGGGCGTGAAGTAGAGACAACGCAAGACCACAACCGCGCTGGTGTAACGGCGATTTTGATTCGGCTGCGGTTGGCTAGTTTGATTCGGCTGGACAGTGGCTAGATTCGCCCGGCGCTAACACTTGTCTCCGTTCGGGGATTATTTCTTGCTCATTTAGGGCTATTCGCGCTGAAAGATTTTGACTAGCTTGGTGTCCTTTATTTCGTAGACAATGTCTGCGACGTTCTCGACCAGCCTCTTATCGTGGGAGACGAACACTATCGTTCCGGCATAGGCGCTCATCATCTGCTCGAGGGCTTCGGCGCTCTTGATGTCCAGGTAATTTCCAGGCTCGTCCATGAGCAAGATGTTGTATCTGCCCAGCAGCATCTTCGCGAGTAGCAGCTTGATGACTTCGCCTCCCGAGAGAACGCCAACGTCCTTTGTCAGGTCGCGCGGTCCGATTCCCATAGAGGCGAGGATGCCTCGAATTTCGGTCATGCTGTACTCGCAACCATCCTGCATGAACGAGATCGCAGACTGACGGGCGTCGAACTTGTAGCCTGTTTGCTCGAAGTAACCGATCTCTGCCTTGGGAGAGATGTTGATACCGTCGGCGCGTCGAGCGATTGCCTTCAGCAGGCTGGTCTTTCCTGTACCGTTGCCACCGGTGATGGCCACTTTGGCACCGAGCGGTATCTCGAATTTCGCGTGGTCATAGAGCATGCAGTTGCCGAAGCTCAAGCTGAAATCGTCTGCCGAGATGGGAAATTTACTATGCAGTTCCAGGGCCTTGCTCTGGCGGAACCGCACGGCGCGAATGCTATCTGGGGCCTCAATCCCTTCGAGCGCTTCGAGGCGCTTCTCCATGTCCTTAGCCGCCTGGTACATCCTCTTCTGTTTGGTGCCGGTTGCTTTCTGATGCCCCAATCGACCTGCATACTCGTTGCTTTTTTTCGCAGCCTTCCGCTTGGCGTCGACCTGCCGTGCTTTTTTCCGTTGTTTTTCGATGGCGGCTTCAAGGCGCTCGCGCTCGCGCATCGCCTCTTCGTATCGAGCCGCCTGAACTTTGCGCTCTTCTTCTTTCTGTCGCAGATAGTCGGAGTAGTCACCCCAGAATTCGGAAATACCGCCGTCTTTGAGCTCCCAGATCTTGTCCACTACCTGATCGAGAAAATAACGGTCATGGCTCACAATGAGCAGGGCTCCATCAAATGCCTTGAGTTGTCCGACGAGAAGACTGATGCCGTCTTGGTCGAGGTGGCTCGTAGGCTCATCAGCAAAGATCGCGCTTGCCTGCTGGGAGAGCGCAGAGGCAATCTTGGCGCGTGTCTCCTCTCCGCCGCTCATCGTCTCCTGCGCCACTCCGGCGACGTTGAGACGGGAGAGCATCTCACCACTGCCCTGAGCCGCATCAAGGTCGAGTTCATCGAGTTGGCCGATGAGGGCAATGCTGCCGAAACGCCTGACGTCGGCGTCCGCAATGGTAAGATTGCCGCTCAGAATTTTAAGCAGGCTGGTTTTGCCTGCGCCATTGTCTCCCACCAAGCCGATGCGATCGTAGGAGTAGATTTCCAACTCTTCGATATCTAGGATATCGCGGCCGGCATATTCCAAAAAGATGTCTTTAGCTTTGACTATGAGTTCCATAGGTTGAACCGCCTTTTGTGTATTAGCGTTTTACTGGAAGCGCAGCCATGCCAAAAAAGATTGCTCACGTCGATTTTTCGCCTTTGCCCAATTGCCGGCGCGAGCGTTTTGACCTTGCGCAAGCCGGCAAATCCGAAAATGATAGTTGGCGACGAATAAGGAGCGCGATGCGGAATGTCGGTGCAATACCTCGTCGTCGCAAGGGCTTGAAGGCTGACGCTTGAACCGATGGCTGCTGCCTCTTTTTTTCGAATACTTGGGCTATTGAATCTGCCCGGTATCTCTTTTCCCCGCGTTTCGGACGCTCGGAGCAAGCAGCATAGCCATCGCAAGCAGTACCATGGTCGCTCCAGAGCCGACGAACCATAACGGAGCTCCAAGCAGATCCGCAAAAACGGAGGGGGCTGCGAGGCCCATGGGCATGGCCCACGCCATGATGGTTCCGTAGAGGCCGAAAACGCGGCCTAGGTACTCAGGAGGTATCTGCTCCTGCATAAGGGCAGTCTGGGTTCCCGCGTACAACGGGGAGCATGCGCCCATAAGAAAGCTCACCGGCAGGAAAGCAGCGAACAATGACGGGCCGAGCGATCCGGATACGATTGCGGCAATGCCGAAGCCGGCAATCGCGGCGACCATGGTGAACGACCTATTGCGGAACCCTCCCGTAACCGCCAAGATGCCGGACCCAGCCAGCATGCCTGCAGAAAAAAGGATTTCCACCAAAGCGGCATCCCCCGTGCTACCGCCAAAATGCCCCAAGGTCATTATTGGGAACAATGCCGCGAGCGGAGAGAACGCGAAAGCGAAGACGAACCCGCACCAAAGAAGGGCGAACAGCCCCCTGTACTCCCTAATCAGCTTGTAGCCGTCCGAAATCTCAGAGAAGAGCTCTCGAACCTTATTGGAAAAGGACAAGCTGCGGTCGGCTTCATCGAGGCCCCCTGCGTCTATCTGTGCGGCGAGGACGGCTAAAGAAGCGAAAAGCGCTCCCAGCACGTCGAGGACAATCATAGCGGTAATGCCCGCCACGGGATAAATCACTGCTGCAAGCGCGGCGCCAAGAATGTATCCGCCGGACTGAATCGCCTGAGTCACCCCCGATAGGCGAACGAGATGCTCTGGCGGGGCGAGATGGGGCGTGAGAGATTGGGAGGCTGGCGTGTAGAACGAAGTACCAACTGCACGGAGAAACAGGGCGATGAGAATTAGCCATGCAGGTAAGCTGCCGGCCAACGAGGCAATCGCCAAGGCGGCACCCACCGCGGCAATGAAGAGGTCGGCGCCGATGAGGACACGTTTCAAAGGCAGTCTGTCGACAACGGCGCCCGCAAGGATTCCGAACAAAGCAATCGGCAGAAAGCCTGCCAGCGATGCTAAGGAGAGGAGAGAAGACGACCCTGTCGTGAGGGCGAGATGCCAAATAAGACCCATTTGGAGAATCGAACTCGTCAATGTCGAAACGAGCTCCCCGCCCCATACGAAACAAAGCTTGAATTGCCATGAATGGCACAGCAGAACAGACCTGCCCCGAGAGGTTTCAAATATCATGGTTATGTCCAATCGTGAAATGGCGTGCAGAAAAACAGCGCGACGCCACAACAGCGCCGCTTTCTAGGCGCTCATCCACGTGCGGAAAAGACCAACCACGACACCCCTCCTTTGTTAATTCGGTCTGGCAAACCATGTAATATTAACGAGGCTTGAGTTTGCCTGTCAAGAATCGACCATCGGAAAGGGCAATCCTCTTCGATTCCTTTTGTATCTTTGGTTGCATAGGTGACCCGCCAGGGCTATTACGCGTGGAAGAGGCGCCTGCCGAGCTGGCCGATGAGGCGCTGAAGATGGCCCTGGTCAGGCGAAACGATCCCAAGGGATGCGTACATCATTCGGATAGTAAGAATGTTGCCAGCAGGTTTTGCGGCAACCGCAAAGGAGCCGTATCCTGCAGCTGGAATCACGTTGCAGCATCCTGACCCGCATTCCGATTGGCGGACGGCCCGCTTCGGCATCCTGACCAGCACAGCGATCGAGCCTTGTCATTCCTTGGATATGCCGGTTGCTCGGGGCGGTCCCGACGGAGGCCCTCGCCTCCCCGGTCCGTGACCCAAGAAGGGCAAGCATGCTGATCTGCATGGCTGGTTCCTCCTTTATGTAGACGACCATGCAAAGAAGGGACAACCGAGGAGGCAGGTTACTGATGCGGGCTCCCGCACGCCCATGACTACCCGACGGGCTGTTTTTCATCTCCGATGCCCGCATTGCAGCATGAACGAATGTGCCTCGACATCTCTGCTGGCATGGTACGACTGGGATCGCACCTCGACGCATCCTTGCGCATACTGCCTTCCAAGTTTCGAAACCGGGAAGGAAAGTGTATGTGAGCGACGATATCGGCGCCGATTCGACGCTCGAGAGGGAGATTGCGCCGATTCTATCCATCGGGGATGCATTCCCGAAGATTCTCATCACTCGCACGAGGCATGAGCCCCATACCCGGGAGGGCGTGCTCGTGCTGAATTTCGCGAGGTGGCTGCTTGGCGGGTAGGGTTCTGAACGTCGCATTGGGATATCGCGCGACAGGGCACGCAGGGCTGTTTGTGCCCGCACGGGAAACGCCGTCGCCATGCGGGCGGCCTGTCGTGTCCGATTAGCCTTTTGCTAAACAGGCTTACGCCAACTCATGGGCAAGCCACCTGAGACTATCCACTTTGCTTATCGTTGACAAAGACCTGTGGCCTGCGGTTTTGTGAACGGCTCGTAAGCCACCCGCGTCGACTCACTTACTGTTGAAGCTGGTGGTTTGCAGGCTCAAAGGCGGTTGAGTTTCAAAACGGGCGTTTTTCGGCGATATCGAGCCTCCAAAGGCGGCTCTCCGTGCCCCTTGGGACAAAAATAAAAACTCAATACTCTGAGTTTGAAAATGGTTTTTGAAGTTGTCCCAGCTTTTGTCCCCGAAGCCGATGAAACGCGACGTCGCGTCATTCAGCGGCACTCACTTCGAGATGCCGCCGAAAACTGGGTGCAACTGGAGTGACGAGACGGCAAAACTATAACCACCGAGTGGGAGTGATTCCGCACATTATTGTAAGGTTCATTTCGTAGCCTGATTTTTCATCCAGTGGCTTCGGTTGGCTTGATTTTTCACCTGGCGAACCTGAAAGCCACTGGATTTCTTTTTGACAGAAAAGCTTGTTTAACGAACATTTGACGAGCAAAACCGCAGGTCAATTAAGTAGCCCTGTGTTCGCGTCAAATCATCAGCACTATAATGTGCTGAAAATCCCCCATGAATCCCTCAACCCACAAGTATGACGCCAGGAGTGCTCGTCTTCGCCCGAAAATGCACGAATTGACGACGCGTGCGACGTCGCAAATGCATCAGTCAAGAAATTGCAGATCGGAAAGCAGATAAATGAAGCCATCGATAAACAGGGCGCAAACGAAAAGCGCATTATGACACATATAATGTAGCCAAGGACAATACAGGTACGACCATCACGAGGACTATGCCGATGGACAACATACAACGTAAGAAGAACGCGGCGGCATTCGCCGCCGAATGGAGCGGACGGGGTTACGAGAAGGGCAACGCCTAAGTGTCCTGGACGGAGCTACTCCGCGAAACTGCCGAGTGAGAGCGATCAAGAAGCGATTCGCTCGATGCTTGAGAACCGCAGCATTAAAGGGGGGATTAGCAAATATGTAAAAGGAAACGTCAAACTAGAAAACACTGCAAATTGCTATCGAACTCTCGCTGATTGAAATACCTGATATCTGAAGGAAAGCCATGCCAGAACTGATACAACAATCAATTAACGGAAACGAGCTGTTGATCTTTGCGGTTGCTTTGTTCTTTTCTGCGATTAGCGGCCAAAAAATGGAACCCGGACAAAGAGTCGCACTGGTGTATTCGTATTGCTTAATTGTTGCGTATTTTAATTACATTGGTTTTTATGCGATCGTTTTTGGATCCTTGATTGTATTCTTTTTGATTTTCGAAGTATTCAGCAGCGACACGATGCTGGTGCACCTATTTTCATTCAGATATAAGTGCCTTGATTTTTCATACCGCCTAATACTTGAATTTAATGGTGCGTTTTTCTATCTCATCCTTTTCATTTCAGCAACTCCATTTGTTAAGGAATCTGTTATTTCCCAGATTATCTTCCTGATACTCGTTATTGCCTTAGCGGCAACCACTTCCAGGCGACATTTTTCAACTAAGCCGATATCGCTCATTATCGGAGAACTAGAAGAGCTGGGCGGCGATCCAGCGAGTTGCTCATTTGACGACGAAGACAATCGAAAATTGCAAATTCTTGTCTATATGGAGGACGGAAATTTTCTTAGCAGAAACGAACATACCCATATAGTTACAGCAAGATATTTGGCTTCAAGAGTTGTTCTCCGCCTTAAAAGAAGCGGACTTACACTAATCAGGAGCAGCATAAGCAGTTTTGGTTCTTTCCGTCGTTATATCCGCGGCTATGGCACTATAGAGATGCAAATCATCAGGAACACGGGGCTTCATTTTGGTTCTTATCGCCTGACGGCAAGAAGAAAGCTATTTGAGCTTCTATTCGCTCAGGCCGTATTCAATAGCTACATCGATCAATTGAGCAAAAACTCACCGGCAAGAAAGAACATTAAGAAATGGATTCTGCGTTGCTATCTCAATCTCGTCTCAATCAAAATTGACGACACTGTTCGCTATCCAATGAAAGATAATTCAACTTTTCAGCAATTATTCAAAAAAGATTTTTCCGAATTGACGGAAGAAGAGTTTTTTGTTTGGTGTCTGGGTCTACCACACTATGAGAACGGAGTCGGCAAACGTGCTGTAGAGATCCATATCGACGCAGTCAGACGTTTCGGATTATGCAAGGAATCAATTAATGAGACAATCGCCAGCCTAAGAGCCGGACGAATCTAGCATTGTTTCTGCCAGTCACCTTCTCTTTAGCGCTAAAACTACTGTTTACTGCACGTAAGCGGCATCCTTGCCTTCACGCTGGACGCGCTCCTCTTTCTGGGCATCGCGTTCCACGCGGCGCACGAACTCACCCCGCTCTTCGAGGGTGTCGGGAACGGCGGAGAGCCCCACGACGGCAAGGTCTTCGTCAATAGCCGCGCGGTTGTCCCGCACAGTGCACAGCTGACGCTCGTATTCGAGATACGGCGCCTTGGCCGCGTCGAAGTCGAAACCGCCCGCATCGTTCAGGGCTGCCTGCGCCTGACCCAGCAATTGGTTCGCCGCCTCGCTCTCGGCCTCGGCCGCACAGAGCGCCTGCCCAGACGATCCGCTTCGCAGCGGCGCGCCTCCAGCTGGGTTTCCAGGCGCTCCACCGCGGTCTTCGCCTGCTCGAAGGCTCCCCAGCTCGTCCAGCATGAACTGGCGAAAGAGATCGTCAGCAAGCCGAAGTTATTTGCCACCTGTATGCGGTGCAGAAGTTCGAGCGTCTTCGGCCCAAGGATGCCCAGAAGCCGTGTGAGGTGCGCCATGAACGCGGAATGGCCGCGATACCCCTTCATCCCCGGTCTTCTCGCGATGTAGGCGGGTTAGATCGATGCCGCTGGAGGCGTACGGGGAGAACTCGGGCAGACCGCGCTCCCCGCACACGCCAGCAGCTTGATGTTGCTCACGAGCGCGTTGCATTGGTAGCACATCAAGAAACGGCTCAATTCCACGGCGTTCGCCATCAACATCAGTTCCGACAAGCCAAAAGCACGGCATCCGATAGCATATTGCACGGGACTGCGTTGACGGTGATGTCGAAGCCGAACTCGCGCAGCACCTCGATGTCGCGGTGCACACTTTTGCGCTCCGCCTCGATGCCCGAACGTTCAGGCGCTCAATGATCTCGCACATGATCAGACCGCTCGGCATCCGTCTCGTCTTGGAGCATTCGCATGATGGAGAGCAGTTTGAGCTTCTGGCTTCCGTTCGCGGCATAACGTTTCCCCTTTCCAGCATGGCGCCCACCGTTCGCGAAGCGCTACTTCTCATCGCCAATTCGCTTGTACTACAAACAGGACACCCAAGTCAGTGCATGCGACTATCCTGTACCTATGGAGCCGCCATGTACGAGCCGTCGCACCACCTCGCCACCTACTTCATCGCTGGATTCCAACACTGGAACAGAGCGCTCGCCCTCGACCAGCTGAAGCCGGGCCAAAGATTGCGAATGGAGCCCGAGTCCGACAACCCTTACGATCCGAACGCCATCGCGCTTTACGCTCAGGGCGTCAAACTCGGTTACATCCCCGCCTCGGAAAACGATCTCGTCTCCCCGATGTGCTTCTACGGCCATGCAGGCGCGCTCGAAATGTGCATCCTGCAGATCGGTCCCCAGTTTGCGCCATGGAAGCAGGTCCGTGTAGGCTGCACATCGTCGACGCACGCTCGTGATCATTACGCGTCGTGAAAAACCGCAATCCCGCTCCTTGGGGTATCATGGACTGCATTATTCCCATTGACCGAACACGGGAGAAGCAAATTATGATCAAAGAGCTCGTGAAAGACGAAGCGATCCTCTCGCAGTCTTGCGAGAAGGCCACGGCCGAGGACGCGCCGGCAGCGCAGGACCTGCTCGACACGCTGACCTCGCTCGACAACGCCGCATGCCTGGCCGCCAACCAGATCGGCGTTACGAAATGCATCGTCGCCTACCGGGACGAGAACGACCAGCCCCACGTCATCTACAACCCGCGGATCCTGCTGGCGCTCGGCGCATTCAAAGCCGAGGAGGGCTGCCTTTCGCTGGAGATCGATTCCAAGGTAACCCGCTTCGACCGTATCAAAGTGGCTTGCGACGAGCTGGTCGACGGCGCACTCGTGCCCCGCAAGAAGGACTACGCTGGCTGGACGGCGCAGATCATCCAGCACGGCATCGACCACTGCAAGGGCAAGCTGATATAGCGCGTGGCGGCGATTCGCAACCAGGAGGAACCCATGCACGTTGACCGCGCGCAGGCGCTTGCGGCGTTTACCGACTACACGGCATCCTACGATGCCACAAATCCCAAAATCGCCCTCAAGGTGCAGCACTCCCTGCGCGTGGCCGAGCTCTGCGAGCGGATCGCGACGAGCATTCCCCTGCCCGCCGCCGACGTCGACGTGGCATGGCTCTGCGGCCTGCTGCACGACATCGGACGGTTCGAGCAGATCCGCCGCTGGAACACGTTCGCCGATGCCCGATCCACCGACCATGCCGCGCTGAGCGCCCGCATCCTGTTCGACGAGGCGACGCCGTCCGGCGCGCCGCGCATGCGCGATTACGCGAACGACCCCTCAGAAGACGCACCCATCCGCGCCGCCATCGAGCTTCACAGCGCCTACCGGCTGCCCGCCGGCCTCGACGGGCGCACGCGGCTGTTCTGCGACATCGTGCGCGATGCCGACAAGGTCGACATCCTGCGCACCACCTCCACCAGCACCCCGTTCGACCTGTTCGGCGCCACCGACGACGAATTCCGCGCAAGCCCCGTCTCCCCCGCCGCGCTCGAGGGGTTCTACGCCCACCGCTGCCTTTTGAGGAACGAGCGCTCGTTCCCGGCCGACTTCGCCGTCGGCTTCGCCTGCTTCGCCTTCGAGCTCGTTTATCCGGAAAGCGTTCGGCTCATGGCCGACCAGGGATTCCTCCTCAAAATGCTCGAGCGCCCCTTCGGGATCGCGTTCGCCCATCAAGACACCGAAGAGGCGTTCGCAGCCATGCATCGCCACCTGCGCGCATGGATCGCGAACAGGCTCGAAACAGCCGCAAGGGAATCCGAAGGGGCGGAAGGCCCCGAAGAAGCCGAGCAGCGCAGCGGATGCGAACCGGGGCGCGGGCCGGACGGAGCCGAATCGGCGGCCCCTTCCGCCGGCCAGCCCGAAGACCCCGTCTTCCACCAAGAGCAGCGGCACCTCTCCGAAACCTACGGCACGCTCCAGGACATGGCGCGCAATCTGGTCCGCAAGATGGAGCAGACCCGCGCATCCGCCGCGGCCGACAAGCGCTCCATGTCCGAAGAGCTCGCGCCCAACTTCGCCACCTACGCCGACGCCATGGAAACCTACGCGGACTTCGCGGCCATGAACCGGGTGATCGACGCGTACAACCTGGCGCAGGATGCGGACGCCGAACAGCTTGCGAACATCCAGCTGCTGCTCAGACAGCCCTACTTCGCGAAGGTGGCCCTGCAGTTCAAGGCCGGCCAAGAACCCAAAGAGCTCTACATCGGCACAGCCGGCATCTCGGACGAGTCGTACCGCCGCCTTATCGTGGACTGGCGCTCCCCCGTGGCCGAGGTCTACTACAACCAGGCGAACGGCCCCACGTCCTACCAGGCCGACGGACGCACCATCGATGTCGACCTGAAGCTGCGCCGCCAGTTCGACATCGAGGAAGACCGCCTGAACGCCTACTTCGACACCGACGTGGCCATCCAGGACTCGCTTTTGCTCGCATCGCTTTCGAAGCAGCGAACGGCGCAGATGCAGGCCATCACGGCCACCATCCAAAAGGAGCAGAACCTGGTCGTGCGCCATGAAGACGTGCCGACGCTGCTGGTGAGCGGCATCGCCGGCAGCGGCAAAACCAGCGTGCTGCTGCAGCGCATCGCCTACCTGTTCTACCAGAACCGCGGCAGCCTGGATGCGCGCGAAGTGCTCCTCATCACGCCCAACCCCGTCTTCCGGGACTACATCGCGGGCGTCCTGCCCGATTTGGGCGAGCGCAACCCGGAAAGCCTCACATGGGACGAGTTCGCCGCCCCGCTGCTGCCGCCCGATCGGGGAACCGGCGACGCCGACGTCCCGCTCGAAGCCCTCGAGCGCATCGACCAGGCCGCGGCCTCGTTCGAATTCGATCCGAACGACTTCAAGGACGTCCGCATCCACGGCACGCGCCTGCTCGCAGCAGACCAGATACGCAAGCTGGCGGTGAAGCTCCAGCGCATCCCCGCAGGCCCGCATCGCATCACGCTCATGCGCGAGGAACTGCACGCGCGCTTGGAAAGCCGCCTCAAGCAGATGGCCGGCACCGAGGCCGTCCAGGACGAGGTATCCGCCCTCGACTTGGACGAGCAGCTGCGCATCTTCCACGAAACCGTCGACCCGCAGGACGAGCAGGAGGAGCGCGCGCTCGCGCTGCGCTACCTGCACGACCGTTACGCGGATGCCTTCGCCGCCGTGGAGCGCAACGACTGGCTGCGCATCGACCGCATCGGCATGCGGCTGCTCGGCACGGAAGGCCTCTCCTCCCTCGAATGGCTCTACCTCAAGATGGCGCTCACGGGGATGGGCAATCCGGATGCGAAGTACGTGATGATCGACGAGGTGCAGGACTACACCGCCGCCCAACTGGCCGTGCTGGCGCGCTATTTCAGGCGCGCGCACTTCCTGTTGCTGGGCGATCCGAACCAGGCTATCGCGCCGCGCACCGCCTCCTTCGACGAGGTGCGCGCCGTCTTCTCCGCCTCGCACGGCCCCGTCGAGGAATGCCGGCTCATGACGAGCTACCGCTCGACGCCTGAAATCACCGAGTTGTTCGCCAGCCTGTTGGACGACGAGGAGCGCCTGAGCATCTCGTCCATCCAGCGCGCGGACGCGCCGCCGACCATTGCGGAATGCCCCGACGAGACGGTCTACGAAGCCGCGCTGCGGCAGGCCGTTGAAGACGCACGCGGCGGCGAGGGGCTCACTGCCGTCATCGTGCCATGGAAGCACGAGGCCAAGCGCTTGCAGAAGCTGCTTGGCGATGAAGCGCCCGCCCTCGTCGACGACACTGCCGTCCTTCCGCAAAGCGGCCTGATCCTCATCACGCTCAAGCTGGCGAAGGGCCTCGAATTCGACCGGGTCATCGTCCCGGACGCTTCCAAACGCGTGTTCCCCGACGACCCCCTCACCCGCCGCCGCCTGTACACCACCGTCTCGCGCGCGACGCGGGCGATCACCATCCTCGCGCAGGGCGAGCTCACGCCGCTTCTGAAGCCGTCGGCAACCGCACAATAGCCGACTCGAACGGGGTCGCGCGATCCTCGCCCGTTATGCGAACCGCCCCACTCGACGACAAGGGCCGCAGCCAGTACGGCATGCGGCCCTTGGAAGCTATAGCGGCATCGCCGCAACGGCGCTTAGTTCTGGGTGGACAGGAATATCTGCAGCGACATCTGCTCGATCTGGTCCTGCAGGTCCTCCAACTCGTCGACATGACGGTCCTCGTCCTCGAGGATGTTCATCAGCACGTCGCGCGTGGCGTAATCCAGCACCTCGCCGGCCAGCACGATGGCCTCGTTGTAGTCCCTCACCGTGTCGATTTCCAGCGCGTGGTCGTTGTCGACCTGCTGGGGAACCTCGGCGCCGATGCGGATGTCGTTGAGGTTGGACACGATGGGCGTGCCCTCAAGGAACAGGATGCGCTCGATCAGCCGCTCGGCATGCTTCATCTCGGTTATCGAACGCGTTTTGAAGTTCCCGCTCAAGCGGTCGTAGCCCCAATCCTCGCACATTTCCGCATGGACCATGTACTGGTTGATCGCGGTCAACTCGCCGGCAAGCAGGTCGTTCAACGTGTCGATGAGCTTCTGGTTTCCCTTCATAGTACAATCCTTCCGACGGCGCATCATTGGGAAGAAGCCGCCGTAAGGGGCGGTTCTCGTCATCGATCCACTGTACAATCGATGCGCCGCTCCGTCGCCTTCTCGGCGGCATCGTAGCCGCCTCGTCGCCATTCGGACACCGCGCCGTCAGGGTCGTCCGGGCTAAGCCGAGCCGTTGCGCGCCGACGGGCTGCTTGCTCCGATGATGCGCAGCATGGGCAGCGGGCCCTGCAGGCAACGAGAACCCGTCCGCTCTCAGCCCGCTTGGGACCGCCCCGGAAAAGATGGGGCTTCCCCTTCCCGTGTCACGGCGCTACGATGCTCCACAACCCGCACCATGAAAGGGGGCGTTCGCACCTATGATCCAGCCCATCATGACCAACCAGGCATTCCTCGCGCAGCCGTCCTTGCCAGCCACGATCGAGGACGCCCAAACAGCCCAAGACCTGGCGGACACGCTCGCAGCGCATAGCCGGGAATGCGTCGGCATGGCGGCGAACATGATCGGCGTGCACAAGCGCATCATCGTCTTCGACGATGCGGGGACGAGTCGCATCATGTTCAACCCTGAACTGCTCAGCAGCGCTGGGGCCTACGAGGCCGAAGAAGGCTGTCTGTCGCTGACCGGACGCCGCATGACGACACGCTACCGCACCATCAAGGTTCGCTTCGAAGACGAGGGCTTCCGCGTCAGAACGCGCACGTTCACCGGATGGACCGCGCAGATCATCCAGCACGAGATCGACCACTGCAACGGCATCCTCATCTAGGAGGCCGCACCGTAAAGCTCGTTCGATCCGAGCATCAGGAGGCTGTCATGAGAATCTTCATCGCGCTGGAGCTGCCCGAGATGTTCGCGTCCGACACGGCCGAGCTCGCGCGCCAGCTGAGCGGCATGATCGAAGGACGCTTCCCGCCCCGGGAGAACCACCATCTCACGCTCGCCTTCATCGGCGAAACCGACGAAGCCGGCGTAGCAGCAGCAATCGAGGCGATGGATGCTGCCTGCAAGGGTGTCGGACCCGTGCCCGTGCGAAGCGACGGCCTGGGGAAGTTCGGCCGCGCAAGCGATGCGACGTTGTGGCTAGGCATCGCACCTCGGCCCAAGCTCATGGAGCTGGCCGCCAAGCTCCGCGCAGAGCTCGCCGCACGGAGCATCCGCTTCGACCCCAAGCCGTTCAAGCCCCACGTGACCCTGGCCCGCCGGGCGCGCATCCCGAAGGTCGGCTTACCCTCTCTCGCTTTTCCCCGAGACGACGAGGCTCGCACAATCACGTTGCTCAAGAGCGCGCTCGATCACGAAGGCGCAACGTACAAGCCGCTGCACTCGATCGATCTGGTCGCGAACGGCTCGTGCGCGGAATAACGCAGGTCTCGTGCAAAATGCGCGAATCAGCGACGGGACTTGGTGCAACGTGGCACCGAGAGCCTTATACTGGTACTTTCGTGGCACGGCAGGCAAGACGAAAGGCGAGCAATGGGCGGATTCTTCGGAGCGGCAGCGCATCAAGACGTGGTGCTGGACGTGTTCTTCGGCGTGGACTACCACTCCCACCTGGGAACGAAATGCGCAGGCATGATCTTCCACGACGCCGAGGAAGGCTGCTTCCAGCGCGAGATCCACTCGATCGAGAACACGCCGTTCCGCACGCGCTTCGAAGACGACCTGCAAGGCTTCCATGGATGCAGCGGCATCGGCTGCATCAGCGACACCGACCCGCAGCCGCTGCTCGTGCGCTCGCATCTGGGCACGTTCGGCATCACCACCGTGGGCGCCATCAACAACGCCGAGGAGCTGGTGGAAGAGAACTTCGCAAGCGGCGGCCGCCAGTTCATGGCCATGAGCTCGGGCAAGGTGAACACCACGGAGCTCGTCGCCGCGCTCATCAACCAGAAGGACGACTTCGTCTCGGGCATCAAGCACGCGCAGGAATCCATCGACGGGTCGCTCACGCTGCTCATCATCACCCAGGACGGCCAGATCATCGCCGCGCGCGACAAGGTGGGCCGGCTGCCCGTGCTCATCGGCAAGAGCGACGACGGCTTCTGCATCTCGTTCGAGTCGTTCGCCTACCACAAGCTGGGCTTCCGCGACGAGTACGAGCTGGGTCCCGGCGAGATCGTGCTGGTGAACCCCGACGAGTACCGCACCATCTCCCCCGCTGGCGACAAGATGAAGATCTGCGCGTTTCTGTGGGTGTACTACGGCTATCCCAACTCGAACTACGAAGGCGTGAACGTCGAGGTCATGCGCTACCGCAACGGCGCCATCATGGCGCGTGACGAAGCAGGCGACGGCGGCGTGCCCGAGCTCGACTACGTAGCCGGCGTGCCGGACTCGGGCGTGCCGCACGCCATCGGGTACTCCACCGAATGCAAGACGCCCTTCGCCCGCCCGTTCATCAAGTACACGCCCACGTGGGCGCGCTCGTTCATGCCGAGCAACCAAGAAGTGCGCAACCGCATTGCGAAGATGAAGCAGATCCATATCCCTGAGCTCATCAGCGACAAGAAACTGCTGTTCGTGGACGACTCCATCGTGCGCGGCACGCAGCTGCACGAGACGGTGGACTTCCTGTACAAATGCGGCGCCGAAGAGGTCCACATGCGCTCGGCCTGCCCGCCCATCATGTTCAGCTGCAAGTACCTGAGCTTCTCCAGCAGCAACTCCGACATGGAGCTGCTCGCGCGCCGCATGGTGCATCAGCTGGAAGGCGAGGAGGGCGCACAGCACCTCGACGAGTACGCCGACGGCTCCACCGAGCGCGGCCAGTGCATGCTGCGCTCCATCTGCGAGCAGATGGGCTTCGACTCGCTGGGCTACCAGTCGCTCGACGGCATGCTGGAAGCCATCGGCATCGACCCCGAGAAGGTGTGCACGTATTGCTGGACTGGCAAGGAGTAGCAAGGAAGCGCCTGGGCCGAGCATGAAGCCCATGCGGCGACGGATCCCGCGGCGGGCCGCAGCCGCACCGTGCGATCCAAGCCGGCGAGAGCCCTGCTCGATACGAAGGAGGGAACCGCAGAAGCGGTTCCCTCCTTCTTTATGCAACCATCATCAGCTGTCCTGACAATGGTACTCCCTGATGCACGGCACCGGGTAGACTGCACAGCATGACTTGCAGCCCGACCTCGAGGAGAGCTTATGAGCACCAGCACCGCCGCTTTTGTGCAGCACCAGACGTCCGAAGCGAAGCCGGCCTCGTGCACCCGTGGCAAGCATGCGCGCAACGAAGGACCGGGAATCGAAATCCGCGTGATCGCGGGAACCGGAGCCACGGCGCCGCGCCGTCCGCAACACGTGCGAGCGCAAGAAGCGCCGCAGCCTTTCGGACGGGCCTGCGCGCCAGAAAAGAAGCTCGCCGGCCTCGAGGGCATCGGCTTCGGCCTCGCCCGGCGCGAGCGCGCGTTCGCCGTCGGTGCCGGAACCGTGCTCGCCGCCGTGTCGCTGGCAGCGGCGATCGTCTGAAAGCGAGCATGAGGCGATGCGCTGTCGCGCCACGAAAGGAAACCGCCTGTCATCGCCATGCGCCTCTAAACGATAGAAGTCCCGCGCCTCTTTCGTCCGCCGTCGCCAGTCTTCACCTGGCACCTCACAGCATGCTCGCCCGCAGCTCCTCGCCGCTCAGGGGCGACAGATAGGCGGGCGCGATGTCGAACAGCGTCTTGCAGCCCGTCTGTCCCTCGCGCGCCAAGCGGTGCGCCGCGCGGGCGCAGGCCACCAGCACGCTGCCGGTGAATTCGGGATTGGAATCCAGCGCGAGCGAGTACTCCACGACATGGCGATGCTCGCCGGCCTCGCCCGTCGCGCCCGAGCGGATGACCGAGCCGCCGTGCGGGATGCCGGCATGGTCGCGGTCGAGCTCCTCCTGCGATACGAACGTCACCGTGGTGTCGTAGTCGGCGAAGTAGTTCGGCATCTCGACGATGGCCTTCTCGATGGCAGCCTTGTCCGCCCCCTCCTCCGCCACCACATAGCATTCGCGCGTGTGCTTCTGGCGCGTGGTGAGCTGCGGGTTCTCGCCGGAACGCACGGCTTCGAGCGCTTCCGGCACGGGAACCGTGTACTGGCGCGCGTCGACCACGCCTTCGACGCGACGGATCGCATCGCTGTGCCCCTGCGAGACCCCGCGCCCCCAGAACGTGTAGTCGCTGCCTTCGGGCAAAATGCAGTTCGCGTACAGGCGCGCAAGCGAGAACATGCCCGGATCCCAGCCGGCCGAGACAACGGCCACCTTGCCGCCCGCCTTCGCGGCGGCGTCCACGTTCGCGAAGTGAACGGGGATGTTCGCGTGGGTGTCGAACGAATCCACGACGTTGAACAGGCCCGCGCACGCCGGCGTCTGCTCGGGCAGGTCGCTCGCGCTGCCGCCGCACAGGATGAGCACGTCCACATCGTCTGTGTGCGCCGCCAGGTCTTCAGCGGCGTGCACGGCCACGCCCGCAGTCAAGGGCTTCACGGTCGCTGGGTCGCGCCGGGTGAACAGCGCCGCAAACTCCATGTCGTCGTTCTGGCGGCACGCCAGCTCGACGCCGCGCCCCAAGTTCCCGTATCCCAAAATGCCGATGCGCGTCTTCGCCATGTGCTGCCTCCTGTTGCAATCGTCAGAGTTTTTCGGAGCTATCCTACCAAGAACGCGCACCATGCGGAGGCGAAACGGCGCGCGACCAGATTAAATCCAACGCTCGCCTGCGCATCGACGACGGACGAGGCAAAGAAGCCCGCCAACGGCGCGGATCACCGCCCTCCCAGCATGCAAGCGCGGGAGCGGCGCTCCCTGAACCCTCGGCCCTTGCAGCCTCCGGACGTCGGACCGTCCCGATAGGCGGCCCCCTTCGAAACCGGCGCTACCCCCGCGCCCCTCGCCAAGCCTCCACGAGCTCGTGGGCGGCGGCTCCGGGATCGAGCGCGGCGCACACCGCCGACACCACGAAGAAGCCGTCGACCCCCGTGCGCGCGAGGGCGGGGATGTCCGCGGCCTTCACGCCGCCGCCCACCACCACGGGAAGCGGGCTCGTGCGCGCGAGCTCCGCCAAGTCGGCCAGGCTCCTGGTTATCACGTTGCCCGCCGCATCCATGCCGCAGTCGGGCTTCGTGGCCGTCTCGTGCAAAGGTCCCGCGCCCAGGTAGTCCACGCAGCCCGTGTCAACCGTGCGCACGTACGCCAGCATCTCGTCGGTGCGCGCCGAAAGGCCCACGACGCCGTCCTCGCCCAAATACCTCCGGCACACCTCCACCGGCACGTCGGACTGCCCCACGTGCACGCCGTCCACCTTGACGCCGGCCGCGCGCGCCGCAAGCGCCACGTCGAGCCGGTCGTCCACCAAAAGCGCTACCCGCTGGGCCGCGCCGACGCGCTCGATGGCGCCCGCGGCCTCGCGCGCCACCTCCATCAGCTGGCGCGCCGAGCATTCCTTCGAGCGCACCTGCACGCAGGTGAACCCCGCCGCCAGCGCCGCCTCAACCACGTCGCCCACCGGGCGCCCGGCCGTGTTCTCAGGGCCCAGCACCAGGTACGCCGTTATGTCCAGGTTATTCCGCATGGCCGCCCCCGCCCAGGATGTCGTCCACCTTGCTCACCTTGCGCTCCATCATGCCGGTGTGCCCGGGGCGCACGTCGGCCTTGAGCACGACCTCGGTGCGGATGCCCTTCTCCGCCAGCACGAACGTCGCGTCGCGCACCACGCGGAACACCTCGTCCCACTCGCCCTCGATCTCGGTGAACATGGAGTTCGTCCGGTTCGGGAGGCCCGACGCGCGGATGACCCGCACGACCTCCGCCACCTCGGCCGCCAACTCGTCGCCCACGCCCAACGGGGCGATGGCCACCGCCACCAACGTGTTCATACGCCTCACACCTCTCTGATATTGAACGGATTGCCCGCGACGTCCGTCGCCGACGCCTCGGAGAGCTCGTCCAAAAACGCCGCCTGGAAGCTTCCGGGCGCCTGCACGCGCGCGAACGCGCGCGCCCCGGCCAGGTTGTAGGCCGCCGTGGCCGCGAGCGCCGCCACGAACGGCGAGGCGACGGCCGCGTACACGGCGGCCACGCCGCCGAGCGAGCACCCAAAGCCCGTCACCTTCTCCATGAGCGGCGACCCTCCGCGCGACGTCGCCACGACGGCGCCGTCGGTGACCAGGTCCGCCGCCCCCGACACCGCAACGGCCCCACCGGTCCAGCGCGCCAGGGCGACGGCCGCGCCCTCGGCCGCGCCCACCTCGTCGGTGGAGTCGACTCCGCGCACCTGGGCCCGAGCGTCGCCGCCGTCCAGCTCCCACAGCCCTGCCAGCGCGATGACCTCGGAGGCGTTCGCCCGCACGATGGCGGGCTTGCACGCTTTCAGCTCCTTCAAGATGCCGGTGCGCAGCGACCCGATGCCGATGCCCACCGGGTCGAGCACCCACGGCTTGCCCAGCTCGCACATGGCCCGCGCGCCGCGCGGCATCGTCTCCTCGTGCACCGGCAGCAGCGTGCCCAGGTTGAGGTACAGCGCGCCGCCCGCCTGCGCCAGGAACTCCGCCTCGTCAGGCAGGTACACCATGGCCGCCGATCCACCGGCTGCCAGCTGCGCGTTGGCCACGAAGTTCACGCTCACGGCGTTCGTGACCGAGCCGACCAGCGGCACTTCCCGCCGCGCCGCGTCCACCGCCGCGGCCACCTGCCGCTCAAGTTCCGCTTTCTCCACCGCTTCCGCTCCTTTCCCGAAAACGAAAAGACGCCCACCGTTGCGGCAAGCGTCCTCGTCTTCAAAGCATGCTCCCTACACCAGTGTTAACTGACAGGTTCAAAGGATCAGGCTCTCGCCTTCTCAACGCCCGCGGGCCGCGCCCGCTCGGTTCTCCTGCATAAGCTATTCAGTTGGCTCCATGGTACCACGACGCTGGTGCCCGCGGATGCTGCGATGGGCAAACGGCCTCCTGTCGAAGCCGCCGTCCCCCCACGCCCAATCGCCGCGTCTCGCCCGATCGGTTCCGCAGAAGCGCCGCCCGACCGCACCCACCAAGGCCTTTCGGCTTCGAATGTGGATCGACCCCGGCATTTTGAGCAGAAATCGAGGTAGGGCACGAAGCTCGAATTGGGAACGCGAACGTTTCCCCAGATCGCGCACCACGATCGCGTTCGCAACGCATGCGAAGCGCACGTAAAGACGGCTTTGCGGGGTCCAGGATGCCGAATCCCGTTCCCTACCTCGATTTCTGCTCGCAAAACGGGCCTCGCAGCGCATTCACCATGCCGCCCGGGCGAAGCGGCGCGCATCGTCAAGCGGACCTACGGCGAAACGGCTGAACGGACGGTCTATGGAGGCGGAAAACCACCTCGCCGTCGGCGCGCATCCATGAGACAATAGCCCGTGCAGAAAAACCCCAACCCAGGAAAGCGAACCATGCCAGAATTCATTTACCAGATGCATCAGGCCCGCAAGGCGCACGGCGACAAGGTCATCCTCGACGACGTGACGCTGTCGTTCTACCCCGGCGCGAAGATCGGCGTCGTGGGGCCGAACGGCATGGGCAAGTCCACCCTGCTCAAGATCATGGCCGGCCTCGAGGAGGTCACGAACGGCGAGGCGCGGCTCACGCCGGGCTACTCGGTGGGCATCCTGTTGCAGGAGCCGCCGCTCGACGAAGACAAGACGGTCCTCGAGAACATCAAGCAGGCCTTCGGCGACGTCTTCGCGAAGGTGGAGCGCTTCAACGCCATCGGCATGGAAATGGCCGAGCCCGACGCCGACTTCGACGCGCTCATGGACGAGATGGGCACGCTGCAGACCGAGATAGACGCCGCGAACGGCTGGGACTTGGACAGCCAGCTCTCCCAGGCCATGGACGCGCTGCAATGCCCCGACCCCGACGAGCCGGTCGGCCACCTCTCCGGCGGCGAGCGCCGCCGCGTGGCGCTCTGCCGCCTGCTGCTCGAGGCGCCCGACCTGCTCTTGCTCGACGAGCCCACGAACCACCTGGACGCGGAGTCGGTGCTGTGGCTCGAGCAGTTCCTGCGCACCTACCAAGGCGCAGTGCTGGCCGTGACGCACGACCGCTACTTCCTCGACCACGTGGCCGAGTGGATCTGCGAGGTGGACCGCGGGAGCCTCTTCCCCTACAAGGGCAACTATTCCACGTACTTGGAGACGAAGGCCGCCCGCATCGAGGCGCAGGGCCAGAGCCAGGAGAAGCTGGCGAAGAAACTGAAGAGCGAGCTGGAATGGGTGCGTTCGAGCCCGAAGGCCCGCCAGGCCAAGAGCAAGGCGCGCCTGGCCGCCTACGAGCAGATGGCCGCCGAGGCGCGCGCCAACAAGAAGCTCGACTACAACGAGATCCAGATCCCCGTGCCGCCGCGCTTGGGCGCCAAGGTCATCGAGGCCGAGCATTTGCACAAGGCCTTCGGCGACCGCGTGCTCATCGACGACCTGTCGTTCAGCCTGCCGCCCAACGGCATCGTGGGCGTCATCGGCCCGAACGGCGTGGGCAAGTCCACCCTGTTCAAGATGATCATGGGCCTGGAGCCGGTGGACGGCGGCACGCTCGACATCGGCGAGTCGGTGAAGATCAGCTACGTCGACCAGAACCGCGAGGGCATCGACCCGAACACGAAGCTGTGGGAAGTGGTGTCCGGCGGCAGCGACTTCATGATCGTGGGCGATACCGAGATCCCCAGCCGCGCTTACGTGGCCAGCTTCGGCTTCAAGGGTTCTGACCAGCAGAAACCGGCCGGCGTGCTCTCCGGCGGCGAGCGCAACCGCCTGAACCTGGCGCTCACCTTGAAGCAGGGCGGCAACCTGCTCTTGCTCGATGAGCCCACGAACGACCTGGACACCGAGACGCTGGCCAGCCTTGAGGAAGCGCTGCTGGCGTTCCCCGGCTGCGCCGTGGTGACGAGCCACGACCGCTGGTTCCTCGACCGTGTGGCCACGCACATTCTTGCTTGGGAGGGCACCGACGAGAACCCCGGCACCTGGACCTGGTTCGAAGGCAACTTCGAAGCCTACCAGGAGAACCGTCTGGAGCGCCTGGGGCCCGAGGCGTCCAAGCCCCACCGCCTGCACCGCAAGCTCACGCGCGACTAGGCGGCCGAACCAGGCGGCCGAAGCCCCAGCGCGATCGTGTAAAGCCCAGCTGAAGCGGCTGCCGCAAGGCGGCCGCTTCGCATGTTCCGCAGCTGCCGATTCGATGGCACATGCGCGCACCGCGCCAATGTCGAGTCAGGATCGAAGCGAGCGATCCAGCTTCCTGCGCCGTGGCAAAGCATGCGGGAGCCGCGAGCCCGCCCGAGGCATGCCGATCGAAGCCGGGGTTGCTCTACCGGTTCTCGATCCGGCCGATGTTCTTCAGCTCGATGGAGATCAACCCGTTCGGTTCGCTCGAGAACTCGATGAACTCCGGGCTTTGGCTGTACTCCGCGGGAAACGTGATCTCGATGCCGGTGTCGGTTCGGATCTTGTGGTTTCTCGCCACGCGCTTGGCCACGGCTTTCCCCATCGCCACGCGCTCGGGCAGCGCCTCCTCGGCCAGGGCCTCCTCGAAGCGCTTCTGCAGCGGCTCGTCGTCGAACACCTCGCCGCCCATGTCCCACGGGGCCAGTTCCTCGGACGCTTCGGCGGTCTCGCTCACATAGGCCTTCGCCTTCGACACCGCCACGGCCGAATTCGCCCCGAATTCTTCGGCGACGTCCTCCACGATGCGCGCCACCGTGTCGAACAGCTCCTTGCCCGACGCCTCCATGGAGCACTGCAGCAGTCCGTCGGGAATGAGCCAGCGTTCTTCGCCCGCGATCGTGCGGGGTTTGTCGCAGAAGGACACGTCGAGCGTGCGCGCCTCCACCAGGGCGTAGGAATGCACTTTCTGCGACGGATTGGGCAGGATGGCATGGTGCCGCTCGATGCCCACGCTCACGCCGCCCTGCTCGCCGTGTCCCACCGCATGCATGAACGCCTGGCGGCTTTCCAGCAGAAGCAGTGCGAAGTAGCGCTTCCCGTGCCCCTCGAAGGCGTCGTCCAGCTCGTCATCGGCCATCTCCCCGACGACGGCCCGCGCCTCGTCCTCGAAATCCACCACGAGCAGGTCGGTGGAAACCGCCTTTTCCATGCGACCGAGCTCGCCGGCCAGGTATTCCGCGATCTGCACGGACAGGTCCACGAAACCGCGCTGCCCGCGGAAGTAGCTCCGCAGCTCCTCGGCGAACATGCTGTCGTCGGCGAACGCGCCGCGCTTGCCGTCCAGGTTCCCCAGCGCGCTGCGCACGTGCCGGGTGACGAACCCTTTGGCGTTCTTGCCGGAGAGGTCCAGCTCCTCCTGCGAAAACACGTTCACGCAGGAGACGAAGTCGAACACGTGCAGCACGGCATGGTTGATCTTCATGCAGCCTACGCCCTTTCCACGCGCACCGCGCATACCTTGTACTCGGGAGCCTTCGACACGCGGTCGAGCGCCGCGATGGTCAGCCAGTTGCTGTTCCCGTCCTGGAAATGGAACGGCATCCACGTCTCGCCGGGCGAGGTCTTGGCCGACACGCGCGCCGTCGTCTCTATCTCGCCGCGCCGCGATGCGACGCGCACGCGATCGCCGTCGGCGATGCCCAGCACGGCCGCATCATGCTCGTTCAGCTCGATGAACGAGCGGTCCGCGATCTCGTTGATCCCTTCGGTGCGCCCGGTCATCGCGCAGGCGTTGTACTGGTACAGCACGCGGCCCGTCATCATGACCAGCGGGTACTCCTCATCGGGCAGCTCGGCGGAAGGCTGGTAGTCCGGCGTCGAGAACGCGCCCAGCCCGAGGGAGAACGCTCCCATGTGCAGAATGGGCGTGCCAGGGTGCTCGGCGTTCGGACACGGCCATTGCAGGCCGCGCCCCGCCACGTCATCGCCGTCCAGCCGGGCGTGGCTGATGCCGCCGTACGAAGGCGTCACCTTGGCGATCTCGTCCATGATCTCAGCCGCGGTCAGATGCGGCTGGGGGCAGCCCATGCGGTTCATGACGTCGATGAAGATGTCGGCATCGGGACGGGCGTCGCCGACGGGATCCACGGCCTTGCGCACGCGCTGCACGCGCCGCTCGGTGTTCGTGAACGTGCCCTCCTTCTCGGCGAAGCTGCATCCAGGCAGCACCACGTCGGCGTACTTGGCCGTCTCGGTCATGAACAGATCGTCCACCACCATAAACTCCAGCGACTCCAGGGCCTCGATCACATGGTGCGTGTCGGGATCGGTGCGCACCGGATCCTCGCCGAACAGGAACAGGCCCTTGATGCGCCCCTCGACCATCGCCGGGAAGCATTCGGTGGCCTTCGTGCCCTTCCACCGAGGCAGCTCGGCGCCCCACGCCCGTTCGAACCGTTGCACGACCTCGGGGTTCGCCACTTTCTGGTAGCCCGGCAAGTCGTCCGGGCCCGCGCCCATGTCGCAGGCGCCCTGCACGTTGTTCTGGCCGCGCAGCGGGTTCACGCCAGCGCCGGGGCGGCCCAGGTTCCCCGACACCATCGCGATGTTCGAGAGCGCCATCACGCCGTCGGTACCGGTGGAGTGCTCGGTCACCCCCAGGCAGTAGACGATGGCCGCCGCATCGGCGGCCGCGTACATCTTCGCGGCGGCCACGAGGTCCCGCTGGTCGATGCCGCAGATGTCGGCCACGCGCTCCGGCGTGTAGCCGCGCACCGTCGCAGCCAGGATCTCGAACCCTTCGGTGCGCTCGCGCACGAAGGCCTCGTCGTAGAGCCCTTCCTGTATGAGCACGTTCACTATGCCGTTCGCGAACGCCACGTTCGTGCCCGGCCGCAGCTTCAGATGGATGTCGGCGTGCGCCGCCAGCCCGATGTCGCGCGGGTCGACCACGATGAGCCGGCACCCGCGCTCAACCGCGGCGCGCAGCTGCATGCCCACGACCGGATGCGCCTCCTCGGGGTTCGATCCCACGAGCATGATGGCATCCGCCTCGCGCGTCACGTCTTCGATTGAGTTCGTCATCGCTCCCGAACCAAGCATGGTCGCCAGACCGGCGACCGTGGGAGCGTGTCAAACGCGCGCGCAACAGTCGACGTTGTTCGTTTCAAGCGCCGTCCGCGCCATTTTCTGGAACAGGTAGATGTCCTCGTTCGTGGCGCGCGAGCAGGCGAAGGCCGCAAGCGATTCGCCTCCATGGGCATCGCGCAGCTCCGTGAGGCGCGAGGCCACCACATCAAGCGCCTCGTCCCAGGTGGCAGGCTCGAACTCGCCGGTTTCGCGGTTCTTCACGAGCGGCGTGCGGATGCGGTCGGACGCGCCCACGAAATCGAAGCTGGCCGACCGGCCCTTCACGCACAAAAGCCCCTGGTTCGACGGGCCCGGCGCGCCTTCGGCGTCCACGATGCGGCCATCTTCAACCACCAGGTCCAGCTGGCAGCCCACCCCGCAGTGCGGGCAGGTGGTGCGCACCCTCTCGACCTCCTGCGAACGGTATCCGCCCCGGCGCTTCACCGCGATGGCCCCCGTCGGGCACGCCTGCGCGCAGTTGCCGCACGACTCGCAGTCCGTCATGCGCCACCCCTCGCCGAACGGAGCCTCGATGACGGTGCGCACGCCGCGCTTGCCCGTGGCCAGCGTATGGTTGCGCGCCGCGGCATTGCAGGCCCCCACGCAGCGCTGGCAGGCGATGCACCGGTTCGCGTCGTAAGTCAAAAACGGGTTGGCATCGAGGACGGGAACACGACGTCCCGCAGGCGAAAAGGTCGGCTCGAGCACGCCGTATTCGCGGCACAGGTCCTGCAGCTCGCATGCATCGTCCATGGCGCACGAGGAGCAGCGGTCCTCCAAGCCCAATCCGTGGTCGGAGGCGACGAGGTCGAGCGCGACGCGGCGATACGCCATGATCTTCGGCGAATCCGTGGTCACGCTCATGCCGTCTTCCACGAAGGTCGCGCAAGCGGGCACCGGATGCTCCTGTCCCTCCACCTCGACCACGCACACGCGGCACGAGGCGATGGCGCTCACGTCCTTCAGATAGCACAGCGTGGGAATGCGGATGCCGGCGTGCTGCGCGGCCTCCAAGATTGTCGCGCCCTCCGCGACCTCGAGGACTCTCCCGTCGATCGTGATGCTAGGCATACTGCTGCCTGCCCCCTTCCGAAACGCCGCAGCCGAAATGATCGCACCGCAGGCAGCGCCCGCATTCCTGCACGACCTCCTCGCGGCTCATGCCGTTCTCCACATGCTCGAAATCCTTCCTGCGATCGCGCGCGGGCCGCTCGGTGATCTCGACGCGCCCTTTGGGGACGCGGTCGTTCGCGCGCGGATGCGGCACCTCGATGTCGCAGGGAAGCGCATGGTGGTATCCCAGGTACTCGTCGATGTTGCGGGCGGCCACCTTCCCCGCGGCGATGGCCTTGATCACCGTCGCGGGGCCCGTCTGGCAGTCGCCGCCCACGAACACGTTGTCGTATCCTTCAGCCGCCAGATGCTCGTCGGCGTCGAAGCGGCCCCAGGTGGTCTTCATGCCGAACTCCTCGAACGCCTCTACCTGCACGTCCTGGCCGACCGCGATCAGGACGATGTCTGCCTCCACGCGGCCCTGGGGCTTGTCGGCCGGCACCGGGGCCGGGCGGCCCCCGCGAACGGGCCCGATCATCTGCGGCTGGGTGATGAGCGCGGTGCAGCGGCCCCCCTCGTCCGTCTCGATGCCCGCGGGAGCCTCGAGCACGACCATCTCCACGCCTTCGGCGATGGCGCTCTCCACCTCGGCGGGCAGCGCCGTCATGTCCTCTTTGCGGCGGCGGTACACCACGGTCACGTCCGAGGCGCCGGCGCGCACCGACGTGCGCGCGCAGTCCATGGCCACGTTGCCGCCGCCGACCACGACCACGCGCTTCCCCGAGAAATCGGGGTAGTCGCCGTCGCCGATGCGGCCCAGCAGATCGACGGCCGACATCACGCCTTCGGCATCGACGTTGTCCATGCGCAGGGACTTGCCCCCCTGCGCCCCGATGGCCACGTACACGGCATGGAAAGTTTCGGCGATCTCGCCCAACTCGTAGGCCCCGACGGGCGAATCGCAGCGCGCCGTGATGGAGCCGGCGGCGAGGATGCCGTGGATGTCCTCGTCCAGGCGCTCGCGCGGAAAGCGGTACGCAGGGATGCCGTAGCGCAGCATGCCGCCGAGCTGCTTGCGGCCCTCGAACACCGTGACGCGATGCCCCATGAGAGCAAGGAAGTACGCGCAGGTGAGGCCGCTCGGGCCGCCGCCGACGACGGCGACGGTGCGCGCCGTGTCCACCCCATGCGCCGGAACGGGCACCGCGTCGGCCCGGGCGTGGTCCACCGCGTACTTCTTGATGCCGCGGATGTTGAGAGGCGCGTCGATGAGCGTCCGGCGGCAGCGTTCCTCGCACGGGTGCTCGCACACGAGGGCGCAGGCGGTGGGGAACGGATTGTCCTTGCGGACCATGTTGACGGCGCCCGCGCAATCGCCCGCCTCGACGAGCGCGATGTAAGCCGGCACGTTCACGTGCGCGGGGCAGAGCGTCTCGCAGGGAACCGACTGCCCCACGTCCTCGCGGCACGCATGCGCCCGCACATGGCTCTCGTATTCGGCCGCGAACGCATCCATGCCTTCGAGCAGGGCGTTCGCAGCTTCGTAGCCGATGGCGCAGTCGGACGTGTCGCGCACCATCTCGGCGAGCGCCCTGCATGCCTGAAGGGCGTCCTCGTCCGCCTCGCAGGCAGCCATGCGTTCGAGCAGGGCCACCAGGCGCGGCAGGCCGTCTCGGCACGGCACGCATTTCCCGCACGTTTGGGCGGCGGCCGCCTGCAGCAGCGAGAGCTGCGCGGACACCGGGCAGACGCCCGGAGGCATCGCCGCGATGCGGCGGACGTGCCGCTCCACGTAATCGCCGATGCGCGCGTCGTCGCTCGCCTTCGGTGCAATCGATAATTTCGCCAACGCTCTTCCCCCACTGCTCGTCGCAGGACAGCTCAGTTCGTATTATCCCCCATCCTTGCATAAGGACAGGCACCATGGCACTATCCACCAAACTCGAACAACCGTCAAGAGAACGCGCGCCGCTCCCGTGAATGGCTGCCGCTTCGGTGTGCATGGAACGCCTGGGCAGCAGAAACCTGCCGTCAACCGGCTGATCCCAGAGACCCAAAAGAGCCTCCCGGAAACGCCGCGAGGCGCTGCCAGAAGGCTCCGTAAAATCCGTTTCGGACGCATGCGGCCCGAAACCAGCATGCGGCGTCGCAGACTATGTCAAACGATGCTCGAACCTCCGTCGATGATGATGAATTCGCCCGTCACGTAACTCGACGCATCGCTTGAGAAGAACAGCACCGGACCCGACACTTCGCCCTTCGCGCCGGGGCGGTTGAGGGGGCACTGCATGCTGTAGCCCTGGAGGAACTGCTCGTTTTTGAACAGCGTATCCGCCGTCATCTCGCTTTCGAACAAGCCGGGTCCCACCGCGTTCACCGTGATGTTGTGCTTGCCGTAGCTTGCCGCCATGCCGCGCGTAAGCCCCAGCACGGCCGATTTCGACGTGTTGTAGCCGTGGCGGATGAACACGTCCTGCTTGTCGGCAATGACCGCGTTCACGGAGGCGACGTTGACGATCTTGCCGTACTCCTGCTCGATCATATGCGGGACGACGTGCTTGCACATCAGGTAGATGCCCCTGACGTTGGTGTCCATCGAAAGATTCCATTCCTCTTCAGTAAGCGTGTCCACGCCTCCGCGCACGGCCACGCCTGCATTGTTCAGCAGGATGTCGATGCGGCCGAAGCGGTCCATGACCGCGTCGATCGCGCTTTCGACGTCGTCCTCACAACGTACGTCGCAGTGCACCGCAAGCGCATCGGTGCCGTTCTCCCCCAGCTCCTCGGCGAGCGCCTCAAGCCGCTCGGTTCGCCGTGCCAGCAGCGCGACGCTCGCCCCAGCCTGCGCGTAGGCGCGAGCTGCATCGGCTCCCAAACCGCTCGAAGCCCCCGTTACGACAGCTATTTTCCCGTTGAGCTCGTACATGATCGATCTCCTCTTCGTTGTTCGTTTCGACAGCAGGGTCGGCAGACGCTACAGCATGCGGGTGGGATACCCGAACTGCGGCGAGTCATACTTCCCCGAAAGCAGCTTGCCCACCAGCTCGTCGGTCGCCTCGATCGGAGTCTCGGCTTGCGTGCCCAACAGGCTGATGCTCAGCTTCGTCCAACTGCCGCCAAGCGGCTTCGCAACGGGGAACATAGCCCACGGGTCGCTGTCGGAGGGCTCGCAGATCGCCTGCACGATGCTTGCGTTTTCCCACGTCTGGTAGTCCATGCTGCCGTGATAGGAAAGCAAGCGCACGTTGTCCACGGAAATGCGCGCCTGAGCGTCCTGCGCCATATCGTATTTGTAGAAGTACTGCATGCCATCCTGGGGCGTGCTGAAGTCGCTGCGATCGCCGAATATCTGGTTCGCCATGGGGTCGTTGTACTCCCCTATCTCCATGTCGAGATCGAGGATCTTCCTGCCGAGGCGGGTGATATCGGTGTGGATCATGTCGCCGCTGCGCCACAGGTTGATCTTGTCGGCGTTCTTCTTCGGCATGCCCAGCTGATCGCGGCCGACGAACACCGCGTTGTCCGCCCCTTCCAGCATGAAGGATACGGGATACAGCCCCGGCGTGCCGTTGCAGAGCACCGGGATTATCAGCGCCGCCTCGCGGTACGGCGATGCGAAGTTCGCGTCGTACACGTTGACCGAGTACACCGTGACCACCGGCGCCATCATGGCAAGGGGCTCCGGCAAAACGGCCTTGAGGGCCGCGGGATCAGTCGCCCACGAGGCGAACAGGCCCTCGCAGTTGTCCATCTGGCCGACCGTGCTGTACATGCGCTGGACTTCTTCAGACGTTCTCGCATAGGTGCAGTTCGACATATCGTCCATCCTTTCAGTTGAGAAGCGCGAAAGCGCCCTTTCTCTTCGAGCGGCACATCCGGCAGCGCCGGACAGGTCGCTTTACCCCCTCTCGCACGCTTTGCAGCGCTATCGATCCTGCACGCCGTTGCCGATCATGAGCGCCACGTCGTCGCGCAGGGCCTCGATAGCGGCACCGCCAATGGCCATGACCTTCGCATCGCGCCAGAAACGCTCGACGCCCACTTCGTTCACCACGCCCAAACCTCCGAAGATCTGGATGGCTTGACGGGCCACGTATTCGGAGACCGTTGCTCCTTGCACCTTCATCAAGCGGCCTTTCGCCAAGCACGCCTTGCCTTCGTCCTTCTCCGCGAACACGCTGTACACGAACCCGCGCAGCATCTCGATCTGAGTCCACATATCCACGAGCATATGGCGGACCACCTGGTAGTTGTCGTAGAGGGATTTGCCTCGCTGCATGCGGTTGCGCGCATGCTCAAGCGCCATGTTGTAGACGCCCTCCGCCATGCCGAGCCCGATCGGGCCGCAGGTCATGAACTCGTTGGTGGCCGATGTCATAAGCCCTATCATGCCGCCGCCCAACGCGCCGAGCAGGTTCTCCTTCGGCACGCGGCAATCGGTGAACGAGAGCGTGCCGGTCGCCGATCCATGCCAGCCGAGCTTCTTCTCGTACTCGCCGCACAAAAGGCCGGGCGCATCGGCGTCGACGATGATGGCGCTGATGCCCTGCTTCGTAACCGGGTCGACCTTGTCGGCCGTCACGCACAGCACGACGTAGGCGTCGGCCACGCCCAGATTGCTGCAGAATATCTTCTCGCCGTTGATGACGAACTGGTCGCCGTCATCCACGGCACGGCAGCTCCATTCCGTGTGGTCCATCGCCCCGATGGACTCGGTTTGGGCGCACGCGAGAATTTTTTCGCCGGTGGCGGCCGGTGCCAGGTACTTCCTCTTCTGCTCGTCGTTTCCCAGCAGCATGATAAGCTCGCCTGCAAGAATGCTGTGAGCGCCCATGCCCACGCACATGGTCGGCGCAACCTTCGCTATTTCCTCGTAGACCAAGGCGAGCGTCGTGTAGTCGGATCCCAGCCCGCCGTATTCCTGGGGCATGGTGATGCCGAGCATGCCGAGCTCTCCGGCTCGCTTGAACTGCTTGAGCGGAAACTCCTCGCCTGCGTCAAGCTCCAGCGCAATCGGCGCAAGCTCGTTCTCGGCAAATTCACGCGCCGAGTTGCGCATGAGTTCTCGCTCGTCATTGAGATACCACATGGTTGAGCACCGTCCCTTCCTCGCGAACATTCAGCATGGGCGAACGCTTTGACGCACGCTCGCCCGTGCATGCCATACGGCAAGGGAATGGTGCCGGCGCATTGCGATCCCGTCTCTACCCGACAGCCCGCCTTCGGCAATGTCCCCTTCCGATGCCTTCACGATACGGCGGATGAAGACCGTTCACCATAGGCAATAGACCGCTCAATGCAGCGTTACGAAACAGCTGTGCGAAAACGATTGCTTTTGGTACGGAGAGGTTCGGTTGTTCTATTACCGATCAAAGCCACCGATGTGTCCAAAGAACGGCATGAGGCCGAAGCATCCTCATCTACGCCGGCGAAGCGCCGCGCTTGCCCTGCGCGCGGTCAAGCGCGGCGACGATGCCGTCTTTCACGATGAAATCAACGGCGTCCGCCATGGCTTCCGGCGTTTCCTTCATGTCCCCGCGGAACCAGTTGATGAGCGTCGACAACACGGCATGCCCATAGAACAGCGCCAGGAACCGCAGAAACTCCGGGTCGGTATTCCGATCGCCATCGAGTTTCCGCATGCCGACCATGATGCCGTCCATGCAGCGATCGCAGTACGATTTGGCCATCTGCCACACATGGATGCTGTCCACCGCGCAGCGGCAGACCTCGCGATGCTCCTTGCAGCGCTGAAACAGCGTGAGCACCCCGTCGCCCCATAAAAAGCAGTCGCCGCTTTCTCCAAGACATTCAAGCAGCCGATGGGAAAGGGCCCAGGAGGCAAGGTCGTAGATGTCCTCGAAGTGGTAGTAGAAGGTCGAGCGCGGCACCCCGCACGATTCGGAGACTTCCTTGACGCTTATCTTGTCGAGCGGCTTCTTCCGCATGAAGGCAAAGAGCGCGGCGGCCAGCTCTTGACGGGTAAGCTCCGATACGAGTTCCTTCTTCATGGCACCGCTCCTTCGCGAAATACCGCATATGCCGTTCGTGCCGGTGCGAGCCAGCGGAAGACCGAAGGGAGCATTCGCACGATATGCACTCGAAAGGCTTGTGATGATTCTACACGAGGACGGGACGGCGGTGCCGAATCCAAGGCCATTTATTTCCCTTCACCTCCGCGAAGACGCGAACAGGCTGCTGCGATATCGTTGCAGCGGGAATATCCGTTTTGCGAGACCCGACCTCCTGCGCCGCCAACGCGAGATGGACGCCAATTTCAATCCTCGGGACCCACACGGGATCCCGACGTAGCGCGCGAACTGAAGCAGCGTCTCCATCGAATTTCAATCCTCGGAGCCCACACGGGATCCCGACCGCAACTGCGATTCCTTCCCTACAATATGCTGTTGTCACAACACGATCCGCATCGTGGATCGAGGCGAACATCCGCGAACAGCGCCTTTTTCGGTGCGAACCTCCCGCGTGGGCCATGTCCGCCCCCTGTTCGCACCGAGCCCTCTTACGAAAGCTCCCGCTTGATGGCCTCCAGCAGGTCGGCGTACTCCTCATACGCGGGAAGGTCGGGGTAGTCGGCCTTGATGGCATCGGTGCTCTTGAACAGGAAGCCCGCCTTGCTCGCCTGGATCATGCCGAGGTCGTTGAAGCTGTCTCCGGCGGCGATGGTGTCGAACCCGCAGGACTGCAGCGCGCGCACCGTGGTGAGCTTGCTCTGCTCGCAGCGCATCTTGAAACCGGCGATCTCCCCGTCGGGCGCCACCACAAGCTCGTTGCAGAAGATCGTCGGCCAACCGAGCTTCTTCATCAGCGGCATGGCGAACTGCGTGAACGTGTCGCTGATGATGATCACCTGCGTCAGTTCCCGCAACTCGTCCAGAAACTCCTTCGCGCCGGGCAGCAGATCGATGGCGGCGATGGTCTCCTGTATCTCCTTGAGGCCCAGCCCATGCTCTCGCAGGACGCCCAGACGAAACTCCATGAGCTTGTCGTAGTCCGGCTCGTCGCGCGTCGTGCGCGTGAGCTCGGGGATGCCGGTCTCCTCGGCGAACGCAATCCATATCTCGGGGACCAACACGCCTTCCAGATCGAGGCAGATCAGGTTCATCTCGGTTCCTTTCTTCAAGCCCTTTTTCGCCGCCGAGCGCCTGCAAACCCAGCAGGCCGCAGCAGCATCCCGCGGAACGTTCCCATTGTTCGGCCAACAGCAAAGCGCCGCCGCTCTCGAATTCCAAAGCCATGCATGAGCAGATGGCGCATGACGCTTCGTTACAGGATAGTGCATCCGGACCGCCGTCGCGAGAAGCAATCTCCACCGCACCGCCGCCCGGCCGGGCCTGTCGGAAAGCGGTCCGAGCCCGCCGCCAGCACGCTTCGACAGGCCCGCAACGAGCCGTTGCTTTACGCGTCTTGCACGCCATGGTTCAATGGAGCGGTGGGCTTCGCTTTTGCACGCGAGCCGCCCGCCGAAAATCGAACGCGACCGCCCCGGTTGAAAGGAACCGCCATGGCCATAGGAGCAGTGCTTGTTGACATACGCAAGGAGAAGGGCCTCACGCAGCAGGACATGGCGCGCAGCCTCTACGTCACCCGCCAGGCCGTCTCGCGCTGGGAAACGGGCGAGACCACGCCGGGCATCGACATGTGCAAGCTGATCGCGGCCACGTTCGACGTTCCCGTGACGCGCCTGCTCGAAATGCCCGACAGCGACTATTGCCAAAGCTGCGGCATGCCGTTCTACCAAGAGAAGGACCACGGCACCGAGAAGGACGGCGCACCATCCTCCGACTTCTGTTCGTGGTGCTACCGCGAGGGAGCCTTCATCGAAGACGAATCGATGGAGGACCTCATCGAGCGGTGCGCGCCGTTCATGGCCGAATCCTGCCATATCACCAGCGACGAGGCGGTGTCGTTCATGGGAGCCCTTCTGCCCCACCTCAAACGATGGGACGGGTAGCAACGACTATCCCAATAGTCGTACACCCGCGCTTCCTTCCGTCGATATCATGCGTGCTGCACGCACTATCGACAGAGGAGACGCCCATGCACACCGCACCTGCAACCGCCCAGCCCGCCAAGGCGCTTGAAGCCGCTTCGGCGTTCGCGAGGCTCTATCGTCGTTGGTTCGACGACGCGCGCGGCCTCTTCGAGGACAACAAGCGCCAAGCGCGCTTGATCGCAGGATCGCCCGTCGTCGATGTCCTTGCGGTTTGGGACGAGGGGGCTGGCTGTTGGCTTGCCGACGCCCCAACGCTCATCAGGTTCGAAGAGCTCGATGCCGCCATCTTCGCCATGAAAGGGCCGCACATCGCGCTCTTCTTCGGAAGCGTCGACACCCGCTCCCCCATCGCGTTCGGGTCGGCGGGAGCCTGCGGGCGCGATGGGGGCGGCTCTCGATCGCTGCGTTGGAAAAGCTTTCGACCCTGCTCGTACGCCAGCGGATCCCGCGTGACGGAGATCGCATTCAACGAAGGGCCGAACGGACTGCCCACGTCCGTCCAGGTGCTGCTCGAAGACGGCGGGGCGTTCCGCGTGAGCAGCACGGGCATCGGTTTCGTCCTCGAAGGAGAACCCATCCCCTCCATCGCCCTCGCCGGTTGATCCGCGACCCCGGCGGGCCCGGCCTGGCCGGCTCCGCAGCGAAAAGACGGCCCGAAGGGCTCCATGGCAGCGGAGCCGCCCGCTTCACCCCCCGATCGCACCGGGCCGGCGAGCCTCTACCCCTCGTACGCCTCGACAATGCCCGCCAGGTACCGCCGGTACTCGTCGGCGAGGGCCTTCGGCTTCTCGATGCGCACGCGATCGCCGAACTGGGCCAGCCAGCCGAAGAAGACCGGGCTTTTCATGACCACGGCGTGGATCCGCGCCGAAGTCGGGCCGGCGGCGCTGGATTGCACATCCTCGCCGAACCGGTCGATCACCGAGCTCATGGCCTCTTCCTCCACGATGAACGTGGCCGCGACCGGCTCCCCGCTGTACATGCCGAAGGCGCGGCTCTCAAGCTGCTGGACGTCGAAGGTGGCTATCCGCTCGTTTCGGCACGCGGGCTCGTCGAGCACCGCGATCCGCTCCATGCGGTCCACGCGGTAATTCGCGAACCCGTCGTGCTTCTCGTTGAACGCCACCAGGTAGTAGCACCCCTCCGAATACACGAGCTGCACCGGCGTCTCCACGTACGGCTCGCCGCCATGCTGGGCGACTTTTCGCTTCGATGCGTCGTGCTTGCAGTACCGAAACGACAGCTTCCTGCGACGCGCAATGGCCTCCTGGATGCGGTCGACGTTGTAGAACACCGATTCGTTCTGCGCCTTGATGCGCCCTTCCACGTGCACGCGCTTGTCGAGGAGCGAACGCTGGCGAACCGAAGCGAGCCGCCTGATGCCCTCCACGAGCGAGTCGCTCTTGCCCTGTGTGAGGAACCGGGAGCTCTGGACGGCATCGACGAGCAAAAGCAGCTCGGGAAGCGCGAAATCGCGCTCTTCCACCGCGTACTCGATTGGCGCGCGCTGATACGTTCGCACGTCGAGGCCGAATTCCCGCAGCGCCTCGATGTCGCGGTAGATGGATTTTCGCTCGGCGGATATGCCCTGCTCCGCAAGCTTCTCAAGGATCTGCTGCATCGTGAGGCCCTGATCGGCATCGGTTTCATCCACGAGCATCCTCATGAGGTAGAGCAGTTTCAGCTTCTGTCGTCCAGTGTTCATGCGCCTCCCTCCAGCACGGCTCCGAACATGCGGCCGCCCCCGCAGGAGAACAATTTTCGCCCTGCGGGGGCGGTCCGCATCCGATTCCTTGGCGTTTACCTGATCTCGTAGCGCCCGTCCTTGCGCTTGATCGGACGGGCTTCCATGGCGGGATAGCCCAACACGATGCCGCCGATGAGCTTGCCCTTGTCCGGCGCGAACCGGTCATGCAGCGCCTCGCCCGCCCGGCAGACCACTTCGACCCAGCACGAGCCGAGGCCCTGCTCGTAGGCGGCAAGGCACAGGTTCTCCATAGCCGCCGACACGCTCTCGATGCAGCTGGGCAGCAGCTCTTCGCTGTACGTGGGCTTGTGCAGGAACGCGAGGATGATCGTGGAGGCGCCGCCCATCGCGCTCACGAACTCCATCGTCTCCTCGACGATCTCGGGATTGTTCTTGAAACGGGCTTCGAGCTCCTTGCGATGGGAGAATGCCGTCGTCCCCAGCTCGGAGAACAGAAACGACAGATCCTCCTTCTGCGTGAGCGCCACGAAATACCACGGTTGCAGGTTCTGCCCCGAAGGGGCCCAGGTGGCCGCTTCAAGAAGATGCTCGATCGTTTCCCGGGGAACAGGCTCGTCGGTGAACTTCCTGATGCTTCTCCTGCCTTTGATGGCGTCCATAAGCTCCATGGGGAGCCTCCTTTCTACGCCGAAGCGCGCGAGCGCCTCGCGATGGGAAGCCGCGTTCCAACGCCGCTGACTACCCGCAAACATACCATTCAGCAGAAGCGACCGCTAGACCTGAGCGCAAGAAGAAGGCAAAAGTTGTAGCGCTACCCCTCCGGCACCTCGGCGACGACCTCCACCTCCACCAACGCGCCCTTCGGCAACTTCGCCACGCCGACGGCCGAGCGGGCCGGGCGCTCCTCGCCGAACGACCGCGCGTACACGGCGTTGAAGGCGGCGAAGTCGTCGATGTCCTGAAGGAAGCACGTGGCCTTCACCACATGCGCGAAATCGGTGCCGGCCGCTTTCAGAATGGCGCCGACGTTGCGCATCACCTGCTCGGCCTGCTCCTCGATGGTCGAGCCCGCCAGCTCGCCCGTGGCCGGATCGAGCGCGATCTGGCCCGAGGCGAACAGCAATCCGCGCGCGATGCGCCCTTGAACGTACGGCCCGATGGCCGCGGGCGCCTCCGACGTTGCAACGACGGTCATGGTGCACCTGCCTTTCTTCGCGCTTGCCTCAAGCGAAACGTCAATCCTACGGTTATTCTAGCGTATCGTGAGTTGAAGGCTCTATAGTGGTCAGCGATGCAAAGAACGGAGAACGAAGGATCGACCATGCTCACATTGGATTCATTCGAGGATGCTTCCGTCAAGGTACGCGAGGTGACCCAGAAGACGAAGCTCATCGAAAGCCCCTATTTCAGCGAAATCGCGGACAACCGGGTGTTCTTCAAGCCCGAGAACCTGCAGCGCACGGGCGCCTACAAGGTGCGCGGCGCCTATTACAAGATCAGCACGCTCACCGACGAGGAGCGTCGGCGCGGCCTGATCACCGCCTCTGCGGGAAACCATGCCCAAGGCGTGGCGTACGCCGCCGCGCGCTATGGCGTGCAGGCCGTCATCGTCATGCCCACCACCACCCCGTTCATCAAGGTGGAGCGCACCGAGGGCCTGGGGGCGGACGTGGTGCTGCACGGCGACGTGTACGACGAAGCGTGCGAGCACGCCCTCCAGCTGGCCGAAGAGCAGGGCCTCACCTTCATCCATCCCTTCAACGACCTGGGTGTGGCCACCGGGCAGGGAACCATCGCCATGGAGATCGTGCAGGAGCTGCCGCTGGTGGACTGCATTCTGGTGCCCATCGGCGGAGGCGGACTCGCCACCGGCGTTTCGACGCTCGCGAAGCTGCTCAACCCGCATATCAAGGTGATCGGCGTGGAGCCAGCCGGCGCGGCGTGCGTGAAGGCGTCTCTCGAGGCGGGCCGCGTCGTGAAGCTGCCCTGCGTGGACACCATCGCGGACGGCACCGCCGTGGAGGAGCCGGGCGACCTCGTGTTCCCCTACCTGCAGCAAAACCTCGACGGCGTCATCACCGTGGAAGACGAGGAGCTTGTGGCCGCATTCCTCGACATGGTGGAGAACCACAAGATGATCGTGGAGAATTCGGGGCTCCTCACCGTGGCGGCGCTGCGCCATCTGGACTTCACGGGCAAGAAAGTGGTTTCGGTGCTCTCAGGCGGCAACATGGACGTCATCACCATGTCGTCAGTGGTGCAGCACGGGCTGATCCTGCGCGACCGCATCTTCACCGTGTCGGTGCTGCTGCCCGACCGTCCCGGCGAGCTCGTGCACGTCTCGCAGGTCATCGCCGGCCATCGCGGCAACGTCATCCGCCTCGACCACAACCAGTTCGTCAACACGAACCGCAACGCGGCCGTCGAGCTGCGCGTCACCATCGAGGCGTTCGGCACCGAGCACAAGCTGGAGATCGTGGGCGCGCTTGAAGATGCAGGCCTGCGCCCCAAGCTCATCCAGGCCCACCTGTAGCCTTGCGCGAAGCGCCGCGCGGCGACGGCGCCGGTCCCCGTTTCGCCCGATTTCCCAGGCGCTCGCCTACCCGAGCACTTGGGGATTCAGGCAATCCGCCGGGCGGCGGCCCTGCACCACGTCGACGGCGTTGCGCATGGTGCGGGTGCGCAGTTCGATTCCCGATTCCTCGGACCAGTACGCGGCATGCGACGTGAGCACGGTGTGCGGAGCGCGCATGAGCGGATGATCGGGGCCGATCGGCTCTTCCTCGTACACGTCGAGCCCCGCGCCCCACAGCTTCCCCGCCTCCAGCGCCCGGGCAAGCGCCGCCGTGTCCACGACCGCGCCGCGCGCCGTGTTCACCACGACCGCGTCGCGCTTCATGAGCGCCAGGCGGCGCGCATCCAGCAGATGATGCGTCTCGGGGGAGAGCGCCGTGTGCAGGCTGACCACGTCGGCGCATTGCAGGAGCTCTTCAAGCTCGAGGATGTCGTAGCCCTCCGGCGTCCTTCTGCCCGCCGGAAGCGATCGCGACCAGCAGACCACGCGGAACCCGAGCCCTGCAGCCTTGCGGGCGGTCGCGCGGCCTATCTCGCCCATGCCCACCACGCCGAACACGCGGCCATGCACCTGGCCGAGCGGGCGCCTGCGCGCGTAATCCCACACACCGGCGCGCATGTCGGCGTCGATCTCGTTCAGACGGCGCAGCACGCACAACGCGAGCGCCACGGCGTGGTCGGACACCACTTCCGTCCCATACCCCGGCACCGTGCACACTGCAACGCCGTGCTCGGTGGCAGCCTCCACGTCGATGTCGTCGTAGCCGACGCCCGTGCGGCTGACCACCCGCAGGCGCGGCAGCTCCTCGAACACTTCGCGCGGGAACGACCCGTACGAGGTGATGACGCCGTCCGCGTCGCCGGCGTTGCGGATCACGTCCTCGACGGCGCGCGAATCGAAGCATGCGATGTCCACCCCGGCCTCGCGCGCCAGCCGCTCCTCGAAATCCGAGCTCTCGAAATCGCTGTCCACCACGACGATCTTCGCCATCGTTTTCGCCTTCCCTTCGAACCCGCATCGGTTTTCGGTCCATTATACGGCTGGGAGACCGACGGAACGCCATCGCGCAACGAAGCCGCACTCGATGAGGGGCGCGCGGAGTCCGCCGTCAAGCCGCCGTTGACACGCATCTACGTGCGCAGGCTTTCGAGCTGATCCTCCCGCCGTCGGGCTGCATGGGAGGCCCCTCATGAAGGGGACGGATCCTTCCAAAGACCGGCCGGCTCCGGGCAAAATCAAAAATGACCGAAAACGCGGTCGAATGCGCAGTCTGCGTAGCCGATCCGCGCCCCTTCGCGCGCCTCGATCGTGCAAAACGCCTGGTCGCGAAATTCGCATGCCCGATTTCGCTTTCGGCGACTGCACATTCGACCACGTTTTCGGTCATCTTCCGCACGGAGGGCGTGGGGTGCAATCGCTTCAGAGGAGGGGGTGGGTGAGAGCCGCCCGCGCGGCATTCCGCCTTCGTGCAAGTATACTCCACGCCGTCGCCTCGGCCGCCAAGCAGAAGGGCTGCGATCGCTAGCGGCCCAGAAACCGCATCCACGCGCCCAGCTCGGCTTCGGCCTGCGCCTTCCCCCGCATGAAGTTTGCGCGCAGCTTCGCCTCGTCGCGTTCGGTGTTCGCGACGCCCTGGCCATTCGCGTAGAACACGTAGGCGCGGCCCTCCGCTTCCAGGTGCTCGAGCAGGTCGAGTTCGGCGTTGTAGCGCCGAGCCCACGTGTCCAGGGCCGCGCGCATGCGGGGGCGCCGCCAGAAGAACGCGTCGTACAGGCGGTTGGGCCGCTCAGGCCGCCGGAAGCCGCGCGGGCGCGTGCACACGACGAAGTACCGCTGCAGGCCGTCGACCGTTGCGCGCGGCAACATGATGCCGGCCCCGTCGCCGATGCCGCCGTCGTACAGGGCCCGTCCGCCGATCCACGTCGGCGGAAACACGACGGGATAGCTGGACGAGGCTCGCACGCAGGCCATGAGCGCGCCTTCCGTGGAAACGTCGTCGCGCGTGAAGTACGCCGTCTCGCCGCTGTCGCGATCGAGGGCCTGCAGCGTGACCCGAGCCGGATTCTCCTTGAACGCCGCGAAGTCGAACGGCAGCCTGCAGCCGCTCCGCGCCTCGCCGTCCCCGCGGCGCAGCGCGCCGAAGCCGTCCGCGAACACGAGCGGCTCGAGCCACCAGCGAAACGAGGCGTCGTCGAGGCAGACCGTGAACGACGCCTCCACCCGGCGCGCATCGCGCGACAGGTAGTCGATGGCGTTCGTCGCTCCGGCCGACAGGCCGTACACGTCGTCGAAGAACAGCCCGTTCTCCAACATGACGGCAACCGCCCCCGCCGAGTAGGAATTGCGCATGCCGCCGCCCTCGAACACCAGGGCCACGTCGTGCACGGTGCTTTCCATCGCCTTCCCACCGTCCGTCCCATCCGCCATCGCGAGCGCCTGCGCGGCCTAGAGGGCCGCGATCTCCTTGCGCACGGCCGCCACGTCGGGCCGAGGACGCGCAAGGGCGCGGTACAGCCGCTGCACTTCGTCGCGCAGCGCGATCTCGCTCGGCTCGCTCAGGGCGAAGAACGCAACGCGCAGGTAGAGTTGCAGGTCCTTGGCGCTCTCCAGCTCGTCGACGGCTTCGCCACCGCAGTTCTCACGATCGTCCGCGAGCGCGCTCAGCAGGCCCTTCGTCACCCGGCGCATGCGCATGAGGCTCTCCCTGCGCGCGCGGCGGGCGGTGATCTGGGGCAGGAACAGGGCCGTGCACACCGCCAGCAGCTCGGCGCATGCCGTGAACCATTCGGGCAGCGAGCCCATCTCCATCGGAGGCCTCCTTCCGCAGCGAGCCGGCAACCGTCGGCCCTCATGGTATCGGAAGCCCGTTTGCCAGCAGACGGACGAGCCGAAGCGTCAACGCGGCGTTCGGAACGCGTGGAAGGAGCGGAAGGAAGCCTCAGTCTCCAAGGCCCGGATCCTGGATGGCATCAGGCGCGCTCGGCGCCTCCGTTCGCAGCAGCGGATCGCCCCCGCCGCCCGTGGCTCGCGCTACGAATCAGCGCGCGCCACCACGTCTTCAAGCCCCTCGACGGCCAGCTTGTAGCCGATCGCGCCCAGGCCCGCAACGTAGCCGACGCAGGCGGGAGCCGTCACGCTCTCCTTGCGGTACAGGCCCTCGTCCGGCACCCGCGCGTAGATGTTGGAGAAGTGGACCTCTATCACCGGCCTGCCGCTGGCGACGATGGCGTCCTTGATCGCGTAGCTGTAATGCACATGGGCGCCCGGATTGTATATCACGCCGTCGAACGCCTCGAAGTAGGCCCGATGCAAGTTGTCGATGATCGTGCCCTCGTGGTTCGTCTGCAGGATGTCCATCTCGTGGCCGCGCGCCTCGCCGTACTCCTTCAGATCCGCCATCACGTCCTCGTACGTCTTCGAACCGTAGTAGCCCTTCTCGCGTATCCCCGTCATGTTGAGATTCGGGCCGTTGATAACCATGATCTTCATTGGACGTACCTCCTGGCTTCGGCTTTCCCCTGCGGCGCCGCGAACCGAGGCGCGGCGGAGCTTCATCGCCCCGGCGCGAGACCGCTGCGCGACTGCCGCAGAAAGCACGGCTTCCCAAGCCCCAGCCGAACAGCGCCCGCGTTCGGAGCACGTTCTTGCAACGATGGTACCACTTCTGCCAGCAGGTAAAACAGACCGATCCCCTTTTATTTCGCCGCCGTGCAGGAACTGGTTGCGCCAAGCCTCCGCACCGAAGCCTTCGCGCAACCGGAGACGGCCGCCTCCGGCGACGTGCCCAAGCGGGACGCTATCGGTGCCTCGTCCTCAGCTCCCAAAAGGCGACGGCGCTCGCCGCGGCCACGTTGAGGGAATCCACTTCGTGGTCCATGGGGATCTTCACCGTCCAGTCGCACCGGGCGATGGTGGATGCGGACAGCCCGTCGCCTTCGGTGCCCAGCACAAGGGCCAGCCGATCGCAAGCGCGCAGGCGCTCGTCGTGCAAGGGAACCGCTTCGTCGGAAAGCGCGAGCGCCGCCGCTTTGAACCCCAAGCCGTGCAGCAGGGGCACGCCTTCGGCCGCCCAGTCGCGCACGCTGCCGATGCGCGTCCACGGCACCTGGAACACCGTCCCCATCGACACGCGGGCCGCACGGCGGTACAGCGGATCATGGCACGACGGCGTGATCAGCACGGCGTCCACTCCGAGCGCCGCAGCCGAGCGGAAGATCGCCCCGATGTTCGTGTAGTTCGTGATGTCCTCCAGCACCGCGACGCGGCGGGCGCCCGCCACCGCCTCCTCCACGCTCGGCAGCTCGGGCCGCTCGAACGCGGCCAGCGCGCCGCGCGTCACTTCGTAGCCCGTGAGCGCATGGAACTGCTCGCGCGTGGCGACGAACGCCGGAAAAGCCGGATCGTCCGCCGTCAAGCGGTCGACGAGCGGCATGCTCTGCCCGAGCCAGCGCTCCTCCATGAAAAGCGAGACCGGGCGCGCCCCGGCGGCGAGCGCGCGCTCGACGACCTTGCGCGATTCCGCGATGAACAGGCCGTGCGCGGCATGCGCACAATCGCGCAGCTGGGCGTCGGTCATCCCCGAATACGGCGCGAGGCGCGGATCGTCCAGGTTTTCAAGGCGTATGATCGGCATGGCCGGCGAGCTCCTTCTCGGTCCGATGGCGAAGCGGGCGCGCCGGATGCCGGGTGGCAGCGGCGCCGGGGCCAGTATACCCGAGACCGCCGCGCTCTCGCCCCCGAAGCATCCGCAACCGCACGGACAAGATGGCGCGCTGCGGCTCCCCTTCACCCCGGTCCCCCGCTTCCGTATCCGCGCGGTTCCAAGAAGGCTCCGGGCAAGGCCCCGCACGTTACAGCTTGTCAAACAGCCGCCGCGATTGTCGGCTTTAGTAGTCTGAGAAACTGAGCGAAGCGGTAAACTTGTCCCGACGCACGCTGCGCGCGTACGGCGCCCGGCAACGCCTCCAGGGAGAAAAGGACCATCATGCAACAAAGCGCACGCGGATCGGCCTGGCTGTCAAGGATCACGGCTGCCGTGCTGATCATGCTGCTCGCGGCGTTCTACATCACGACGGTCAACAACATGATCGCCGTCGACCACAAAACCGAGCAGATCAAGAACAGCCCCTACCCCGTATCGGTGGCGGCAGGAGGCATCGAGACGCTGCTCACGCAGTGCAGGACGCTTGCCGACCGGCCCCTCTACGTGCGCACCGACGGGGCGATTGCCAACGTCGAGCAAAGCTATGCCCAGATAGACGAGGACATGCGGGAGAAGACCGCCTTCATCGCCGACAACCACGACATCGACGCCAAGACGGCGACGGCGCTCAAGCGGGGTTACGAGGATCTGGCCGACATCCAGACCGCCTACATCGCGCTGTGCCGAAATCCCGACGTCACCGACGAGCAGATCGCGGCGTTCGCGAACGACAGCATCAAGCCCGTCATCGACAAGCTGCTCGAGCTCGACCGCACGGTCCTCGACGAATCGTCCGAATCGGTCGACGACCTGTACGCCACCGTCACCGCCGTCGGCGCACAGACCATTGCCGTCGCCAGCGCCCTCATGGCCGCCGTCATCCTCTCCCTCGCCGTGTACCTGACCATCCTCCGGCGCAACCGCAAGCAGGAGGCGCAGCTCCAAGAGGACGTGCGGCACGCGCTCGCGCTCGCGCAGACCGCCAACGCGGCGAAGTCCCAGTTCCTCTCGAACATGTCCCATGACATACGCACGCCCATGAACGCCATCGTCGGGCTGACGGCCATCGCAGGCGCGCACCTGAACGAGCCGAAGCGCGTCCAAGACTGCCTCAACCGCATCGCGCTGTCGTCCAAGCACCTGCTCGGACTCATCAACGACGTGCTGGACATGGGCAAGATAGAAAGCGGCAAGATCGTCCTCAGCAACGAAGCGTTCAGCCTCCCCGACCTCGTCAGCGGCATCGTCGCCATCCTCCAGCCGCAGGCGCGCGCGAAGAACCTCCAGCTGGACATCGTCATAGGCAACATCCAGCAGGAGAACGTCGTTGGCGATTCGATGCGGCTCAACCAAGCGCTCATCAACCTCGTCAGCAACGCCGTCAAGTACACGCCCGAGGGCGGATCGGTCCGCCTGTCCATGTACGAGAAGCCGTCGAACCAGGAAGGATGCCGCGACTACGCGTTCGTCGTGCAAGACACCGGAACCGGCATGTCGCCCGAATTCCTGGAGAGGATATTCGACCCGTTCGAACGGGAGGAGAGCGCGGAGACGAACCATACCGAGGGCACGGGCCTCGGCATGGCCATCACCAAGAACGTCGTCGACATGATGGGCGGCACCATCGAGGTGGAAAGCGTCCTTGGAGAGGGGTCCACGTTCACCGCCACCATCCCCCTCAAGGTCGAGGACGAAAGCGAGGAGCCCGACTTGAGCGAGCTGCGGGGCGCGCGCGTGCTGGTGGTGGACGACGACCCCGACGTCTTGGAAAACACGCTCCCCTTCTTGGAGGAAGCGGGGCTGCGGGGAGCCATGGCTTTTTCCGGCGCGGAGGCCCTCGCGCTCACCACCGAAGCCCACCGGGAAGGCGACGACTTCCGCGCCATCATCATCGACTGGGTGATGCCCGTCATGGACGGCGTCGAGACGGTGCGGCGCATCCGCGAGGAGGTGGGCGAGGACACGCCCATCATCCTTTTGTCAGCGTACGACTGGTCGGAGATCGAAGACGAGGCGAAGGGCGCGGGCGTGACCGCGTTCGTTTCGAAGCCCCTGTTCAAATCGAGGCTCTATCGCGTTTTGCAGTCGATGTGCAGCAACGGGCAGCAAGACGGCTCTCGCACGGTGCGCATCCCCCCGCGGGTCAAGGGGCGCGTTCTGCTCGTTGAGGACAACGAGCTCAACTGCGAGATAGCCAGCGAGCTCATCCAGAACACCGGCGCCCAGGTGGAAACGGTGCCCGACGGCCTGGAGGCCGTCGATCGGGTGATCGATTCGCCCGACGGCCACTACGACCTCGTGTTCATGGACATGCAGATGCCCCGCATGAACGGCATCGAAGCGGTGAAGGCCATCCGCCATGCGCTCGCGCGCCAGAAGCGCCCCTGCCCGCCCATCGTGGCCATGACGGCGAACGCGTTCAACGAGGATCGCGAGCGCGCGCTGGCCGCCGGCATGGACGGCTTCCTGACCAAGCCCATCGACATCGACGAGCTCGAAGACGTGCTTGGAAAGCACTTGCAGGCGGAGCAGGGAACGAAACGGTGAACCGCACGCGCGCCGCGGGACCGCACGCGGCAGCGCCTACCCCCCGGCTCGGACGCGAGAAGGCTGCGAGAGCAGCCCGCCGCTCGAGCAGGCGATGCGGGCCGAAAGCTCGTCGCACGATTCGCCCCGGAGCTCGGCGAGCCGCTCCGTCGTGCGCGCCAGCCCGATCCGCACCGCATCGGCATCGTAGGCCGCGCCCGCTTCGGCAGGGGCGTCCGATTCCAGCAGCAGCCGGTCCGCCGGCAGGGACCGCGCGTACGCGCGGCCGCGCTTCGTTTCCAGCATGCGCGGATTGATGGAAAAGCGGCAGCCCAGCCGCACGGCACGCTGCAGCTCGTCGGACGTGCCCGAGAACCAATGGAAGACGCAGGCGTTGCCGGCAAGCGCGCCGCGGCGCTCCAGCACGTCCAGCGCCTCGCCCGCAGCCTTCACCGCATGGATCGAAAGCGCCTTCCCCCCGCCCGAGCATGCGGCGGCCACGCGGTCGAACGCGGCCAGCTGCGCCTCGCGCGCCGCGGCGCGCGCCCTGCCGAAATCGAGGCCCACCTCGCCGATGAAGCGCTCGTCGGGCGCGAGCCGCTCGAACGCCGCGACGTCGTCTTCGCCGCACAGCCCGTCCGCGATCCACCACGGATGCAGGCCCAGCCCCACGCGCACGTTCGAAAACGATGCGAGCTCGCGCGCTGCGCGGATGTATCCCGCGGGCGCCACCGTGACCGAGAGCGCGCCGATGCCCTGGATCGCCGCGGACGATGCGGCGGCGCGGGCGTCGGGCGCGAAATCCAGATGGCAATGCATGTCGAAGACGCAAACGGGCGAAGGGGCCGCGCTCGCGGCCGCCGGGCCGTGCTTCGCGCCCATCACGCGCCGTCCAATCCGGCAAGCTCGCGGATGACCGCGCCGGCGATCATCTGGCCCATGATGGGCGGCACGAAGGAGGCGGTCCCCAGGTTCGACCGCTCCTTCCGCGTCGCGCCCTCGCGCACGGCGACCTGCACCGGCTGCTCGCAGGAGTACAGCACGCGCAGCCCCCCGATGCCGCGCTTGCGCCCCTCCTTGCGCATGATGCGGCACAGCGGGCAGTTCACGGTGTCGTACACGTCGGCTATCCGGAAGCATTCCGGATGCAGCTTGTTCGCCGCCCCCATGCTGCTGATGAGCCGCAGGCCTTCGCGGTCGGCGTATTCCGCGATGGCGAGCTTGGTCGAGATCGTGTCGATGGCGTCCACCACGTAATCGGCATCGCCGCGGTACGCGCCCAGCAGCTCGGGCACGTCCTCCGCCAGCACGAACCGATCGAGCGCCTCAACCCGGACGTCCGGGTTGATGTCGGCGGCCATGGCGCGCACGACGTCGGTCTTCTTCCGTCCAATCGTGCTGTGGAAGGCTATGGCCTGGCGGTTGATGTTGCTCTCCTGCACCACGTCGTGGTCGACGACGACGAGCCGCCCCACGCCGCCGCGCACGAGGGCCTCGACGCAGTTCGATCCCACGCCGCCCAGCCCGAGCACCACCACGGTCGACGCCGCAAGGCGGTCGAGTCCCTCGCGCCCCATGATGAGCTCGAGCTTCGACGTGGCCGTCTCCCCGTTCCCGAGCGCCCCGCCGCGCTTCGCAGCGCGCGCCGCTTCGCCGCTCATGCGCTGCGCCCCGTCTGCACCCACGCCTCCCATGCATCGGCCTCGCGCTGCGCCTGGGCGTACCCGCGCTCGTAGAACGCCTGCAGCTTCGCGAAGTCCGTCTCCCTGTTCGACACGTCCACGCGCTCGGGATAGAACACGCATGCAGCGCCCTCGCGCTCCAGCCGTTCCACCTCGTCGCACAGCGCATTGTAATGGCGCCAGCGCTCGATCGTGCGCTCGGCGACGAGCGGATGCGCGCGGAAAGCGGCCTTGAACAGCGCCCGCACGGCCGCGGCGAGCGGCTTCTTGCGATAGCCTCGCTCCTGCGAGCGGATGACGAAGAAGCGCTCGAAACCGTCTCGCCGCGCCGCGTCCAAGAGGATGCCCCAGCTCTCGCCCATGCCGCCGTCCAGGTACGTGCGCCCGTCGATCTCGGTCGGCGGCATGAAGATAGGCATGGTGGAGCTCGCGCGCACGCGCAGCATCAGAGCGCGCAGGGTGGGCATGTCGGCCTTCGTCCACGCAACCGTCTCGCCCGTGTCCCAATCGAAGCCCTCGATGTGCACGTCGGCGGGATTCGCCCGAAACGTCTCGAAATCGAACGCCATCGTCGCGCCCGCGCCCTCCAGCTCCTCGGCGATGCCCCCGTACAAATACGGCGCGTTGAAGTAGCCCGTCCCGCGCAAGAAGCTGCCTGCGCCGCCGAAGCGAGGATCGCGCACGAGGTCGACGAACGACGCCTTCACGCGCTCCTTGTCGCGCGACACGTAGTTCGCCGCATGGCTCGATCCGGCCGATATCCCGTAAACCTTGCCGAAGTTCATCTGGCGCTCGAGCAGCGTGACCACCGCGCCGGCCGTGCCGCTCGCGCGCATGCCGCCGCCCTCGATGACGAGCGCGACGTCGGGTATGTTGACCGCCATCGTTTCCATGGCCCCATTATACCCGTGCGCCCGGCGCAGAACGGGCGAAGGCGCCAAGCTGCAACCGATGGTCCTTTCGCTCAGGCCATCGCCATGAACGTGATGAGGACCGGCAGGAACGCGAAGGACAGCGCCGTGCTGATGATGGTGCCCTTCGCGCCCAGCACCGGGTCGCGCCCGTACTGCTCCGCCCACATGGGCACCAGCGTGCCAACCGGCATGGCCATCATGAGCACGAACACCCCGACGAGCAGCGGCATATCAAGGAAGATGCGCAGGACCAGAAACAGCGCCGCGGGCACGATCAGCTGCTTGATGGCCACGTAGGGGTACATCCGCCATTCGGACACGACCGCCTTCACGTTCACCTGCGATATGATGACGCCGATGAGCATGAGGGCGATCGGCGTCGTGAGGCCGCCCACCATGTCGAGCGTGCCCTGGATCACCGAGGGGAGCTGCACGCCGCCCAAGAACAGCGCGACGGCCAGAATGCACGCCACCATCGCAGGGTTCACGATGGACGTCCACGACATGCTCGCGCCCCCGCTCTCCTTGGATGCGAGCAGCATCAGCCCGATGCTGTAGAGGAACACCCCCTGCATCATGACGAAGATGCTCGACAGGATAATGCTGGCGTCGCCGAACACGGACGCGATCAGGGGAATGCCCAGAAATCCCATGTTGGAGCAGACGCTCATGAACAGGTACAGCCGACGCTGCCCATGCGGGACGCGCAGCAGGAGGTTGCACAGAAACCCGATGAGCAGCAGCATGAAGAACAGCACCGCGCCCAGCACGAACGCGCCGCCTATCAGGGCGCCTGCGGCATCGGGGCTCGCGCCCTCCGCCGAGGCGACGATCATGCAGGGCAGCGTCACGTTCATCAGCAGCTTGTTGAACTTGTCCTTCGCATGGTTGTCGATGAAGCCGAGCTTGGCCGAGGCGAACCCGACGCATGCGACAAGGAACAGTATGGCCATCTGCTCGATGGCGGTCGAAAGGTCCGTCATGGAAATCCCCCAGCTGCTGCGATGCTGCCGTTCGTGCATGCCGGTCCCCTCGATCGGCACAAAAGCCAGTCTACCCGATGAAGCGCATGGGAGGCCGCATATTTCGAGATAAACGGTATTCGCACGTCGCTCTTAATAGTATCCAAATGGTTGCTACAAAACTTTCAAGTGCTTACTTTCATATTGTCACCCAGCTTCCTATCATGCAAATCGTCAATGAAACCAGCGGCGCCTGGGGCCGATGCGGCAGGGCGCCGCGCAAGATCGGAGGAACAACCATGAAGAAGAGCGACTGCGCGCACATCGAACTGGCCACCGGGTCCATCGACGTGTACGACTTCGGAGGCGTGAAGCTGCACGCGTTTTGCACGGCCGACCCCATCGACGACGAGGTGTTCGTGGTGGAGAAGGAAGGACGCGGGTTCGTCATCGAGTATCCGTGCTTCTTCGACGGCATCAAGGCGCTCGAAGGGTACCTGTCCGACACGGGCATCGCCGTCGAAGGGATCGTGGCCGCCTACCACATGGCGGGAGCGAGCTTCCTGGCGGGCACGCCTGTGTACGCCACGAAGGAGGCCGATGCGTACGGGCATGCAGGGGGCGGAAAAGCCCTCATCGACGGCTTCGCGGAAACGTTCGGAGCGGCGTTCGACGGCTCCATCGCGCACGTGACGAACATCATCGAGGGCGATGCGCTCGAGCTGGCCGGCGTCGAGATGCGCATCGTGCGCAACGACGACGCCTTCGACATCGAGCTCCCCCGCCTCAACGCCGTGTACACGCACATGCTCGGCCACGACTGCCACTCCATCGTCGCCGGTCCCGGGCACGCGGACGCCATCGCAGCCCAGTTGCGCGGCTACCTCGACCGCGGCATCGACCTCATCCTCACCTCTCACTACACGCCCGAGGACCAGAAGGACGCCGAGGCGAAGATCGCCTACCTCGAGAGCCTGAAGGGCATCGCAGCCCGAAGCGCTTCGGCCGACGAGTTCAAAGCGGCCGTCCAGGCGAAGTACCCCGGCTACGCCGGGAGCAACTACCTGGACATGACCACGGGCTTCTTCTTCGCATAGGGAGAAGAAGGCAGCGCAAGCCAGGGCGGCGCAGGCGCGGCAACGTCTTGCCCATGCATCGTAAATCAACGAAGATGCGGCGTATACTGGGCAGAGCCCTCGACCGAAGGGCTCTGCCGCTTTGCGGGAAAGGACCGGCGATGGACGACCGCACCTTGAAGGAGCACGTGGACCGCCTGACGGGATACCTGCTTGACGAACGGTCTGCGCACGAACGGTTGGATTCGGGACAGCCAGCCGACGTGACGAAGGACGGCGGCCGCAGCCTGGGTGGCCGTCGGTTCGACCCTCCGCCGCCCGGCGCGCCGCTCGACGAGAGCTGGGCTCTGTTCCGCGCCCTCGTGAACGTGCGCGAGCCCTGGCCGGCAGACGAGCGGTTCCTGGCCGCCCAAGACCAGGTGCTGCGCGAGCTCATCGCCCGCAAGGGCATCACCTCGGCCAACGGCCTCGCGCCCGTTCCGAGCGACCCCCGCCTGCGTCTGTGGCGAGGCGACATCACCACCTTGGAAGCCGACGCCATCGTGAACGCCGCGAACTCCCGGCTGCTCGGCTGCTGGGTCCCCGGCCACCACTGCATCGACAACGCCATCCACACCTACGCGGGCGTGCAGCTGCGCCTGGCCTGCAACGACATCATGCGCGCGCAAGGCTTCGACGAGCCGACCGGCTCCGCGAAGGTCACCAAAGCCTTCAACCTGCCGTCCCGCCTCGTCGTGCACACCGTGGGCCCCATCGCGAACGGGCGGCCGACCGAGCGCCAACGCGCCCAGCTGGCCTCGTGCTACGCAAGCTGTCTCGACGCCGCGCACGCGCGGGGCGCGAAGAGCATCGCGTTCTGCTGCATCAGCACCGGGGTGTTCGGCTTCCCGCAAGGCGAAGCCGCGCGAATCGCAGTGGGCGCCGTGCGCCGCTGGCTCGACGAGCACGGCCCGCATGCGCCCTTGGTGGTGTTCAACGTGTTCAGCCAAGCCGACGAAGCGCTGTACCGCAGCCTGCTGGGATTCTGAGCGGGCTCAGAAACGTCAGGATGTTCTGCGCGCCCGGCCCCGGTACCCCTCGCCCCAAGCCCCCATGGCGTCGATGATGGGCCGCAGGCTCTGCCCGAGCTCGGTCAAGCCGTATTCGACGCGCGGCGGCACCTCGGGGTACACGCGGCGCACCACGAGCCCCTTCTCCTCCATCTCGCGCAGGTTCGACGTGAGCACCTTCTGCGAGATGGACCCCACCGAGCGCCTCAGCTCGCCGAAGCGCTTCGAGCCCTCCAAGAGGTCGCGCAGGATGAGCAGCCTCCACTTGCTTCCGATGAGCTGCGCGGTCGTCTCGACGGGGCACGGGGGCAGATCGTCGATCGTCGGCGCCTCGTCATTGCGGTACTCGGCGTATTCCACGGAGTCTCCCTTCCCTGCTTTTCAGCCTCATAGTTTCCATAGGGTACCTACAGCACAATGAAGTTCCTGCTTTCAAAAAGATATCCTTGATTGTAGAATGACCGCGAGCGCAGCGCAAGGCGGCGCCGCTCATGGCCGGCAGAAAGGAGGAGGCAGCATGGACGATCGCTTCCCGGCGAACGGACCGGCGCGCGGCATGGAGCTTGCAAGCGGCCTGGCAGAGGCCCGCAAGCTTCTCGGGCGCGCCGAACGCGTCCTCATCGGCGCCGGAGCGGGACTTTCGACCGCTGCGGGCCTGGACTACGGCGGCGAGCGCTTCGAGCGCGCGTTCGCCCCGTTCATCGCGCGCTACGGCATGACCGACATGTACTCGGCCGGCTTCTACCCCTTCCCGACCGAAGAGGACCGGTGGGCGTACTGGGCGCGCCACGTGCACGTCAACCGCTACCAGCCTCCCGCGCTGCCGCTCTACCGCGAGCTCTTCGACTTCGCGCGCACGCGCGACTACTTCGTCATCACCACGAACGTGGACGCGCAGTTCGAGAAAGCGGGCTTCGATGGCAGCCGCCTATTCGCCACGCAAGGCGACTACGGCTTCAACCAATGCAGGAGCGGATGCCACGAGCGCCTCTATCCCAACGAGCGGCTGGTCGCCGACATTCTGGCAGCAGCCGAGCGGAGCGATCCCACCCGCGCGCCGAGCGAGCTCGTCCCGTCGTGCCCCGTCTGCGGCGGGCCGATGGCCGTGCACCTGCGCTGCGACGGGCACTTCGTCGAGGACGCGTCGTGGCACGCGGCTCAACAGCGCTTCCTGCGGTTCGTCGAGGGCATGCGCGAGCGCCGCACCGTGCTTTTGGAGCTGGGAGTGGGGTGGAACACCCCCGGCATCATCCGCCGCCCCTTCGAGCGGCTGGCCGCCCTGACGGGCGCGCCGCTCGTGCGCATGAACCGCGACGACGCTCGCATCGAGGGGAGCGCCGGGGAAAACGGGGTGGGCCTTGCGGGCGATATCGCCAAGCTGTGGCCGCGCATCGCGGTGCGCTAGGCGAGTGCGCGCACGGCCTCGGAAGAAGAGGAGCTCGAGCTCCCGCCCCCGCTGGAACCCGTGCTCGATCCGGACGAGCCGCCCGACGGCGAGCCGGAGCCGGAATTCGAGCCCGAGCCGGAATTCGGATCGGAGCCCGAGCCCGAGCCAGAGCCCGAGCCGGAACCTGATCCAGAGGAGCCGTCGCCGGGCTGGTCGCCCCCTGCGGCGCCGCCCTGCGCGTTGTCGCCCGAGCCCTGGGACCCGGAGCTCTGGCCGTCCGAGCCGCCGCCGGAACCGGACGAGGATCCACTCGAGCCGCCATCCTGGGAAGACGAGCCGTCCTGCTTCGAGCTGTCGGACGCCGGATCCTGCCCGCTGGGCGCTCCGCCCGAGGATGCTTCGTCGGCCTGCGGCGCCTTCTCGTCAGACGACGGGCGGATGAGGGACGCGGTCTTCTCCCCGACGCCCTGGCCCGTGGTGGCGAAATCGATGACGAACGCCGAGGCCCCCACGGCCAAGAGCGCCGACACCACGGCCACGATGACGACTCCGCGCTGGAGCTTCCTCTTGTGGGCGCGCCGCTCCTGGGCGCGCTCCAACGCCGCATCGCCGCGCAAGCGGTCGTCGTCGACCCGCGGCGTGGGAGAGCGCCGCGTGGCCGCGCCTTCAAGCCGCGCCGTCCGCGCCGGATCGAGCTGAGCCGGCACCTCGGCGGGCGCGGCGGCATCTGGCGCGGAGGAGCCCTCGCTGCCGCCGGCAGGCCCCTGCGGCGCCTCGCCCGGTGCGGACTCGGAACCGCCGCCCGCGCCTCTCATGAAGCCGGTCTCCCCCGGCTTCAGCTCCTGGATCTTGTCGGCCGAAGCCTGCAGGAACTTCTTGTACAGCTGGGACGCGACCGCGGACACCACGGAACCCACGCCCACGCCGATGACGGAGCCGTAGATGCCGATTTGGGAAGCCAGGAGCATGGACGTGACGGCCGCAAGCGCGCCGGCCAGCACCTGCGCGATCGAAAGATCGTCGAACAGCCCGCCCTTCTTCGGTTTTCCATCGTGCGTCCCGCGCGCCATGAACGTCCTCCCCGCTTCGGCTTCGTGCCCTCGCCCGAGCGACGCCGGGCGACCCATAGGTTCGAAGCCGAACATACTCCAAAGGTATGGCGGGGCCATGGCCTCCATGCAAACGTTATCGTCCGGTCATACAACGTCCAACGAATCGCCCTATGCGCCGCTCAGGCGCGCGCGAAGGGATCGATGTAGAGGCGCATGCCGTCGGGAAGGCGCACGAGGCCGGCCTCCTGCAGGATATCGGCGAACGGCGTGGCCAGGACGGGCTGGCCGTTGAACGTCTCGACGACGACCTTCCTGCGAGCGCCTTCGCCGCCCGCTCGCCTGAGGGCGCGCGCGACGTGCCCGACGAGGGCGGCGGCGGCATCGGCGAGCACGCGCTCGTCCGAGGCGAAGGCCAGGACGGCGCGCAAGCCCGCCGTCGCGTGCAGGACCGGCCTGCCGTCCAGCAGCACGACGAGGCTTCCGGGACGGCGCGTTGGACGCGCGGTTTGCGAGAGGGTTTCGGGCCGGGCGGACTGCCCGCAAGCTCCGAACGCCACGGGCGGCCACGGCATGCCGGCGCCGAACAGGCTGGCAGGATCGTCCGCGGACAGGACGGCGAACCCGTCTCGCAGGCCGCCGGCCCCGCCGGGAAAACCCCCTTGCGTGGCGGGGTCGGCACCGCCCTTTCCCGCCCCCTCCGCCGCGTCTTCGCCCGCGGCGTAGGCGCGCAGCAGGTCCACGGTCTCTCGCGCGGCGAACTGCGCGGGGCCCAGGCCCTCCACGAACACGCCGCGCAGCACGTCGCCCGCGTCCTCCATCGAGCGCAGCACCGGGAACAAGGGCGCCATGCCGCCTGGCACGCCCGACAGCAGCACGACGTCGCGCGCGAGCACTCCGTACCGGTCGAGGATCGACTCGACCGTCGCCACCGCGCGCACGGTTCCGCTCGCCTGCGACGGCGCGAGCCGCCACCATCGGCCGGACAGCGCGTCTTCGCCGGCGAACGCTTCGGAGCGGCTCGGCTGGACGCCCGCCCCGCGCGTCGCGTCCGCATCGACGAGACGGCGCCCCCGGCGACTGCTGGCCCGACGCCGCAAAGCGGGATGGCGCCGGCCTGCAGCGTCGGCGGCTTCCGCCGTCCGGACGAGCGCGAACGTGTCGTTCGCAATCAAACCGCTCCACGCAAGCGCCCGCAGCGCGCCGGCGACGGCTGCCGAGTCGATGCGCTCCGGCGCGAGCCGCCGGCGCACGGCATCCACGATCTGGCGGAAGAACAGGCCGCCGCCGCAGCCCAGCGCATCGACGACGGCGCTCTCGACGGTCGGTCGGGACCCGGCAAGGGCCCTCTCCGCAGACGGCCCGGAGCCGGCCTCCGGGCCGGGCAGGGCGGAAGGGCTCCCGACGCGGCCGTCCCCCGCAGGCGAAGCGAAGGCGGAGGGGTCTTCGGACACGTCGGCCTGCACGGGCGCAAGAGGCGAGTCCGTCGGGTAGAACGCCACGAGGCCGGCCGAAGCGGCGGCCTTGGCGCGGCCGTCCGGCCCCGCCGCTTCGCCTTCGCGGCGGCCGCCGACCCACACGACGTCGCCCGAGGACAGCAGCTCGTCCAGCATCGCCGGGCGGTAATCGCGCACGCGGGCGGGCAGCACCTGGCCCTCCCACGATGCAGCGGGCAGGAACACGCCCTCGAACTGGGCGATGACCTGCGCGACCCCGTCGATGCCCTCGAGCGCTCCCCGGCCGTCGGCTCCCACGTCCTGCCGGTCGAGCAGGAAGCGCGCGTACGCCTCGGCGGGCACGGCCCGCACCTGGGACCGCGCCTTGGCGAGCGAGAGGGACCGCAGCCGCCGGAGCACCTCGGAGGACACCCATTCGTCTTCGAGGGCGCCCCCGCATGCATCCGGTCGGTTGTCCGCAGCCCCGACGGCGGCTGCGCACCCGAAGCGCCCCTGCACCAGCTTCCCCGCCGCGGCAAGGCGGCGCAAGGCGTCGAGCGCGACCGACGGCCCGATGCCGAACCGCGCCGCTGCCGCCGCGGTCGAGAAGGGTCCGTGCGTGCGTGCGTACCGAGCGATGAGGTCGTCCAAGGGAGCGCGGCCCTCGGAGGGGCCCGGCGCCTCCAGGAACGTCTTCGGCACCCAAGCCGGAACGGCCGCGCCCAGGGCGTCGCGCAGACGGCCGGCGTCCTCGACGGACGCCCATAACCGCGTTCCGCCTATCGTGACCGCGAACGCGCGCTTCGCGCGCCTCAGATCGTCGAACGCCGCGCGCGCTTCCTGCACCGTCGCGGAAGGGGCTTCGCCGCCCAAGGCCCCTTCGCCCGACGGGCCCGCATCGGCAGGAAGATCGCCGGCGTCTTTGCCGATCGGATCCATGCGCGAAGCCGCCTCCTCGGCCGACAGCGGCCCAAGCGCGCGCAGCAGGTCGGCCGCGCCCTCGGCGTCGGCATGCGCCCGCCGGTCGGGATCCGTCCGCTGCAAGCGCGCCTCCACCGTGCGCACCACGTCGGCATCGAGCAGCTCCCCCATGTCCGCCGACCCCAGAAGCTCGCCGAGCAGCTTCGGATCGAGCGAGAGCAGCGACGCCTGGCGCTCGGCATGCGGGAGATCCCCCTGGTACAGGTGCTCTCCCACGTAGCCGAACAGCATCGGCGCGGCGAACGGGGACGGCACCGCCGTCTGCGCTTCGACGAAGCGGACCGAGCCGTTGCGCACGTCCTCCATGAGCGCGCGGAGCGAGCCCATGTCGTACACATCCTGCAGGCACTCGCGCGCGGCCTCCAGCAAGATGGGGAATCCAGGCTCGGCGCGCGCGGCCTCCAGAAGCTGGCCGGCCTTCAGGCGCTGCTGCCACAGCGGCGCGCGCTTGCCCGGAGCCACCGGCGACATGAGCAGAGCGCGCGCGGCGCATTCGCGGAACCGCGCGGCGAAGAGCGCCGTTGCGTCTATGCCGCCGCGCACGATGCGCTCGAGCTCGTCAGGGTCGAACGCGAACAGCTCCGCGCCCGGCAGGCGCGTCTCGGTCATGGGGATGCGCACCACGATGCCGTCGTCGGCCGCCATGACCTGCGCGTCGAAGCCCATCGCGAGCGAGATGCGATGGGACACCGCCATCGCCCATGGCTCGTGCACGCGGCGCCCGTACGGCGAGTGCAGGATGACGCGCCAGTCGCCCGTTTCGTCCTCGCAGCGCTCGACCACGAGCGTTCGGTCGTCGGGCACGGCGCCGGTCGCCTCTCGCTGCGCGCGCACGAGCGCGACCAGATTGCGCTGCGCGTCCTCGTCCAGCCCGTCGGCGGCGAGCCGCTCGCGCAGAGCGGAACCGGCCTTCGGCAGAGCATCGCCCGCTCCCTCCGCGCCGTCCGCTTCGCAGCCGCCCTCCTCCAAGCCGGCCACGACCGCCCGCAAAAACCGGCCGCGCGGCCGCGCATCCTCGGCAGGACGTCCGACGCCTTCGCCGTGCCAGAACGGCAGCCGCGCGCTGCGCCCCGGCGCCGGCTCCACGATCACGCGGTCGCGCGTGATCTCGCGGATGCGCCACGAGCTGGTGCCGAGCGCGATGACGTCGCCCACGCGCGATTCGTACACCATCTCCTCGTCCAGCTCGCCCACGCGGCGGCGCCCCTCGTTGCCGTCCCCCTCGGGCAGCACGACCGAGAACATGCCGCGATCGGGGATGGTGCCCGCCGCCGTCACCGCCTGCCGCTGCGCGCCGGGCCGCGGCGCCAGCGTGCCGCGCTCGCGGTCCCATACGATGCGCGGCGCGAAGTCCGACAGGTCTCCCGACGAATACCGGCCCGCCAGCATGTCCAGCACCGCATCGAACGCGCTGCGGGGCAGATCCGAGAACGGCGCGGCGCGGCGCACCGTCCGATACCATTCGTCGGCGGTCCGCTCGTCCATCGACACGGCCGCCACCGTCTGCTGCGAGAGCACGTCGAGCGGGTTGCGCGCCATCGACGTCGCCTCGATGGCGCCTTCCCGCATGCCTTCGGCCGCCACGGCCGCGTCGACGACCTCGGTGCGCGTGCGTGGGTAGACGATGCCGCTGGGCCTGCCCCCCACCCGGTGGTTCGCGCGTCCGATGCGCTGCAGCCCGCTGGCCACCGAGGGAGGGGCCGCCACCTGCAGCACGAGGTCGATCGACCCCATGTCGATGCCCAGCTCCAAGCTGGACGTGGCCACCACGCACGGCAGCTCCCCGCGCTTCAGCTCGCGCTCCACCTGCAGGCGCTTCTCCTTCGACACCGAGCCGTGATGCGCCTTCGCGATGATGTCGGGGGCGCCTTGGGCAAGCTCGCTCGTGGAGCCCATGTCGGAGCGGATCGGGGACGAAACGCGCGGGGAGGCGTCGTCGAGGGCGCCTTCGCCCAAGCCGGCCGACGACCCGGCGCCCCCGTTCCGGCTCGCGTACAGCTCGTTCAGCCGCGCGGTCAGCTTCTCGCACAAACCGCGCGAGTTCACGAACACGATGGTGGTGCGGTGCGCGAGCACCTCGTCGAGGATGGCCGCTTCGATGTAGGGCCAGATGGACGACGACCCCAAGCGGCTGTCCGGGGTCGGGGGGCCCGCGGAGGGAGCGTCCTGCGCCATCGCGCGCCGCAGCGCCCGATCGGATTTCCACGCTTCCTCCGCCGGGGCGCGGCGCGGGCCGCCGCGCCCGCCCGAGCGCGCGGAAGCGGCCGCAGGGGCCCCGAAGCCGCCGAACGCAGGCACGGCGGTCATGTCGCGTACCGGCACGCTCACCCGCACGTCCACGTCGGGCCGGTCCCCCGCCGCGATGACGCGCACGGGATGGGGGCCGCCCAGGAAGCGCGCCGCCTCCTCGCGCGGCCGCACCGTGGCCGACAACCCGACGCGCTGCGCCGGACGCTCCAGCAGGTCGTCCAGCCGCTCCAGGCTCAAGGCCAGGTGCGCGCCCCGCTTGTCGCCCGCAAGCGCATGCACTTCGTCGACGATGACCGTCTCCACGGTGCGCAGCGTCTCGCGCGCCTTCGACGTCAGCATGAGATAGAGCGATTCGGGCGTGGTGATGAGGATGTCCGGCGGGTTGCGCGTCAGCGCGCGGCGCGCGTCGGGGGCGGTGTCTCCGGTGCGCATGCCCGTGCGAACCTGCGGGGAGCCCTCGCCGCGGGCCGCCAGCCTCTCGGCGATGCCCGCGAGGGGCGCCTGCAGGTTCCGCTCCACGTCCGCTCCCAGCGCCTTGAGCGGCGACACGTACAGCACGCGCACGCCTTTCGAAGGCCGCGCCTCCGAAGCGCCTGCGCGCCGAGAAGCCCCGCCCGCTTTCTCGCGCATGAGCGCGTCGATGGCGAACAAGAACGCCGCCAGCGTCTTGCCCGAACCCGTCGGCGCGATGGCGAGCGCGTTCTCGCCGCCTTCGACGGCCGCCCACGCCGCCTCCTGCACCGGCGTGGGGGCGTCGAACGTTTCCAAGAACCAGTCCCGCACCGCCGGCAAGAACCGCCCGAGCGCCTCGGAAGCAGATGAGCCGTTCGCTGCCGCCATAGATCCTCCGCCGTTCCACCCGTCGCCTTCATGAACGCAGCCCATGATACCGCATGCGCCGGACCTCGGAGCGCGCGGCAGGGCGGAATGCCTCAGCGCGCGGAGCCTTCCCCTGCCAGCAGCGCCGCCGCCTGCCCCACCAGCTGCGCGGCGCGCTCTTTCGACACGGCGCTCCGCCGCTCAAGGCAGGCGTAGCCGTCGGCGCGCACCTGGTCCAGGATGCCGCGGTACAAAAACAGCGACGAGAGCGTGGGGAGCCTGCTGTCCTCGTCGAGCCGGATCGCATCGCGTTGCATGGGCAGGTACAGCTCTTCGGAGCGGCGCGCCACCCGCTCCCATGCGCGGACGAACGCCGCGTCCGCCCGCCGTCCGCACAGCCGCTCAGGCGGGCACGCGGCCTCCTCCAACACCTGCGCCGGCAGGTACACACGCCCGTTCTCCCGGTCCTCGCCAACGTCGCGCAGGATGTTCGTCAGCTGCATGGCCACGCCCAGCGCCATCGCGCTCGCGCGCAGCGACGCATCAGCCGCCGATTCGGCATGCAGGATCGGCAGCAGCATGAGCCCCACCGACCCCGCCACGTAGTAGGCGTAGTCTTCCAGGTCCTCCATGGTCTCAGGCTGCTGGAAGTCCAAGTCGCGCCGCTGCCCCTCCAGCATGTCCAAGAAGGGCCGCTCGTCCATGTCGAAGCTCTCGAACACCGCGTCCAGCGCGCGCCACAAGGGCTTGTCGGGCGCATCCGCGGCGCAAAACCGCTCGAATTCCACGGCCAGGTCGTCCAGCATGGCGCGGCTCGCATCGCGGTCGACGCAATCGTCCGCGAAGCGGCAGAAGGCGTAGATCGCGAACACGCCCTGCCGCTTTCTGCTCGGCAGCTGCGAGAACGCCCGGTAGAAGCTCTTCGAGTTGCGTTGGATGACGCGCTCGCACCAGGCGAAATCCTCGGCGCGTTCCTCGAACCGGTTGCGCAGCATGGTCATCGCGCGCCTCCGTTCCCGCGCGCCGCGGCGCTTCCCGCGCGCCTTGTGCGCGCTCGGTCGTCGCGCATCAGCTCGTCGACGGCCAGCCGCGCGCTCAACAGCACGATGGGCACGCCCGCGCCCGGATGCGTGCTGCTCCCGCAGAAGTACAGGCCCTTGCAATGCTCGGCCTTGTTGTGGGGCCGCCAATAGTTGCTCTGCAGAAGCGTCGGCCGCAGCCCGAACGTCGCACCGCGGTAGGCGTTGAACCGTTCGGCGAAGTCGACGGGCGTGTACGCCTTCTCGTACACGATATGGTCCCGCACGTCCGCGTAGGCCGTCTCCCGCTCCACCAGGTCCAGCACCTCGTCGCGCCGGGCCGCCACGTCCTCATCCGTCCAGCCGGGCCCGCCGTCCGACAAGCACGGAACCGGCACCAGCACGTAGAGGCCCTGCATGCCTTCGGGCGCAAGCGCCGGGTCCGCCAAGGAGGGCGCGTACAGGTAGAAGGAAGGGTCGTCGGGAAAGCGCCCGTCGTCGAAGATGTCCGCGATGTTCTTCTTGAAATCGGCCGCGAACCTGATGGAGTGAAGCGAGTCCACCGGATACTGCTTGTCCAGGCCCAGGTACAGCACGAAGCACGAGCAGGAGTACTCCATCGCGTCTATCTTGGCATCGGTGTACCCGCCGCGCACGCGCCCGTCTTTCACCAGCTCCTTCATGGCGTAGGGGAAGTCGGCGGCGCAGACGACGGCATCGGCCTCGTGCAGCTCGCCGCCCACCATCACGCCCCTCGCCCGCCCGCCGCGCACGACGATCTCCTCGACGGGCGACGACGTGTGCAGCCGGCCTCCCAGCTCCTCGAAGAGCCTCGCCATCCCGTCCGCCATGGCGTACATGCCGCCCGGCATGAACCACACGCCGTAGAGGAGCTCGATCATCGGGATGATCATGTACAGAGACGGCCCTTCGTAGGGCGAGATGCCGATGTAGAGGGTCTGGAACGCGAGCGACTTGCGCAGCCGATCGTCCTTCACGTAGCGCGAAACCGACGAGTAGGCGTCGCCCAGAGTGTGCAGGCGCAGCCCGGCCAGCAGGCTCTTCGGATTGTAGAAATCGAGCGGTCCGCGAAACGAGCGCTCCAGGAAGTTGTTCTTCGCGATGAGGAAGCGCTTGTACAGCACGCCGAGGTACTCCAGATAGCCCTGCGCGTCCTCCTCGCTCACCGCTTCCAGGCTGGCCACGATGTCGGCGAGGTTGTTCGAGAGCACGACCCGCTCGTCGGCCGAGAAGCCGATGTCCATGAGCGGCTCCACCGCGACCATGGGCACGTAGTCGTCCGGGTCGCGCCCGGCAAGCTCGAACACCTCGCGGTACAGCTCGGGCATCATCACGATGGTGGGGCCCACGTCGAAGGTGAACCCTTCTTCGCTGATGCGGTTCATCTTGCCGCCCACCTGGGGTTCCTTCTCGTACAGCGCAACCTCGTACCCGGCGATCCGCAGGCGGATGGCCGCCGCCAAGCCGCTCGCCCCCGCACCTACCACGACAACCCGTTCCATGCGACTCCTTTGCAACAACCGATATGCCATCCGGTCATTGTATGGGCCGCCCTCAAGCCGCGAACCCGCGCGGCTCAATATGAGACGAGCCGTAGCGGCGCCGTCACAAGCCCGTTGCCCACGCTTTCGCGGCAGTTTCTGCCGATCCGGATTCTGCCAGATCGTGCAACGTGACGCCGTCCACATAGGATTCGATCAGCTGGTCCAGGCCGGTCCAGAAGCGGACGGTGGTGCATTCGGCGGAACGGGGGCACGACACGGATCCATCGAGCCCCAGGCAGGCCACGGGCGCCGTCGTGCCCTCCACGGCGCGCAGCACGTCGCCCGCCCTGATCTCGCGCGAATCCTTTCCCAGCACGTAGCCTCCGCCCTTGCCGCGCACGCTGCGCAGCAGGCCGGCCCGCACGAGCGGGCGCACGAGCTGCTCGAGGTATTTGAGCGAGATCCCCTCGGCCTCCGAGACCTCGCGCAGGGACACCTTGCCGTCGGAGCCGCTCTGGGCGATGCGCACCATGAGACGCATCGCGTAGCGTCCCTTCGTTGAAACCAGCATGGGTCCGTCCTTTCCGGTCGACCGATCCGCCGTATTCTTCGTGCATCCAAGCGCGCTTCGGCGCGCGTCCGCGGCAGCCCGAAGGGCTCGCCTGCCGGCACGACGATCCGCACGATCGGTCGTCGTCTCCTTGAAATTCTAGCATCTCCATAGGATTAGCTCCCGACATTTTCGCAATCGGCCGATTTCAGCCAGAGCGAGCTTGCACGGCGGCACGCCGGGGGCGAGGCCGGCGGGCGCCCTCCTCTCCGAAGCCGTGCCGCTTCCGGGACGGCTGCGCTCGCCCCCCATCGCCGAGCGCAGGCCCGCCAGAAGCCCGACCGCAACCTATGAAAGGGGCGGCGGTGTCCCGCCGCCCCCGGAAGCCCGGCCCTGCAGGCTACAGGGACGAAGCGCGCACCAGCACCGTTTGGCGCGGCCGGAGCTTGGCCGAAAGCACGTCCGTCCCGTCGGCGGCGCTCACACGCCCCGCCTCCGCCAGGTGTTCCAGCTCGCTGCGCGAGACGCCCAGCTTCTTGCGCAGCACCTCGGCAAGCCGCATGCCCGCAAGGGCCCCGCCGTCGATCTCGACCCGGCAATCCTCGCCGTCGTCGGGTGCGGGCCCCTCGACGGCGAAGGACACCGAACCCCGCCGCGCGCCGTTGCGCTTCAGCAAGCCCGCATCGAGCGAGCATCGAAGCGCCAGCCGGGCGTCGTTGCCCAGGAACCGGTCCAGCTCCTCGCCGTCGATGCTCCCCGGCCGCGCACGGCTTGCCACGGAGCAGTTCCACACCGCGCCGCAGGTCGCGCATCGGTAGATGAGCCATACGTCCAAGCGTTTCTTCTGGGCGTTCACCCGAAACGAGTCCGTTGACGAGAACGCCGCGTCAGCACCGCATTTTCCACAAGGGCGCAGGGCGGCCGGCGCCCCGGCCGGCACCACGCGCCACGCTATTGTTTTCATAAGGGGTTTTGCCTTCCTTCGCAATCCGATCGCATTCGAAAAGGAAGGCGGGCACAGGCGGAACGACGCTGTTGTTCAGCTTTTTCATAAGGAACCTCTCTGATTGTCTCAACCGGAAAAGCCCATCGCAAAGCAACCGCGCGTCAGCGCGGCGGCAGGCGGGGCAAGATGCGTCGCGTGGTTTACCGGTTGGGAGGAACGGTCATGAGAGAGGTCCTTTCGAGGGAACGGGCCGCTGCGGCCCGGCCGCCATCATAGCGGACCAGACGGCGGCGCGTCAACCGCGAATGACAGGCCCCGCCCGCACGATCAGGGAAAACGGTTGGCGCAGGCAGCCAGCGACGAGCTGCGAGAGCTCTTTTGACCGGAGCGCAGGGAGAGCGGTGTTTTTGTGCAAAGCGCCCCGGAAGAGGAGAGCGCTTTTCGGAGCCTTTCGCGCTTGGTGCGTCAAGCCAGGCGGGAGAGGCGCTCGCGGCCGGCCGGCGTCACGCGGTAGGCGTTCTCGGCTTGGCCGCCGTTGGGCAGGAAGCGATGCTCCACGACCAGGTGCCCGGCGGCCTCGAGGGCGCGCAGCGACCGCCTGGCCTGAGCCTCGGTGCGGCCGAGCCCCGAAGCCAGCGCTGCGATCGACGCGCATACGCAGGGAGGACGGCCGGAGGAGCGGGCCGCGATGAGCGCCAAGAGCGCGTTGTCGTCGGCCGCCACGTCCCCGGCGGGCCTCCTCGCCACGGGGGCTCACCCCCTCCGCCGGGCCAGGCGGCACCCAGCAGCCGCGAGCGCGAGCGCCGCGAGGACCAGAGCGGCCGCCGGAGCCGCGACGGGGAGCTCGTCGCCGGTCCGCGAGAGCCTTGAGCCCGTGCTGAGCGGCCTCACGGCCGTCGCAGGGGGCAGCGCCTCGAACTCCGCCTGAACGTCCGTATCGGATTCCATGGCCGCTACGAGGTAGGCGTCCCCCTCGACGGAAACCTCCCGTCCGTTCACCAGCACGCGCGAGAGGCGGCAACCCTCGTCGGGAAGGAACCGCACGAGCTGCGAGGCGCCGTGGGCCACCTGCACGCCCGCATCACCCGTGTCGGGGTCCACGCGCCCGCCGGGGCCGGCCGACGTTCTCAGGACGTGGGTGCGCGACGGGTCGAAGGGAACCCGCTCGAACTCGGCGCGCAGCACATGGTCCGCGTCGACCGGGCCGACGGAAAGGGAGTTCCCCTCAACCTCCACCGCCCGGCCGTCCAAGCTCACCGCCGACAAGCGGTAGCCCCCGTCGGGGTAGAACGCGAACACTTGGGTCGCGCCGGCGGCCAGCTCGACCGCGCCCGACGGCTCCACGCGGCCGCCCAGGCCGGCCGAAGCCTCGACGGTGTAGGAGGCGGGAGCATCCCCGAGCAGCGCGAACGCGCCGAGGGCGCCGGTGGACACCGTCACCGCGCCCGCGCCGAGCCCGCCCCGCAGGAGCACGGCGTCCCCGCCACCCTCGGGCAAGAGCAGCACGTCGACCGAGGCGGCGGGCGGCGCGGCCGCCCGGGGCGACGAGAAGGCGGCGAGTGCGTCCGAGCCGACGGAGGATCCGGGCGCGCCGAGGGCGGTTCGGGAGAGCGAAGCGGCGGCGAGGCTCGCGGCTTGCACGGCCGGCAGCTCCACGGTCAAAACGCCCTGGAAGGCAGGGACGCCCTCGGGGACGCCGGAGAACGAAACGGTCCAGGCCGCCAAGACGCCCCTCCCGCCCGCCGAGGCCTGAAGGCGCTGGTAGGCGGCGTCGTCCGCCGCGACGGCCCGCACCGAGAGCGAGGCGGAGCGGTGGATGCTCCCCGCAACCTGCACCCCGGTGGCAGGGTCGGCGGCCGCGCCCTGGACGTAGTCGGACACGGGCTCGTCCGCAGACACCTCAACCTCCACCGTCGCGGAGGCCTCGCGGCCCCACCCATCCACGACGCGCGCCGTATAGGCGTAAGAGCCGGCCTCCGTTACGCCGGAGAGGGAGCAGACCTCCCCCGAGGCCGAGAACGACGGGTCGAGCGCGTCGCCGCGCGTGCGCGACCAGGTGACGGTCGGGGTTCCTGCGGCGTTGCCCACCGTCACCGACACCGAGTACGAGGCGACCTCGGAGAGCGCACAGGACACCTTGCCGGAGGGGGCCGCTGAAAGCTCCGCCGCGGCCACGCTCACCGACGTGGAAGTCTCGAGGGGCCCGGAGGCGCACGCAGGCGCGACGGGCATGGCGAGCGAGGCGGCCAGCGCCGCCGCCGCGATCCCCCGCATCCATGTTTGCGTTCTCATGCTACCGTCCGCCTTCCGTCAGGGCCCGCTACTCCGCGGGCGCCGCCGCGATCGTGTAGGTGAGCGTGACCGCCAGCTCGCCCGCATCGCCGATGGACTTCTTGAGGGGAGAGGTCGCGCCCGTCACCGCCAGGCCCAGCTTCTTCCCGCTCGCGTCCTCCGCGGCCGCGATCTCCCAGTTGGGCTTCTCGCCGCCCGCGGCGCTCACCTCGTGCTTGGTGCCGGAAGCAGGCGTGATGGCCAGGTGGATGTCGCCCGTCGCTCCCGTCGCGGTGATGGCGCCCGTCGTGGTGCCGGAGTAGGCCCAGCCCCCGCTCGCGTTGGCCGTCGCCTTGACGTCGGTCACGTAGATCTTGAAGTACGAGCTGTTCTTGATCTGGTAGGCACTCGCGTCGGGAGCTGTGATGGCGCCGCCGGCGGGGTTGGCCACCACCTTCATGTTGAGCGGCACCTCGGCCGAAAGCTGCCCGGCGTCGGTGGCCACCTTCACCTCCGTGTCGCCGCTGTTGCCCGTGAACGCCGTGGGCGTGTCGGCGCCTTCCGAAGGCGGCGCGGCGAACGCCGCAGGGGCGAGGGCCAGCGCGAGCGCCCCGGACAGGGCGAGGGCGCAAGCGGCCTTCAGGGTGGTTTTCTTCTTTGTGCTCATGGTTGTTCCTCTCTCGTTTTTCCAATTCGTTGCAATCGGCTGCTGCCGCTTCCGTCATCCTGGGCGGAGCGACCGAAGGGAGCGTAGTCGAAGGATCCCGCGCGGTGCCAACCAGAAGCCTCGCAGCTAGCGCCGCGCGGGATCCTTCGACTCCGCGCTTCGCGCTCCGCCCAGGATGGCCAACTTCGACTACCCTGGCGGCCACCTCCCGGGGCAAAGGATGCGCACGGCGCTCACGACGCGCTCCCCACCGCGAGCACGACGCGGGCGGCCGCCGAGCCAACCTGCTCGTGCGTCTCGCGGTCGTAAGCGAAGAACGTCGCCGTGGCGTCATGCGTGCCGGCCTCCAGCGCACGGGCAAGCTCGATCTCGGGGATGTAGTCGCCCGGCGCGATGCCGCCCGACTCGTACACCGTCTCGCCCGTGTCATCGAGCGCGATGGTCACCTTCATGTCGTAGCGGTTGCCGGGCACGTTCTCGATGTTGGCGGTCCCGGGAGATCCGGGAGATGCGAAGTCGATTGTCGAGGCGATGGAGATGTTGAACATGCCCTCCTCCACCACGCGGTTGAGCTCGGCCTGGATCTCCTCGGGCGTCTTGGTGGGCGCTTGGCCGGCGCGCGCGGAGGCATCGTAGAACGGCTCGGCGCCTCCCGAGAAGAACCACAGCGCCCCGGCCACGGCCAGGAGCACGGCAAGCGCGCCGACGGCGGCGCCGATGCGCGCGCGGCGGCGCTTGGAGGCCGCCATTTGCACGCCGATCGCCGTGTCTTCGGGCCTCGTCATCACGCCCCCTCCCCCGAGGCCGCGGCCCCGTCGTCGAACGCCAGCTTGTAGGTGAGCGTGGCGAAGGGCCGCGCCTCCTTCGCGTACGTCATGGTGCCGCCCGGGTAGGTCAGCGAGAGCTCGAGCGGCCGGTACGTCGTCTTGCCGTCCCTCGCCGCGGCCAGCGTGAAGCTCGTCGCGAAAGGCGCCGTGGTCTTGTCGGTGTCGTTCGCTGCAAGTTCGAGGCCATTCACGACGGCTTTCGTCTTGGCGGCCTTCGTGAAGACGTCCGTAGCGCCCTCCGCGAGCTTGAAGGACACGGACTCCACCTTCAGCGCCGCGGGCGTCGTGCTCGAGATGGCGTAGCCGCCCGCATCGGGGTTTGCGGGATCCAAGGGGCTCGGGCAGACGAAATCGCCGCTGGCGTCCACCACCACGGTGGCGTTGATGGGCACGGCGGCGGATATGGCCGGTCGCGCCCACACGGCAAAGAGCGTGACGGTTCCGTTCGCGTCGGATGCGAGGTTCGACACCGTCTGCCCGTCGGTGTAGGCCACCGTCGGCTCGGCGCCCGGATCCTCTGCCGCGCCGCCCTGCACAAGCGACCAGCCTTTGAACAGGTAGCCCTCCCGCGTATACGAGCAAGCCGAGAGCGCCTGCGCCGCGTCGTAGACGAACGGCTGGTCGGCCATGGGCTCGCCCGCGCCGCCGTTGGCGTCGAACTTCACCGTGTAGGAATTGGCCGTCCAAGCGGCGGTGAGGGTGGTGTCGGCGGTCGGCGCGACGCCGAAGTCCCAGATCGAGCCGTCGGCGTACCAGTCAACGAACTGGTAGCCCTCGCGGACGGGATCGGCGGGCTCCGACGCCACGTTGCCCCGCGCCACGAGCTGCTCGGCGGGAGCGGTCCCTGCGGCGTAACCCAGGTCGAACGTCACCCAGAAGTTGTTCGCCTCGATCGTCCTCTCCACAGGCGTGCTGGCGAAGGCCGTGGAGGTGGCGGGCGTGCGCACCTCGTAGACGGCGGCCGGCAGGCCCTCCATCTTGGAGCCTGGCACCGGCGTCCAATCGGGGGCGCCCTTCACGCGGTACTGGAACTGCGCCGCCCCGGTAACGGAAAGCGTGCCGTCAGCCACGCGGCTGCTGGTGGCGTTGGTGGACGACGTGCCCAACGAGATGGAGGGACGGGACACGCCCACCCCGTACCATGCGGACGCGGGGATGGGAACGCCGCTCGCGTCGACGGTCTGCTTCTTGCGCACGGAAACCGTCCCGCCGCCCGCGTCCAGCACCGAGCGCAGCGAGTCGCCGCTTCGGTAGGCCGAGCCCGCAGGGTCGGAGTCATTCGTGCAGGCCTCGAAGGCCGATCCGAACGAGAGCGTCTCGGCGTGGTGGTCGACGGCCACGTCCGCAGCAGCGGGAGCCGCATGGGCCGTGGCGATGGGTGAGGCGGGGCAGGCGGGGGAAGGCTCGTGGTTGTCGTCGCCCGCCATGCGCGCCGTGCAGGAATAAACGGCGCCGGCGTTCAGTCGGTCGAGCGTCGCTGCGGCGGCTCCCCCTTGCACGCTTGCGCTCGCGCCCCACGTGGATCCCGCCGTGCAGCTGAACTCCACTATTCCCGAGGTGGTGCCCGAGGCGGGCGCGTCAGCCGTCAGCGTGAGCGAGTCCGCGGTCTGCTGCGTGGCGGCAAGGTCGGTCGGGACGTCTTGGGCGGCCTTGGACACCGTAAGGGACGCCGTCACGCGCGCCGTGTACGAAACCCCCTCCACCGCCTTGGCGTGGTAGACAAGCGTCGCCTCCACCTGGTAGCTGCCCGCCGCCAGGCCCGCATTGGGCACGAGGTAGATGTCGGTGTGCGAGCTGCCTTTGCCTATATCGTGGGCCAATTCCACGCTCTTCTGACCGGTGGTTCCCTCGTGGGATATGGTGAAGGGAACGTCGTCGGCTAGCGATACGGTGTCGGTGACGATGGCGCTGTTCGCACCGTCGGCCACGTCGGAGTCGTTCGCTACCGTGAGCGCGATGGCGGAGGCGGCATCTGCAGCGCTGTAGCCGTACGTGAGATCGGTTGCGGCGGCCGCAAGCGACACCGCATAGGCGGAGGGCGTCACGGTGGCCGGGAGCGACACGGGGGCGCTCTCGGTGGCGGACACGCGCACGCGCACCGCGTCGACCGGGCTGCCGAGGTCCAGCTCGCCATCGGAAACCGCTTTCGTCCACGGACCGAAGGAGCCGTCGGCACCAGCCTTCACGGCGTATTCGAGCGCCGTGTTCAGCCCCTTGATGACGAAGGAGCCGCTGTCGTTTTCGACCAGCAGCAAGCCCGTCGGGACGTCCGGGCGCGCGGCCAGCGTCACGCCGGCCGCCTTGGAGGCGAACGTCCTCCCCTCCTGCGACGCCGCCAGGCGCACCTCCACCGCGCGCTCCGCGCCGCCCCAGCCGAGACTGGTGAACGGCACGGCGGCGGTCCCGGCCGCAGACCACGCCGATGAGCCCGAGGCGCGCGTCTGGAGGGCCGCTCCCGACGTCCCCGCCGACAGCGTCTCGGCTGCGTAGTCCACGGCGAAGCCGCCTCCCGCAACGGGTGCGGCGGGACGGGCGGGCACCTCGAAGGCGGACACGACGGCGATCGAGGGCCCATCGTAGTCGGACTTCAAGCGGTACGTGAGCGTGGCGCCGTTCGCGGCGCTGTCCAACACGCCGGCGAACGAGAGCGCCGCGCCGCCGGTTCCCGCCACCCAGGAGTCCGCGGAGCCGAAATGCCACCGACCCGGGTCGGCCTTGTCCTGCACCCGGTACTCGATGGAAGCCGGCACGACGCCGTCTTTACCCACCGTCTCGCTCACGTAGTCCACCTCGGGCGCGGGCGCCACGCCATAGGAGCGCAGGCCGGGAGAGGGGGCCGAGCCCGTGCTCACGTCCGTGGGCGGTTCGGCGGCCACGATCTGGTAGTTCTTGGTCGGATCCAGAGCCGTCCAGCTTGTGTTGTCGGTCGAGCCGCCCTGTATCTGGTGCCACGCGCCGTCGTACTTCTCGCCGGTGTCGGCGTCGTAGACGAGGTAGCGCTGCTGCCGGTTGCTCTTGTTGGTGACGGTAAGGGACATGCCGTCTTCGGAGCGCGTCACGCTGCCTTCGTCGACGTCGACGAAGTCCTTGGAGGGCGTTTTTACGATGACGTAGGATCCGGCGGCCACCTGGTCGGCGTAGTCGATCTCGTCGTAGTCTTTGGGGCGCGCCACGATGGCGTAGAGGTGCTCTCTCCTGAGCCCGTCGAAGGAGAGCTGCTCGTCATCCGCGCCCACCTTCGTCCATCCCTTGACCACCGCGTTGGCGTCGGGTTCCGTGCCGGAGGAGGTCGTGTCAAGCAGCGCGTACTCCACATCCTCGCGCACGGGACGCACGATGACGCGCGCATTGCCGTCGGGTGTGGCTTCGGCCGTGGCCTGGATGTTGCCGCCGGCGCCGTCGGACGAGTCGGCCACGGGCTTGATGGTGACCTGGCGGTAGTAGGACTCGTCGAGCACGAGTCCGGGCGTGAGGTTCGAGCCGAGATCCTCGTTGATGGCATTGGTCGGAACAGCCACCACGCGGTAGGTCTTGCCGGGCGTGAGGTTCGAGAAAGTGAGCGTGCCCGTGTCCCCCGGTGCGTACCAGCCGTTCTCGTCGGCAGTCAGGCTCGCGGCGCCCAACGCCGCCTGCACGCCCTGCGCGGCGAAGGCGGTGGACCCGCGCACCTCCAAGATGCCGTAGTCGTACCCACGCTGGACATCGTTAACCTGCAGCCGGCCGTCGCCCTCGTAGCCGACATCCGTTGAAACGTCGACGCCGCCGCCGGCTTTGAACTCCACGTTGTCCAGCAGGTTGCCGTACCCATTGCTCCCCGAGGATATGTTCGCGAAAGCGAACACGGTTGAGCCCTGCCCCTCGGGCACCGTGTACGTACCCGCATAATGTCCCCAACTGGCATTGGCGACGCGCGGGTCGCTCGTCATGCTGACATAGTAGTTGCGCGTCGCACCCGAGGGAAGCACGTAGGGGACAACGTACTCGCCCGAAGAGGGAAGCGTGCCCCCCTCCTGGGCTTTCAAGGCGTTGACAATTGCGTTGAACAGGCTTTTCTCTTCCGTCCGGCTGGCGTTCGTGCCGTACGGGTACGTGACGGAGTCGGATCCCCCTTTAATGACGCCGGAGGTTGCAAGGCTTTCCGTCTCCTCTTGGGTGAGAGCCGGTCCGATGACCACCGCCATCACGTCGTTTCCCGCCGCGCCGCCGGCCCTTCCGTGGTGGTCCAGCTTCCACGAGTAAATCTTGCCGGGTTGCGTGGCTACCTCTTGGAACAGGCACGACACGTCGGTCGATGCAAGCTCGGCGACGAGCGAGCTGCCGGCCAGGTTGGGTACTTTGTAGGTTTCGCTGGCATTGGCTGCTTCAATTATTCTTTTTCCTTGATAATTGGAGTCCATGGACGTTATGGTCGTGTGCCATCCGGGCAGGTTCTCGAAATAAATGGATCCGTGCACGGTCGCGCCCACCGTGCATTCGAAGCCGCCGTTCTGCAGCTCGAGCCAGAACGGGCGAGAGCCCGCCGTGCTCGTGGGCGCCGGATTCTCCGCGGTTGTCTGATCCTCGTCATACACCGTCCAGTCCTGCACCGAGACGGCCGCCGCGTTGCTGCGAACTTTCAGACCGGAAGACGCGTCGGTGATCTCCGCGTAGTAATACGCGGTGCCTGACACACTGGGCGTTGTGACGTTGAGGGTGGACGACGTTTGGCCGTCGATCGGCGTGCCTTCGCCCGCCAAAGCGTCGCTTCTGTACCACTGATAGGTGAGCAGATGGTTGTCCGGCGAGAACGCCTGCACGTACAAGCGCAGCGGCGCACCCTTGGCGAACGTGCCGCCCACAGGCTGGTGGGTGATGGTGACGGTGGAGTTGGCCGCGCCTTCGGCGTAGGCGGCCTCGGGCGCGTGGATGCTCGGGATCGCGGGCGCGAGGCCCGCGGCGAGCACGATGGCAAGGACTACAGACAGCGCACGCCGAGCAAGCGGCGCGGCGGTTACGGAAGTTGCGCTTCCGCGAACCCTTCTATTGAAGACCCCCCCCGACGGGGTTTCCGATGCCGGAGGCTGTGCGGGCAGGCGCTTCGTGCAAGCTCGGCACCGGGCTCGCGGAGGGCGCATGCACGCTGGCTGGGTTGTTGTGCTGCATGGGTGCATCCCCTTGGCTACGTGACTCGGACGCCCCCATTATGACACAGCTCCCGCCTAAATCAAGGGTTGAACATGCCCGAAACGCCGCTTTCCGTTGTAATCACCTCGGCAAACGGAACGAACGGCGGCCCCTCCACCCCGAGCGCGGTCCCGAGCCGCCCGAAGCCCCGCCCGCGCACGAGCCTCGTGGTCGTCGTCGGCCGGGGCGCGCTCGCCGGCTTGTCGAGCCGCTCGCGCACGCACGCGAGGACCCTTGGTGCGAAAATCCAAGCGAAAAGCGAAACCCCGTCGCGTGTGAAACAAGCTGCATTGCACCCAGCATCTTGCTGCAGCAAATGGATTTGACGCGTTCCAGGCGTCATTGACAATCCGAGGAATTCATTTGGTGCAAAATCCTCAATGCAAAAGGTGTATTTTCCTAAACGGTTTAGGTGTATTTTATCGAATTTGCAGATCAAAAATATATACTGCAGGTAACTGAAATTGGCAAAGGAGGCGCGATGGCAGGCGAACTGACCCCGAACGGATATCGGAAACGCCTGGTGGAGCGGCGACTCGACACGCTCTTGCGATCCTTCGGTTGCGTCGAACTCACCGGGCCGAAATGGTGCGGAAAGACGTGGACCGCCCTTTCGCGCGCGGCAAGCGTGACGAAACTCGACCGGCTTGCAGATCGGGAGGCCGCCCTGGTCGATCCAAGCCTCGCCCTTCTGGGCGAAACCCCCCACCTCGTTGACGAATGGCAGGAGGTTCCTGCAGTATGGGATGCGGCGCGGCGTTTCGTCGACGATTCCGGCAGCAAACGCGGCCTTCTCTTGCTCACGGGATCGACCGCTCTGAGGAGCGATCAGCGCGCGAAGGTGCACCACAGCGGCGCGGGACGCATCGCGCGCCTTAAGATGTACCCTCTATCGCTTGCCGAATCGGGAGATTCCACCGGCGAGGTGAGTCTCGAGCGCCTTTTCAGGGAAGAGGATTTCAAACCTGCGCGTCGGGAAACCAGCATCGAGGAGGTAGCCCTGTGGTGCTGCCGCGGCGGATGGCCCGCGAACCTCGAGCTGAACGACGAGGCTGCGCTCGAGACGGCAAGGCAGTACCTGCAAGCGGTGCTCGACGCAAACGTCATCGATGAAGGGAGATCCCCCGCCATCGCGCTCGCCGCGCTGCAAGCGCTCGCCCTCAACGCCAGCAGAGCGGTCACTTACAAGACCCTCATCAACGACATGTCGCACGGAGAGGGGTCGCGAGCGGTGAGCGAGGAGACGCTCGTCTCGTACCTCGAGATGTTCGACCGTTTCTACCTTACCGAGGAGCTTCCCGGATGGGAGCCACCGCTTCGATCGAAAGCCCGCGTGCGCGTCAAGCCCAAGCGATACTTCGTCGACCCCTCCCTCGCGGCTTCGCTCGTCGGAGCCACGCCCGAACGATTGCTGCGGGACATGCAAACACTCGGCGACCTGTTCGAGAACCTCGTCCTGCGCGACCTTCGAGTGTACCTGTCGACGTACGGCATGCTCGACGACCGCCTGTCGTACTACCGCGACGACAAGGGACTCGAAGTCGACGCGATCATCGAGCATGCGGGAAGATGGGGCGCCGTCGAGATCAAACTGAGCGATACCAAGGCAGACGAGGCGGCCGCGAACCTTGTCCGGCTGCGCGACAAGGTGCTCAAGAACGCGGCAGCGCGCAATTCCGAACCCGCTTTCCTCGCGGTCGTCGTCGGCCGGGGCGCGCTCGCCTACCGGCGACCCGACGGCGTGCACGTCATTCCCATCGCAACGCTCGCGCCTTGATCCGCCCTGCGCAACTAGTGCGGGAGGGGCTGCATCAAAAGGACCGGCGAGGCATGCCTGTGCCGGTCGAGTTGTAGGGCAAGGGCTCTGCCCTTGCCGTCGACCTGTGGAGACGTTGCTGGCTGAGCGGCAAGGGCAGAGCCCTTGCCCTACAAGAACGTCGAAATGCGACTTTTGACACAGCCCCTGCGAAGGGTGCTCCTCCGGCGCGAGCGCCGGCATCGGCGCCGTCGGCGCTCAGCGCTCCGACATGCGATCGGCTCGGCCGCGCAACGCTCCGCAACGTCCTCGATGCGGTTACCCGCTCTCAACAACGCCTCGTCCCGCCGCGCGTCGCAGCCGGCCCGGCGCTACGCTGAACCCAGGTACGCGCCGGCCGCCCGGTCGTCCGACGCGCCGGCCGTAAAACCTTGTGGATTAGTAGGATTAATCCTTGACTTCCACCCTTGCGATCCGTTTTAATCATAGCAAAACTATATGATTATTGAAAGGCATGCGACATGGCAGACGAGAACACCATTAACCACACGCCCGGAACGGACGCCCAACCCCTCCTTTCCGTTCAGAACCTCACCGCCTCGGCCGACGGCACCACCATCCTGCGCGGCGTCGACCTCGCCGTGGGCGCGGGCGAGACGCACGTGGTCATGGGGCCGAACGGCGCCGGCAAGTCCACCCTCGGCCACGTGGTCATGGGCGACGCCGCCTACGACGTGGAGGAAGGCTCCGTCGTGTTCGACGGCCGGGACGTGACTGACCTCTCCCCCGACAAGCGCTCGCGCGCGGGGCTGTTCCTGAGCTTCCAGGCCCCGGTGGAGATACCCGGCGTGCCGGTGTCCAGCTTCCTGCGCGCGGCCGCCGCGGGGCGCGCCGGCGTTGGCGAGCTGAAGGGCAAGCAGTTCCGCAAACGCGTGCGCGAGCTGGCCAACGAACTGGACATGGACCTGGCCTACCTCGACCGCGAGCTGGGCGTGGGCTTCTCTGGCGGCGAGAAGAAGAAGCTCGAGATGTTGCAGCTTCTGCTGCTGGAGCCGAAGCTGGCCATCCTGGACGAGACGGACTCGGGCCTGGACGTGGACGCGCTCGGTGTGGTGTCGCGCGGCATCGACGCCTACCGCCGCGCGGCGGACGGCGCGCTCGTCATCATCACGCACAACACCCGCATCCTGGAGCATCTGCACGTCGACCGCGTGCACGTGATGGTGCGCGGCCGCATGGCGGCCGAGGGCGACGCGTCGCTCGTCGCGCGCATCGACGAGCACGGCTTCGAGCAGTTCGAACAGGCCGCGCCCGACGCGGTCCCCGGCGAGCGGGCCGAGGCAACGCCCGTCGCCGCGACCTGCTAGGGAGGCCGCGCCATGGAAAAGAAACGCACGCAGGTCGACGACATCGACCGCAGCCTGTACGACTTCGCCGACGACGAGGCGGGGGCCGAGCGCCTGGACGCCGGCCTCACGCCCGAGATCGTCCGCGAGATATCGGCCCAGAAGGACGAGCCCGACTGGATGCTGGACTTCCGCCTGCGCTCGCTCGACACCTACCAGCGCATGCCCGCCCCCAACTGGGGCCCGGCGCTCGATGGCCTGGACATGGACCACATCGTCACGTACGTCAAGCCCGCCACCGAGCAGCAGAGCGACTGGGAGAGCCTGCCCGACGACGTGAAGAACACCTTCGACCGCCTGGGCATCCCCCAGGCCGAGCGCGCCTACCTGGCGGGCGTCGGGGCGCAGTACGACTCGGAGCTGGTCTACCACAACATGCAGGACACGGCCGCAAAGCTCGGCATCGTGTACTCCGGCATCGAGGAGGCGCTGCACGACCCGCAATGGGAGCCCCTCATCCGGACAAGGTTCATGACGCTCATCCCGTCTGCCGACCACAAGTTCGCCGCGCTCCACGGCGCGGTGTGGAGCGGCGGCTCGTTCGTCTACGTGCCCGCGGGCGTGAAGCTGGACTTCCCCCTGCAAAGCTACTTCCGCCTGAACGCGAAGGGCGCCGGGCAGTTCGAGCACACGCTCATCGTCGTGGAGGACGACGCCGACCTGCACTTCATCGAAGGCTGCTCCGCCCCGAAGTACAACGTGGCGAACCTGCACGCAGGTGCTGTGGAGCTGTTCGTGGGCAAGAACGCGCGCCTGCGCTACTCCACCATCGAGAACTGGTCGAAGAACATGTACAACCTGAACACGAAGCGCGCCCGCGTGGACGAGGGCGGCGCCGTGGAATGGGTGAGCGGGTCGTTCGGCAGCCACGTGGGCTACCTCTACCCCATGTCCATCCTGGCCGGGCGCAAG
>CAUEBO010000003.1 GCA_958454405.1 uncultured Eggerthellaceae bacterium | reverse complement strand
CGCAACAACCGCATCGGCTTCGTGTTCCAAAGCTACAACCTCATCCCCCACCAGACGGTGCTCTCCAACGTCGAGCTTGCGCTCACGCTGTCGGGCGTGTCGCGCGCGGAACGGCGCGAGCGCGCCATAGCCGCCTTGGAGGAAGTGGGCCTGGGCGAGCACGTGCACAAGAAGCCCAGCCAGCTTTCCGGCGGCCAGATGCAGCGCGTCGCCATCGCACGCGCCCTCATCAACGACCCCGAGATCCTGCTGGCCGACGAGCCCACGGGCGCCCTCGATTCCAAAACGAGCGTGCAGGTGATGGACCTGCTCACGAAAATCGCCGAGAACCGCCTGGTTGTCATGGTCACGCACAACCCCGAGCTCGCCGAGGCCTACGCCACGCGCACGGTGAACCTCTCCGACGGCGTCGTCCGCTCGGACACGGATCCCTACGAGCCCACGCCCGAGGACATGAAGCTGAGCGAAAAGCCCGTGCGCCGCACGAAGATGTCGTTCTTCACCGCGCTCGCACTGTCGTTCAAGAACCTCATGACGAAGAAGGGCCGCACGCTCATGACGGCGTTCGCGGGATCCATCGGCATCATCGGCATCGCCTCCATCCTCGCGCTGGCCAACGGCGTGAACAACTACATCAAATCGGTGGAGGAGGACACGCTCTCCGAGTACCCGCTGCAGATCCAGAGCACCGGCTTCGACATGACCTCCATGATGCTGGGCGCCGCAGGCGTCGGCGGCGATGCATCTGGCGGCGAGGACGGCGAGAGCGGCGGGGAGGACACCGTGCGCGTCGCCGAAATGGTGACGAACATGTTCTCGAGCATCGGCTCGAACGACCTGGCATCGCTCAAGGAGTACTTCGACAGCGGCGAGAGCGACATCGACAAGTACACGAACGCCATCGAGTACAGCTACAACGTGTCGCCGCAGATATTCAGCTCCAACACCGAGAAGCTGCGCCAGGTCAATCCCGACAAATCATTCTCGGCACTGGGCCTGGGCTCCTCCACGAGCACCAACAGCCTCATGTCCATGTCCATGAGCACCGACACGTTCTACGAGATGCCCAGCGACCCGAACCTCTACCAGTACCAGTACGACGTGAAGGCCGGCCACTGGCCCGAGAACAGCAACGAATGCGTGCTCGTGCTCACGGGCAGCGGCAGCATCAGCGACTTCATGCTGTACACCCTCGGCCTGCGCGACACCGCCGAGTTCGACGACATGGTGAAGAAGTTCGCTGCCGAGGAAGAAGTGGTCCCGCCCACCGACATCGAGCAACCCTCCTACGAGGACATCCTCAACGTCACATTCAAGCTGGTCAACGCTACCGACTACTACGTGCACGACGACGAGTTCAACGTGTGGAAGGACAAGTCCGACGACACCGAGTACATGCGCAACCTGGTGGCGAACGGCGAGGACATCAAGATAGTGGGCATCGTGCAGCCGAACGAAGGGGCCAGCGCCACCATGCTCAGCTCGGGCATCAACTACCCGACGTCGCTCACCGACCACGTGATAGAGCAGGCGGCCAACAGCACCATCGTGAAGGACCAGCTGGCCCATCCCGACATCAACGTGTTCACCGGCAAGCCGTTCGGCGAGGAGGACGAGGGCGAGAGCGACTTCAACATGGATTCGCTGTTCACCATCGACGGCGATGCCATCCAGGCGGCGTTCACCATCGACGAGAGCAAACTGTCCGTGGACATGTCGAACGCGCTCAACCTGGAAAGCGGGCTGCAGAACATGCCCGCCGTGCCTGAGCCGAACATGGACGAGTTCGCCAGCCAGATCAAATTCGAAGTGACGCCCGAGCAAACCCGAGACATCGTCAACAAAGTCATGGCGGGATACCAAGTGTACCTGCAAAGCCATCCGCTCGATCCGACGAACCCCGATTTCAACGCAAGCTTCTCCGACTACATGGCAACGCCTGAAGCCCAAGCCATCATCGTGGCCGCAGCAGCAGGAATCGCAACGGACAACGATTTGCAGAACCAGGTGGCCGCCGCACTGCAAAACTACATGCAAACCACCATGACCACCTACATGGGCGCCATGGCCACCGAGCTGCAAACGCAGGTCACCGCCGCCTTGCAGCAGTCGATGAACCAGATGGCCAACAACATGGCGTCCGCCATGTCCATCGATCCCGACAAGTTCTAGGAAGCCTTCCAGATGAACATGAGCGAGGAAGATCTTGGCGAGCTCATGATGTCGCTCATGAGCAAGGAGGACGCCTCTTACGACAACAACCTGAAGAAGCTGGGATACGCCGACTTCAACAAGCCTGGCGGCATCGACATCTACCCCATCGACTTCGAAAGCAAGGAGAAGGTCATCGACATCCTCGACGCCTACAACGACCGCATGACGGCGGACGGCGAGGAGGACAAGGTGATCACCTACACCGACTTCGTGGGCACGCTCATGTCGTCGGTCACCGACATCGTGAACATGATCAGCTACGTGCTGGTGGCGTTCGTGGCCATTTCGCTCGTGGTGTCGTCAATCATGATCGGCGTCATCACCTACATCAGCGTGCTGGAACGCAAGAAGGAGATCGGCATCCTGCGGTCCATCGGCGCCAGCAAGGGCGACATCGGCCGCGTGTTCAACGCCGAGACCATAATCGTGGGCTTCACAGCCGGCCTCATCGGCATCGGCGTGACGGCGCTGGCCTGCATACCCGCCAACGCCATCATCTATTCGCTGTTCGATGTGGTCGACGTGGCCTCGCTTCCGTGGCAGGCCGCCATCGTCCTGGTAGGCATCAGCGTGCTCCTCACGTTCCTGGCCGGCCTCATCCCCTCGAGCGCCGCCAGCCGCAAAGACCCGGTGGAAGCGCTGCGAAGCGAGTGATTCGATTTCGCTGCGAACGAGGAACGCTCCCGCATGTGCGGGAGCGTTCCTGTTCATGCCGAAGCGCAACAGTCTGGCTTCGGCCGCCCGGATCAACCAGGACTATGGCGAAGAACCGGACGCTTTGCGAGGGCTTCCCTTCCGCACTTCACGGAAAGGCCCAAAGACCAGCCAGCGTCGGTCGAAATCAAAAATGACCGAAAACGCGGTCGAATGTGCAGTCTGCGGGGCCGATCCGCGCCCTTTGCGCGCCTCGGTCGCGCAAAACGCCTGGTCGCGGAATTCTCGCACCCGATTTCGCGCTCGGCGAGTGCACATTCGACCGCGTTTTCGGTCACCATGGCACGGGTGGTTTGATGCCCTTCTCGAGCGCTACTCAATCAACCCCAGCTCGCGCGCCTTCAACACGGCGTCCATGGCGTTGTGCACGTCCAGCTTGCGGTAGGCGGCCTCCGTGTGGCTCTTCACCGTGGACAGCGACAGGCCCGTCTCCGCCACGATCTCGCCGTTGCGAAGGCCCTGCGAAAGCAGCGTGAGCATGAGCGCCTGCTGGCGGGACAGCTTGACGGGCTTCTTCTTCGGCACGATGTTCGCCGTTGCGCCGGGGTGGCGCCGGGCGGTGGCATGGGCGGCCAAGAGCAGGTCGTGCACGTAGGCGCGCTTAAGCGGGCCGTCGTAGTCCGGCTCTGACACCTGCTTGAGCAGGCGCTTGAGCACGGGCTCCACCGATGCGCCCTCGTCAGCCACGATGCGCACGAACCCGTACGGTGCAAGCGCCTCGAGCGCCGACGACAGCGCCTCGCAGGCTTCGGCCTTCTTGCCGTATGCCCATAGAAGCGCCGCCTTGAGCGCGCCCGCCTCGCCCACGTCGAGCGGGCGGTTGAACTCCCGGCCGAACCGATCCAGCAGGTCGAGCACGTGCAGCGCCTCCGCCCCGTGGCCCAGCACCAGATGCGCCCGCGCCGTCGTGAAATGCTGGGGAACGCGGTAGAGCTCCACCCGGTCGACCTCGGTGACGAAGAACTCGTCGAGCCACGCGCGGGCCACGCGCTTGTCGGCGTCGAACAGCGAAAGCTTCGCCCGATGCGCCTTGAGGTTCGGTAGGAAGAACGGCGCTTCGCGCTCCACCAGGCCGTCCAGCTCGTCCAGCACGGCATCGGCCTCGCGCGTGCGGCCCAGCTGCCAGAACGTCTGCTGGAGCATGACGGCGACGCACAACCGGCCTTCCACCTTGTTGTCGGGGGTCATGGCCGCCCGCGCGCGCTCGATGCCCGCGAGCGCCTTGTCCAGCCGGTTGCGCTCGTAGGCGAAGCACGCCGGGATGCCCGGCTCGATGTAGCGCCACTCCTGGCCCAGCAGCAGCGAGAAGTTGCCCTCCAGCTTCCGCATGCTGTTCTCCTCCAGCGCCAGGTCGGAGTAGTCCAGGTTGCTGCGGTGCATGTAGGGCAGGTTGTGCGTGAACGACGCGATGTTCGTGGCCAGCCCTTCGGGCGTGAACCGCTTGATGAACCGGCCGAACGCGCGGAAGTGCTTCACCTTGTCGAGGATGCTCGTGCGATGGTCCACGCTGTAGGCCAAGATGGCGTACTCCATGAACCGCGAGTCGGCCCGGGCGATGCGCGGCAGGTTGCGGTACACCGCGTCCATGTGACGTTCGAACAGCTCGCGGCGGCTGGTCAGGTACGCGTGCCACGCTCCCAGGACGTGCAGCGGCGGGCACTCCTTGAAGGCGCGCTCGGGAATGCCGGCCACGAAGAAGGTATTGAGGAAATCGGCGTACTCGGCGATGTTGCCGCGGTTGTTCTCGAACAAAAACAGCAGCAGGTACGCGTCGATGCCGCGATAGTCGCCGCTTTCCATCCAAAACCGCAGCGCGCGCGAGTAGTCATGGTGCTCGCGGTAGTACGCGGCGGCGATCTTGCACAGCGCCGCGCGGTCGACGCCCACGACCGCGGCCTTGTCGCGCAGGAAGTCCTGGAACAGGTGGTGGTAGCGGTACGCGTCGCCGTGCAGGCGGCTGAGGAACGTGTTCGTGCGGTTGAGCTCGTCCATGACGGCGCGGGCGTCGGATCGCCCCGTCAGCAGCTGCGCCAGTTCCGGGTCGAACTCGTCCACCACCGACGTGCGCAGGCAGAACTCCTGCAGGTCCGGATCCCACGCGTTCCACACCTGCGATTCGAAGTAGCTGGCGAACAGGTAGTGGCTGCTGCCCGCGTCGATCCGCCCCGTTTTGGCCACGGCGGCAACGCCGATGGCCCAACCCTCCGTGGCTGCGAACGCGACGCGCGACTCCTCGGCCGTAAGGGCGAGGCCCAGGCTTTTGAAGTAGCGCCGTATCTCGTCTTCGGTGAAGCGCAGGTCGTCGGCTCCGACAAGCTGCACCGGCTCCCGCACGACGCTGCGCAGCTCATCGGGCAGCTGGTTGCGCGACAGCAGGAACACGGAGAACGCGCCGGGCAGCCGCTTGAGCACGGCCGGCAGCGCCTTCATGATCTCGCGGTTCGTGACAAGGTGCACGTCGTCCAACACGAGCGCGTAGCGCTCGGCGGGCGGCTGCATCTCGGCCAGCATCATGATGACGTGTTCGACGGGAGACGAGGAAAACGACGGGCTCGCAAGGACGCGCCGCATGCCGGCATTCTCGGGCTGCACCGAGAACAGGCCGGTGGCCAGCAGCTTGAAGAACACGGTGGGCGCGTTGTCGTACCGGTCCAGGCCGATCCACACCACCTTGCGCTTGCACGCTTTCAGCCACAGCAGCGTCGAAACGGTCTTGCCGCTGCCCGCCGGCGCTCCCACGTAGCCGAACCTCAGAGCTGCGGCAGCGTCGAAACGGTCGATGAGGTCGCGGCGCGGCGCGCACACCTCCGGCAGCGCCGCGGGCGTGAACTTCTCGCTCAGCATGAGCGAGCTGTCGATGGGAGCTTCCTGAACCACAGGCCCAACCCGTTTCTCTCACATTCGGCATTGCAGTCTTTTCCAGGATAGCAAAACCACCCGCCAGAACTTCGGCAAAACCCTCGTACCGGCCGATGGTTTAACTTTTTCGCTATGGGTATCGTGACATTGAACAATCTCGGAATCAGGAGATCGACCATGGCAGACCTCGCGAACCACCTTCCTGCAGCACGCCGGATCAGAAGAATCCTTGCCGCCTCAAGCCGCGCCGCGCTCGCGTGCGTGCTCGCGCTCGGCCTTTCGGCGGCGCCCATCGCGCCGCCAGGAGCCGCACGGCAGGCGCACGCCGATCCCGACGGCAACGTCGCCGCACCCGCCCCCTCCGACTTGGAAACGCCCTCCGAGACAGGAAACGGCGAAGAAGGCGAGCCCTCCGACGGCACCGACCCTGCCGGCGGCGAAGACCTCGACGCCCTATCGCTCGGCTCCCCCGAGCCTGCTGCCAACGCGAACGCAACCGACGATGCAAACGGCGGGCCCGTTGTCCGCGGGCCCGCCGAGTGGGCTATCGACAAGCTGCTCGACATTGGATTCGACCTTGTCGCCACGGCCGCGCTCGACTCCCTTGGCAATGCGGCGGACGCTTCGGGCAACGAAGACCTTGTGAAAGTCGTGGACTTCGTCGACGGGATTCTCGGCGGCAGCATGGGCATCGAGCACGAATGCGACAAGATACTCGACGCGGTTGACGAGCTGAGCCTGCAGATCACCGATCTGGAGAACCACATCGACGCGCAGTTCCTCGAGCTTGAGCGGACCATCACCCTCAACCAGGTGGAAAACCAGCGCGAGCAGATCATCCAGATGAGCGACTCGGTGTACGCGCCGGCGCTCACCGCCTACACCGAGTACATCCAGGCGTCCAAAGACTACTCGGACGCCATCGGCACCACGAACGAGGCAAACCGCCTGCAGACCGCGCGAACCAAGGAACGCGCGCTGGTGAAGGCCTTCGACGATCTCGATTACCGGAAAGACCTCACGACCGTGGAAACCTACGGCGTGAACATGGGCAGCTACACGAACCACCGCTACCTGTACTACCTCAACCAGTACGCCGACGAGACGCTCGCATTCGACCACCAACGTTTTTCCCTGCTCACGGCAGGCATTAACGACGTTTCCGCGAACCTCGGCGTGATCGCGTACGTCCAGCGCCTCGAATACGACTACTGGGCGGCGAAGGCCGCCGGCGACCCGAACGACGCCGCGCTCCAGCAAAAGGTGCTCGACCTTGAAAACGATCTGGAAACCAACCTCAACCGCGTCGTGCGCGACATCAACTACGTCGCCTCCGAATACGCCAACAAGGACAACGCGGCCAATTGGCCCCGCACCGATCTGCTCGCCCTCATGCGCCCCTACGACTTCGAGACGAGCTATTCGTTCGGGTACCAGCCGTCTTCCAGCAGAAGCTTCGACTACTACCACTGGGACGACCATTACGGCTACCAAACCCGTACCTGGCACTACACGGCCGAAGCGTCCAAAACCGCCCCGACGATGAAAACCTACCGCGCCGGCGTCGGCGGCACGGTGTTCCTCGTGGTGGACGGCGACGTCGGGCTTGCCTACGGCTCGAAAAGCGGCGACGTCATCCACGGCATGCGCTATTGGGAGAAGATCTCGGAAGGGTACCTGCCCATCTCGAACAAGTACGTCGGGTTCCCCGATCAGGACTTCTACAACCTTCTCTCAACCGCCGACGGGGCATACACCATGCCGAAAGATTTTTCCGCGCTCGCTCCCATCGTGCAGACGAATGGCTACAAGAGCTCGAATGGATCGCTTGCAGACTATCTTGCCGCAAACGGCATGGACTCGCTCGGCTCCGAAGCGTACGTGATCATGAACGCGTACGCCCAGCCGGTGTACCCCTCCGGCGTGCTCGACCAGAACCGCTACACCACGTTCTACTGGTACCGCACCCTCATTCCCACAAACGGCGACTACGCGAGCTCCAAAGTCTCCCTGACCGCGGAAGACACCGTGCCGGACTCGCGCCTGCTGGCCATACTCGCGCAAGATCCGAACAAACGCGAAGCCCACCCGCTCCACGTGATAACGGAGGGCAGCGGTCTTTCCATTACGGCAACCGACCTGTCGGGCAACGCCCTGCCCGCCCACGTGCCGGCCGGCACGCGCATCAAGCTGGCGGTCACGGCCGCAGAGCCCGCCGCGCTCGACTCGCTCGTGCTCAAAAGCGCCGACGGCACCGTGCTGGAAACGCTCGCCAGCGCCGACACGGCGAACCTTGTGACCGGCGGCACGAACAGCGCCGTCTTCACGTTCACCATGCCTTTCCAGGAAGCTTCGCTCGTGGGGACCCCTGGCAAGGCCGAGCCGAATCCGCTGCACTTCGCGCAGGACGTCGACGGCGCCTACCTGGTGAGCACGCTCGACGACCTGGTGAAAGTTTCAACCGCGTACGAGCAGCACGCGAACATGTACCGGGGAGCCACCTTCCGACTGGCAAACGACATCGTCAACGTGCGCGCGCCCTTCCCCGTGTGGTCGACCCCCATCGGCACCGAAGACCATCCGTTCGCCGGCACCTTCGACGGAGCAGGCCACGGCATAGGCGGCTTCACCATGAACATGGGAACCGGTCCGCTTGCAACGCAGAAATTCGGGGGCATCTTCGGCGTCATCGACGCGAGCGCCGTCGTGCACGACGTTGCGGTCTATGCGATGGACTGCCGGGGCAACGACACGACCCATACCATCGGCGGGCTGGCGGGAGCCAACTACGGCATTGTCGACAACTGCTCGACCGGCTCCGCGCAAACCGGCATCACGGTGGACCCGAACCTCACCGATCCGAACGACTACTTTCCCGACTACCTCCCCTCCATCAACGTGACGATCACGGGATACGACGTGGGCGGGCTTGTGGCCTACAACCGCGGGCAGGTGATAAACTCCTGGTCGGGCGCCGACGTTTCGGCTTCGGGAAACGGCGGCCACGGAGGCGGCTTGATCGGGTATTCGGACAGCGGATCGACGGTGTGGAACAGCTACGCCATGGGGCGGGTGTACAGCGGCCACAGCGTGGGAGGCCTCATCGCGCGCAGCTACGCCGACGTGCACAACGCCTACTACTGCGGGTCGTTGGTGACGGGAAGCGGCATCAGAGGAGGCTTCATCGGCGAGAACCACCATGACGTGTTCTCAAGCTTCGTGCGCAAAGGCGTAGGATCGAAACCGTTCGGAACCGGCAACCAGGGCAGCAGCCCCGATGCGAGCCTGACCGAAATGGAAAACGAAGCCATGGCCTCCTTCCTGCTCGAGCAGGCCCTCAACAAGGAAGTCACCGGCAACATGAATTACTGGACGCAGAGCTCGAAAGAAAACAACGGCTATCCCTACCTGCTGAAGAACCCCATGATCCAGCGGACCATCACCGACGAGGCCACCGGCATCACTCTTGCCGGCACCATGCACGCCGCCGCACAGCTCACAGTCGCGCCTCTCAGCGAGAGCGATGCCGAACATCGCGCGCTGTACCAGCACGCGCTCGACACCGGGCTGCTCGGCACGATGACGGCAAGCTATAATGCTTTTCTACCGGTCGTGTCGAAGAAGTCGGGGCAGTCGTCCCTTGGGGGAGCCGTCACGCTCAGCTTCCCGCTCGCCGACGATCAGCAAGGCCGCGCCATCAAGGTTCTGCAACGGCACAGGGACGGCGTGACGACGCTCGACGCCTCTGTGAAGGACGGCAGGGCGTACGTCGAGATAGACGCACTCGTACCGTTCGCCGTCGTGGCATCCACGGACGCCCCGCCTCGAAGCACGCCGGCAGGGAACGCGGCTTCTCTCGCCCGCACCGGCGACGCCATCGACCCGCGCATGCCGACGCTGATCGCCGCCGCGGCGATCGCCGCGCTGGGATGCTCGGCGGCACGCGGCCATCGCGCGTCGGCGCGCGCAAGGAAGCGAGCCGGCTCGCCGGACGGAACACGATCGTGACCGCGCACTGCGCAGCGACCTCGCTGCCGCTGCATAGATGAAAGGGAACCGCCATGACGCTTCACCATCATGCGCTCGACCGCCGCACGTTCGTGACCGGGGCGTTCGCCACCGGCGCGCTCGTGGCTGCGGGAAGCGCCCTGTGCGGCTGCGCCGCCGCAGGAACCGGAACCGGCACCGGCGACGACGCATCCGCCGGCAAAGCCGCGCTCGACAGCCTGAACGCCGACGTGAAACCGGCCGCCCCCGCAACCGCGGCAGCCAACGAGGGCGTGTACGCCCTGCTCGACTTCTCGGATGAGACCGAGCGCGAGTTCGCCTCGCGCGGCCTCATCGCCGCGCCCGACACGCTGGAGATCACCGACGATACCGGCAAAGCGGTGTGGAGCCAGAAGGCCTACGCCTTCCTCGACGGCGCCGAAGCCCCCGCCGACGCGCCCGACACCGCCAACCCCAGCCTGTGGCGCAACGCCCAGATCAACCACCTCTACGGCCTGTTCGAAGTCGTGGACGGCATCTACCAGGTGCGCGGCTACGACATGACGAACATCACCTTCGTCCGCGGCGACACGGGCTGGATCGTGTTCGACCCGCTCATGAGCTGCGAATGCTCCCGCGCCGCGTTCCAGCTGGTCACCGACAACCTGGGCGAGCGCCCGGTGACGGGCATCGTGATGAGCCACCCCCACGTGGACCACTACGGCGGCATCAAGGGCATCGTGTCCCAGGAGGAGGTGGCCGCGCGCGCCATCCCCATCATCGTGCCGCAGGGCTTCGCCGAGCACGCCGTGGCCGAGAACGTGTACGCCGGCAACGCCATGGGGCGCCGCGCGGGCTACCAGTACGGCACGTTTTTGGAGGCCGGGCCGCAGGGCAAGCTGTCCATCGGCATCGGCATGGGGCAGTCCACGGGCACCGTCTCCTACCTCGCGCCGAACGACATCGTCACGACGACAGGCGAAACGCGCACCGTCGACGGCGTGGACATGGAGTTCCAGATGACGCCCGGCACCGAGGCCCCCGCCGAGATGAACACGTGGTTTCCCGGCTACCAAGCGCTGTGGGTGGCCGAGAACTGCACGGCCACGCTGCACAACCTGTACACCCTGCGCGGCGCGGAGGTGCGCGACGGCAACGCCTGGGCGAACTACCTCATGGAAACGCTCGCGCGCTATGGCAGCCAGGCCCAGGTCACGTTCCAGGCGCACAACTGGCCGCATTGGGGCGCGGACTTCATCCGCGACTACCTCACGAACACCGCCGCCCTGTACAAGTTCATCGCCGACCAGACGCTCATGTACCTGAACCAAGGCCTCACGTCCAACGAGATAGCCCACGCCATCAAGCTGCCCGCGGCGCTGGAGAAGAACTGGTACACGCGCCAGTACTACGGCACGGTGTCGCACAACGCGAAGGCCGTGTACCAGAAGTACATGGGCTGGTACGACGCGAACCCCGTGCACCTGGCCGCCTTGCCCCCGGCGGAGTCGGCCAAGAAGTTCGTGGAGTACTTCGGCGACGTGGACGCCGTGCTGGCGAAGGCCGCGCAGGACTTCGAAGCGGGCGCGTACCAATGGGTGGCCGAGGTGACGAACCTCGTGGTGTTCGCCGACCCCGGCAACCGCGCTGCCCGCCTGCTGTGCGCCGACGCGCTGGAGCAGCTGGGCTTCCAGGCGGAATCGGGTCCCTGGCGCAACGCCTACCTCACCGGCGCGAAGGAGCTGCGCGACGGCGTGGACGCCGATCCGAAGTACCGCGCAACCGGCAGCTCGGACATCCAGCGCGCCATGACGCCCGCCATGATGCTGGACTACCTGGGAGTGCTGCTGGACGCGAACGCGGCCGAGGACCTCAACCTCACCGTGAACCTGGCCTTCACCGACGAGGATCCGTACCTGCTCACCGTGCGCTCGGGCGTCGTGCTGTACGAGCGGGGCGCGCAGGCGGCGGACGCCGACGCAACGCTCACGATGCCGCGGCTGGGCATGTTCGCCATCCTCAATCGCGACGCCGACGCGCAAGCTGCTTCGATCGCCGTCGAAGGGGACCAGGACGTCATCGCCAAGCTCACCGAGCACCTGACGGCGTTCGACTTCTTCTTCAACATCGTGGAGCCGTAAGGAAGGGCGCCAGGAGGGTCGGCGCCTCAATCCTCCTCTTCGAACAGCAGCCGGAAGATGTAGCGCGTGATGGTGGCGCGGCGCACCACGCCCACCAGCACGCCCTCCTCGTCCACCACGGGTATCTTCTTGTACTTGCGCTTGCCCAGGATGTCAGCCACGCTGCCGATGGACTGGTCCGGCAGCACGCACAGCACCTTCTTCGTGGCCAGCTCCATGACGTTGCGGTCTTTGAGGGCGCGCGCCTTGTCCTCGAACGACTCGTTGTCGTACAGCAGCATGGTGGAGTAGCCGCTGAAGATGGAGCGCGTTTTCTGCTCAGCCACGGCCTTCATGATGTCGCCGTCGCTGATGAAGCCCACCACCCGGTCGTCCTCGTCCACCACCGTGATGCCGCTCGTGCCCTTCTCGCTGAATATCTGCACGACCTCGCCGAGCGTCTGGTCGTAGCGGCAGGTGTAGGCCTCCTGCTCCATGATGTCCTTCACCGGGCGTTTCATAAGGCTGCTCCTTCGAGGGTCTCGTGCGCGACGGGCGGCTGGGCGCCTCGCGCGGTTTCGCCGGCACGCGCGGTTTTCTGCTCCGGCGCCCATTCGGCAAGGCGCGCCACGACCTCGTCGTCGGCCACCGTCGAATCCGGCACCAGCTCGATGCTCGCCGCGCCGCGCTGCTCCGGCTTGCGGCGGTTGTGCACTTTCAGCACGGCCAGCACGAGCGCCACGGCGGCGATGGCGGCCGAAACGCCGTAGGCCACGTCGATGCCGACGGCGGTGGACTGCACGGGGCCGGCTTCGGCGTTGGCCGCCGTCACCATCGTCATGATGGTGACGATGAGCGCCGTGGAGATGGCGCCGCCCACCTGGCGGCCGGTGTTGGAGATGGCGTTGCCATGCGCTATCTGGTCGTTCTCAAGCGAGTTGAGGCCCCAGGTGGTGATGGGCATGTTGGCCAGCGTCAAACCCGACGACTGAATGACGTAGGCGCACACCAAGTACCAGATGGCCGTGGTCGACCCCACGAACGCGAGCGCCAACATGGAACCGAACAGCCCGGTCAGGCCCACGACCGCGATGACGCGCGGCCCGAACTTGTCGAACAGCATGCCGCTTATGGGGCTGAGGAAGATGGTGCACACCGCGCCCGGCGTCATGAGGATGCCGGTTTCGAACGCCGTCAACCCCAGCACGTTCTGCAGGTAGATGGGCAGGATGACGCTTCCCACGGAGAGCGCCGAGTTGATGACCGTGACGATGATGGCCGAGTAGGCGAACGTCGGGCGCTTCAGCACGCGCAGCTGCAGCAGCGGCTCGTCGATATGCAGCTGGCGCCGCACGAACCACACGAGCGCGACCACGCCCACGATGATGGGCAAAACGACCAGGGGGCTTCCCCACCCCAGCGTGCTCGCGCTGGAGAACCCGTACAGCAGGCCGCCGAACGCCACCGTGGACAGCAGGATGGAGGGCACGTCGAGGTGCGGCCGCTTGAGCTCGCCCACGTTCGACAGCAAGAAGAAGCTCGCTGCCAGCACGATCACGGCCAGCGGCAGCATGGCGCCGAACATGGCGCGCCATCCCATGGCGTCGATGATGCCGCCCGCCACCACCGGACCGGCGGCCGGCGCGCAGCTCATGACGATGCCGGACATGCCCATGGCCGTGCCGCGCTTCTCGGGCGGGAAGATGAGCATGGGCACCACGGCCACGAGCGGCAGCTGCACGCCCGCACCGGCCGCCTGCAAAACGCGCCCCACGATGAGTACAGGGAACGACGGAGCCACCGCGCAGAGCGCCGTGCCTGCGATGAACGCGAGCATGGACGCGAAGAAGAGCTTGCGCGTGGGGAACCGGTCGATTAGAAACCCGCTGATGGGAACCATGATTCCGTTCACCAGCAAATAGATGGACGTCACCCACTGCGCCGTGCCAGCCGTTATCTCGAACGTCTCCATGAGCTTCGGCAGCGCCGGGGACAGGACGGTCTGGTTCAAGATGGCGAGGAACGCGCCGGCCAGCACGACGCCGATGATGGTGAGCTCCTTGCGCGTGGCCTTGTGCTGCTGCACCGCCACCGGTTGTTCTGCTTTCAAAACTTGGTCACTGCCTTTCTTCGGGAAGACCAGGCGCCGACAAGGCGTGCGTAGGCGCCTTCGAACGGCGATCGAACGGAACGCGCGGCGGTTCGCCTGCGCGGATGCTCGATCGCGTCGTGCGCCAACGGCCTTGCAGGCCCTATGCGGTTGGAAAGATTGGTGGGGTTCGAAGAAAGCTGCCGCTTGTCACGGCATGTTCGAACGGGACGTCGTCGCCTCGGCGCGACGCATCGGGAGGGTGATTGTTAGAGGAAGCCCTTCCACACGCCCGCCTGCACGGGTTCCGCGGCATCGTGTCGCACCCAAGCTTTGCCGCGAAGCGCCGTCATGCCATGTCACCCCCGTGGTTTCGCGCGCGAGAAGCGCGCTTCTCCGTCTCGTTCCCCTCAAGTATAGCGAAGTGAAAACACCCCGTATCTTCGAGAAATCTCGCCGTTCAAACGAACTCCACATGACCGCGAAACCTCGCCAGCCCGGTCGACGGAAGGCACCCGGCCAAAGAAAAGGCGGCCGGTTCCGGCGACGCATCGCGGGAACCGGCCGCCGAAGCGCGCGGCATGGAAGGCAAAGGGCCGCCCCGAGAACGATCAGGCCTTGCGCACCTCCACGAACAGGTCGAGCTGCGCGGAGCCGCCGCCCACCGGGTCGCACACGCCGCCGCCTCCCTGGATGGTGGGATCGTCGGGCAGCAGCTCGTTCATGATGAAACCGCGTCCGCGACCTCCGGCGAAGCCGCTCTTCTGCTCGCCGGGAACGTCGCCGTCGAGCACGCCGGATTCCTCCAGGTAGTCGGGTGCCGGCGCCAGCACCTCGCCGTCGACGACGAGGGGGCGGGCCCGGTACCCCGTCTGCCCGAACGAGAAGTTGCAGCCCACCACGCCGGGGCGGATGCCCTCGGTCACGCGCACGTGGCCCGATTCCGAGCCCATCGGACCCGCCACCTCCACGGCGTCGCCGTTGGCAAGGCCGCGCGCGGCGGCGTCGGCCGGGCACATCCACACGAAGTTCTCGGTGCCCGTCTCGCGCAGCCAGGGCGAGGCGACGGTGCGGTGCGTGCCGTTGGTGCGCGCCTTCCAGTTGACGAAGGCGAGCGGACGCTCTGCCGGAGCCTCGAAGGCCGAGCCGTCGGCGTAGGCCACCGGGGCCGCCGCGGCCAAGCCGTCGAAGTTCTTCCCGGTGAGGGCGTTTTTCGTGGACGCCGTCTTCGGGTCGTAGAACGCGCACAAGCCAGCGTAGCGCGTTTTGATGAGGTCGCCCTCGTAGCCGTCGTCCTTCGCGGGGTCGGCCGACCCGAACCGGCCGCCGCGGTTGAGCACGTAGACCACCTTCGGCCACTCGTCCTCGTCCACGGCCGCCTTCCAGGCGTCGAGGTCGAACGCGTCGCCCAAGGCGCGAGCGCGCACGCGCTCGAACAGGGCCAGCTCCTCGGCATCGGCGTCGGGCACCGGCTCGCCGGCGTAGGCGATGTTCGCGGCCATCTTCAGCCAGTAGTCCTCCTCGCTCGAAAGCGAAGCCGTCTGGCCGCTGTCCTTCTTGCCCTTCGGCACGGCGCCCTCGCCCACGCCCGGCAGGCCGAGCCGCTCCATGATCTCCAGGTAGACGTCCTCCACCGATCGCGGGCCCTCGTAGGCGCGCACGGCGGGCTGGCCGAACTGGATGAGCTGGTACTGCTGGTTCGGGTAGATGGGCTCTTGGCTGAACCGCTCCAGATAGGTGCGGTCGGGCAGCACGAAGTCGGCGTAGCGGGACGTGTCGCCCACCTCCACGTCGAACGACACCAAGAGGTTGATCTTGTCCGTGTCGCACAGCACGTCGGCCAAACGGTCGCCGCCGGGCGTGGAGTCGACGAGCGAATGGCGGTGGATGAACAGCGCACCCAGGTGGTCGTACACGTAGCCGGCGCGCAGCGTGGGCACGATCTCGTGCGAGAGGTTGCCCGGCAACGGGTACCACGGGCGCGGCGCCGGGTAGCCGTCCTGCTTGAAGTAGCTCGTCTTCTCGTATTCCGTCTTCTGGCGCGTGATGGGAATGCCCCAGCCCTCGTGCGCGTTCGGCACGGACTGCAGGTCGTAGCGCCCCGTGTAGGGGGCGAACTTCGCGGCTGCGGCGATATGCCCGCCCTTCCAGTCGTGGTTGCCTATGAGGAAGTTGAGGTACGAGACGGCGCGCACGGCGTCGAAGCCGTTCGCGTGCATGGCGGGACCGCGGTAGCTCATGACGCAGGAGCGCTTGCCGTGCGAGGTGAACTCGCGCGCCACGTCCACCACGTCGGCCACGTCGATGCCGGCCGCAGCGGCGTACTCCTCGATCGTGCGCTCGCCCAAGCGCTCCTTGAGAAGCGCGAACACGCTCACCACCCGCGTGGGCTTGCCCTTCACGTCCACCACGTCGTCCACCTCGAGGTCGGCGGGGCCGTCGAGCTCGTCGGCCACCACGAGCTCGCCGCCCGCGAACACGAACCGCGCGTCGTCGGCAAGGCCGCCCTCGCCCGTGCGTCCGAGCAGCTTCGCCGTGACCACGGGCCTGTTCGGCAGGTCGACGGCCACCAGGTGCGTGGCGTCGGACCAGGTGGGCTCGCCCAAGGCGGCCGCAGCCAACTTGGAAGGCGCGCGCAGGTAGGCCTCGTCGTAGCGCTTGTTCTGCACGATCCACGAGGCCAGGGCGAACGCGAGGTCCGCATCGCGGCCGGGAACGACCGGCAGCCACACGTCGGCCTTCGAGGCGCTGCGGCCTTGGCGGGGATCCACCACGATAAGCTTCATGCCCCGCTCGCGCGCTGCCGACAGGCGCGGCGCCAGCCAGGTCGGCCCCTTGTTCGCGGTCATAGGCTCGGTGCCCCAGAGGATGAGGCATTCGCAGTGGTCGATGTCGGCGTACATGCGCTTGTGCCCCGTGGTGGGGTGCGTGCGCGCGTTGCCCATCACGCCGGTCATGCCGCACACGCCGCCGTGGTTGAAGTTGTTCACCGAGCCGAAGCACTTCTGCGTGAAGCGGTCGCCGATGAGGAACATGCGGTCGCCGCCGCAGCTGCAGAACAGGTTGGACTTCGGCCCCAGGTCAGGATGCTCCACGTCGATGAGCTTGTCGCCCCACTTCTGCGCGAACGCGTCCTTCGTCATCTCGCCGGCCTCCACCAGGGCGACGTCGGCTTCCACGTCCTTCTTCGGCGCGTAGGCCCACCACGCGGCCACGCCCGGCGTGCCGAGCGACGGCGAGCCGTTCACGATCTCGTCGACGGCCTCGTCCCACGACACCGTCTCCCACTCGTCGGAGCCGCGCTCGCCCACGCGGCGCAGCGGCTGGGTGACGCGCAGCGCGTCGTGAACGAGCTGGATGCCCGCCTGGCCCTTGAGGCAGATCATGCCGCCGTTGGCCGCGCGGCCCTGCACGGCCATGGAGCCGTCGGGCGCGAGCGCGTCGGCGGGCGCGGTGCCGTAGGGCACGGGCGCGTAGGGCTGCGAGTTGAGCGGCGAGTAGGGGTTGCCGGAGATCTTGCGCACGAGCGCCGTGGCGCCCTCGGCCGCGTCGGTCACGCGCACCTTGATGGTGCAGTAGGTGTTGCAGTTGTTGCACATGGACAGCACCACGTCGTCGGCGCCGTAGGCGCCGGACGCCTGGCCCCGACCGTGCGGAGTGTCGGTCAGCGGGTCGTTCGCAGCCATGTAGGCGCCCAAACCCGCGCCGCCCGCCAGCGCGCCCAGGGCCACCGCGGCGCTCGCGCCCACGACCGCCCTGCGCGACGGCGTGCCGAACGCCGTGCGCGCGGACGCGTCGGTGCCGTGCGGAGCCGCGGCGGCCTCACGGCATGCGGGCGTGGTTTCGGTATGCTCGCTCATCGTGCGGCCTCCTTCTCGTTGCCAATCGGTCCGGCGAAAACCGCCGCGTTGCCGGCTGTCGCCGTCTTCTCCATCACGCCTTCGCCGGGGCCCATGGCCTCCAGCGGCAGAAAGCGCACGGCCAGCCCGTACAGGGCCACGCCCAACCCAAGCACGAACAGCGCCACCATAACCTCGCCCAAGCTCGGCACGTACACCGGCGGCGCCATGCCCGCCAGCAGCGGAACGGAGAAGCCGGCCACCACCAGCACGTAGCGCAACGCGAGGATGCCCGCCATGACCGACAGGGACGCGGCTGTCACCATGCCCGGCGAGCGCCGCGCGGCTCCCAGGGCCAGCAGCACGGCCGGAACGACGAGGCCGAGGCCGATCTCGCCGATCCAGAACAGCGGCGCCAGGTACCCGCCCATCATGACCGCCACCGCGTCGGCGATTCGGGGATCGTCGGAAAGCAGCGCGGGCGCCAGCTGGAAGAACACGCAGAGGGCAAGCGCGAACAGCGAGGCCGCGAGCACGCGCGCGAGGCCGGTGCACGCCGCCTCGTCGGGGCGGGCGCCGCGCAGACGGCACAGCAGCCGATAGGCCACGATGAGGAACGCCGCCGCCGTCACCACGGCCATGACGTAGAACAGCACCGAGGTGATGCCGCCCTCCCACAGCCCCCGCGTCTTCACGGCGGCGAAGAACATGCCCGTGCCGCCCGGAGGTCCCACGAACGACGTGGCCACGCCCACGCCCGCCAGCACGCGAACGACCAGGTTCACGTTGCCGCGATGCGTGTCGGCCTTCCGCCCGTCGGCTGCGCCGGCGACCGTCGCGCGAGCTCCGCGGTCGTTGTACAGCACGAGCGCAAACTGCGCGATGGCGACGACCATGAAGAAGATGTAGGCCTTGATCTCCCACGCCAAGGGCGAGGACCAGTGGAAGAACAGCAGCGTTCCCAGCGAATGCCTGATGGCGCCCAGGTCGATGCCGATGAAGATCATCGACACGACAAGCGACACGATGCTGCCGCCCAACGCGAGCCGCGCGATGGGCGCGAAGCGCGGGAGGCGCAGCAGGTAGACGAGCGCCGACACGAGGTACAACCCGCCCGCCAGGCCCGAGAACCAGATGTAGACCGCAACCCACAAACCCCAGGGCACGGCGTTGGTCGCACCGGCCATCGACAGGCCATTCGCCAACCGGTCGAACATGAAGAAGCCGCCGGCCGCCAAGAGGGCGACCACGACGACCGCCCAGACGGCGGTTGCCCGGCGGGAGAACGGCTCGACGCCGAACGGGCGCCTTTTCGCTTGCGTGCGTGCCATGGGCGATCACCTCAAATAGTAGACGGACGGTTGGGTGCCCAGCTCTTCCTTCAGGCGGAACGCGCGGGGCGAAGCGGCCATGCGGGCGACCTTCGACGCCGGATCGGCCAGATCGCCGAAGTAGCGCGCATCGCCGACGCACGTCTCGCAGCAAGCCGGGGCCTCGCCTTCCACGATGCGGTGCGCGCAGAACGTGCACTTGCGCACGGTGCCGTACGTGGCGCGGTACTTGCCGCGCACGCCCCGGTCCACGCCGTACTCGGGCACGACCACCTGGTCGGCCGCCTGCATCTCGCCGGCGTAGCTTTCGCCTTCGTCGGCCGAGCGTGCGCCGTACGGGCAGGCGGCGATGCAGTACTTGCAGCCGATGCAGCGGTCGGCGTCGATCACCACGATGCCGTCCTCGCCGCGGTACGTGGCCTGCACGGGGCACACGGCCACGCACGGCGGGTTCTCACACTGCATGCAGGGGCGCGGCAGCACTTCGATGCGCACGTTGGGGTACGCGCCCGCCTCCTGTTCCAGCACCACGTTGTACGACACGCCCGGCGGCGTGCGGTTCTCGGCCTTGCACGCCACCGTGCACGAATCGCACCCGACGCATTTCGCCAGGTCGATGACCATGCCCCAGTGCGGAGAGGCTGAATCCTCCATGCTTGCACCTCTTTCCTCAGGTTGAACGCGAACGGCACGCTCGGCGCCGCGCAGGCCCCCGGCCGGTCCTACCGGGCGCGCCGGAAGTCCGCTCGCCCGTCCGCCCGGCTTGCGGACCGCGCGCCTCCTTACCTTAGCGCTTGGCCGCGACCGCATGCGAAACGTTGATCTTCCGTATCGGTTTTGACGCGAAAACGAGAAAGAACCTACCAGTTACCTGCGAAAACAATACGACCGATCCAATATCGAAAAGCGCTCCTCAAGGAGTGCGGAAAAGCTGGGCGCCACGGCAAGAAGAGGGAGGCACGTGGCGCCCGTCGAGCAAAGGCGGCGACGAAGGGGGTCGGGCCGCCGGAGCGCCCCCGCCTGCGATTGCAGGCGGGGCGTCGGAAACGTCACGCTAAAGAAACAGCACGGGCAGCGCGGCCAGGATGACCAGCAGGCGCAGCAGGAAGCCGCCCACGAGCACGCCCGCCTCGCCGATAAGGCTCACCACCAGCGACGTGGTGGACGTTTCCACCCGCTTGGCGATGAACACCGGATAGCCCTCAATCATGAACGGCGCCACCAGGCCCAAGATCACGATGCCGCCCCAGAACGCCGGAGCGTACTGCCCCGCTATCAGGGAGTGCACCGACGCCGCGCCCTCGAAGCTGCCGGCGCTCACGATGACGAGCATGGTGAACAGCACCACCATCTCGATGGCCGAGAGGATGACGTGCGACTTCTTGATGAGCCACATGTGCTCGAAGCGCTCGCGGTCGGTGACGAGGCCCACGAGCGACGTGGCCGCAAGGCCCGCCGACAGCGCCGACACCACGAACAGGATGGGCAGGACGGCGTTGTTCCACAGCGGATACGCCTTCACCACGCCCAGCAAAAAGCCGGTGTAGGCCGCCACGGCGAACGCGAACACGATGCCGATCCACGTGAGCCACTTCGGCACCTTCTTCTTCAGTATCTCCAGGATGGCGGCCGCCAGCGTCACCGGCAGGTAGATGCAGATGAAGTACACGCCCAGCGTCATGACCGAACCCGGGTTCGACACGAGATAGAAGAAGCGCAGCGGGTTGTGCAGGCCGGCCTCGGCGTCGATCATAAGCATGAGCAGGCCGATGCCCACGAACACGGGCGCGATGATGCGGCCCGCCACGCGCATCTTGCGCGCATCGGGATACTTGGCCTCGACGAACGCGGCCGTCAGGAACGCTCCGGCCGAAGCGCCGGCCAGAAACAAGTACCATGCAATCAAAGGTCCCCAAACCATGGTTTCATCACCTCACGTAGTAGATCTTGGACTCGGTCAGGTTGCTCGCGAGCGGACGGGCATGGTACTTCGCGATAGCCTGCGAGACGTCGCTATCGGGGTCGTCCAGGTCGCCGAACACGCGCGCGCCGGATATGCACGTCCCCACGCACGCGGGCGGGTTGCCCGGCTCGCCGTTCTCGTAGCAGAAGCGGCACTTCTCCACCACGCCGGTCGATTCCTGCACGATGCGCGCGCCGTAGGGACACGCAGCCATGCAGTACTTGCAGCCGATGCACTTCTCCGGATCAACCAATACCACGCCGGAGTCCGTGACGTACGTAGCGTGCGTCGGGCACACCGCCGCGCAGGGCGCGTCCTCGCAGTGCTGGCACTGGGTGGGCACGATCTCGTTGTACACGTTGGGGAACTCGCCCGTCTCGAGCTCGTGGAACTTGATGAAGGCCTCGGTGGGCTCCAGGTGGTTCTTCGCCTGGCAGGCCAGGCGGCAGGCGAAGCAGCCCACGCACTTCTTCGTGTTGATCAGCATTCCGTAGCGTGCCATGTTATGCCTCCACCTTCTTCACCGTAACCGCAACCTCCTGGCTCATCATGGATCCGGTGCCCGGTTCCATGTCGAACGGGATGAAATCCGTGAGCGCGATGCCGTACTGGTACGCGCGCGTCTGCACCGGCGAGTCGCCGCCGTAGTGCGTGGGCAGGAACACCACGCCGGGCTTGAGGCGCTGCGTGACGCGGGCCTCCACCTGGCCGGTGTGCTCGCTCGACGCCACCTCCACCACATCTCCCGTCTGCACGCCCAGCTTCTCGGCGTCCTGGGCGGATATCCAGAGGCGCTCCATGTGGTACTCGCGCGAGATGGCGTTGAGGCATTCGATGTTCTGCGTCATGGTGTGGGAGTGGATGCCCTGCTTGCCGCCTACGATGTAGAACTCGCCGTCCTTCGGCGTGACCTTGCGCGGGATGTAGCCGATGACTGGGTTCAGGCCGGCGGCGCCCACGGCCTCGGTGGAGAACTCGAACTTGCCGGACGGGGTCTTGAACTTCGGCACGCCGTACGTGAAGTTCGGGTCGGGCAGCTCAACCACGCCGTCCTTCTTCATGACGTCGATGTCCACGCCCACGGTGGCCAGCTGCGCGGTTGCCAGGTCTTCTGCGGTGAACTGGAAGTACTCGCCCACGCCGCAGGCCTCGGCCAGGCCGTTGAAGATCTCGTCGCACGTCTTGGCATCCGGCAGCACCTTGTCGATGGCCGCGGTGCGCATGCCCACGAAGTGCTTCTTGCCGCCGATGAACTCGGGCAGCTCCAAGCGCTCCAGGTACGTGACCTCGGGCAGCACGTAGTCGGACTGCAGCGCCGTCTCGGACATCTGCACGTCGATGGTCACGACGAGGTCGGTCTTCTGCAGCGCCTCGGTCCAGGTCTTCGGCTGCGCGTAGCCCTTCGCGGCGTTGCTGTTGTAGAAGAACAGGCCCTTCATGGAGCCGTCGAGCGCCGCCTTGAGCGCGGCCAGGTTCGTGCCGGCGCTGTCGAGGGCGAGCGGGTACTCCTTGTTGCCCACGCGCTTGGCCTCGGGCTTGGCCGGGTCGGCAAAGCGGGCGTCGGTGAGCTTGCCGGCCGACGGGGACGACGTGAGCAGCGCGCCGCCCTTGGCTCCGTAGGAGCCCAAGAGCGCGTTCACGGCCGAGGCGGCGCGGGCCGTCTCGAACGAGTTCTGGTACGAGCAGCCGATGACGGCGCGCCAACCCGACTCGATGGATGCGGCCGGAGCCGCCTTCGCCAGGGCGCGCGCCAGCTCCTGGATGCGCTCGGCGGGCACGTCGGTGATCTTGGCGGCCCATTCCGGCGTGTACTCCTTGGCCTGCGCGGCGAACTCGTCGAAGCCTGCGGTGTTCTGCTCGACGAACTCGTGGTCGTAGAGGTCCTCTTCGATGAGCACGTTGCACAGGGCCATGATGAAGGCCAGGTCGGTGCCGGGGTTGATGGGCACCCAGTCGCTGGAGAAGATGCCGGAGTTGTTGAGGCGCGGGTCGACGCTCACAATGCGCGTGCCGGCCTCCTTGGCCGACGCGAGGCTCTGCACGGACGAGGGGCGGATGCCGTCGCCGTAGCTGCGGCCGATGAACATGACCATCTTCGCGTTGCCAAAGTCGGTGGAGTAGTTCGACGCGCCCATGGTTTGCATGTAGGCGCTCTCCTTCGACAGGTTGCACGACGAGGAGTGCGCGTACACGTTCGGCGAGCCCAGCGCGTGCATGAAGCGCTTGGAGTAGTACTTGCCCGACGGGCGCGGGTCCTGGATGATGGCGAGCGACTCGGGGCCGCTCTTCGCCACGATGCCCTTGACCTTCTCGCCGATCTCCTTGAAGGCCGTGTCCCAGTCGATGGGCTCGAACTCGCCGTTGTCCTTGCGGCGCAGCGGCTGCGTGACGCGCTCATCGGAATAGGCCATCTGAGCCAAGCCGTGGCCGCGCCCGCAGATGCGTCCCTTCGAGTACGGATGCGTCTCGTTGCCCTTGAGCGTGTACAGCTTGCCGCCCACTGTGGTGGCCACGAGGCCGCACTTGCTGGAGCAGCCGTTGCACAGCGACGGAGCCTGCCGCACCTCGCCGGACATGCCGCCGGCTTCGGCCGCCTGCGCCTGGTCGCGCCATGCGCCCAGCGAAAGCGACCCCGCGGCGGCGAGGGCTGCCGTGGCGGCGGTCCCCTTCAGAAACGTTCGCCTTGAAACGTCTTCGAACATCCCGTTCCTCCCTTTCGTTCGTTATCGTTCCGCGTATCTCAAACGGGCGAAACCGCACCCGTCGTTGCTAGCTCAGCGCCGTTCGCTCCCTGCCCGGAGCGACCGCCCGCACGAGCGCGGCCGTCAGCGCGACAAGGGCCCGCAGATGGGCGATGCCCTCCTCGAGCGCGGCGCGGCGCGCGGGGTCGAGCCCGTCGGCGCGCGCCGCGTCGGCAGCCTTGCGGGCCAGCGCGACGTCGTAGTCGCCCAGCCAATCGAAGTGGTCGGCCGCCAGATCCGCCGCCGCCTGCGCGTTGCCGCTCTCCACGAACAGGGCCAGCAGATCCAGCAGCAGCGACAGATGGTCGGGCATGGCCGCGTAGCGCTCGGGCACGTCGAGCTCGAGCGCCGCGCACACCGCCTGGATGTGCTGCGCGGAGTCTCCCAGGTACAGGCCGCGCTGGGCGCCGAAGGCGTTGCCGGGAGCGGCGGACCACGGCTTGTAAAGCGACTCCACTGGCAGCGCCGCCAGCGGCATGCCGGGCAGGAGCACGTAGTTCTGCAACGTGGAGCGCACCCGCCACGCCGGCAGGGCCAGAGCACGCTCGACAACGTCGCGAGCGAGCGGTGCCGCCGGCCCACCCACGTCCCGCCATGCGGGGTTTCGGCATGCGTCGTCGTATTCCGCCTCGGTCAGAGATGAAAACAGCGGCGCAATGAGCGATAATGCACGTACCATGTTCGATGTCGCGTTCACGAGGGTCGATTCCTTTCTTCGTTGTCGCCATCGTAGGTGCGCAGAGGGAAACGACTGTCATCAATAATTGATGATTTGCACGTTTCCCCTGCTAGACGATTTATCAAAGAACTATGCCGACGCGAGATGGGGGTTTCGTTGTCCGTCGCACACGAACGGCGCAGCATGCGCATGGTGTGGAAGTCGATGCGCCTGCGCCATGTGGGCATGGCGTTCTTCTGGGCCTGCAGCATGCTCACGTTCCGCAGCTCCATCCTGCTGTCGGGCGCCGCCGACACGCCGGAATACGAATCGCTCATGGTTATCGTGTCGTTCGTGGCCAACATGACCGCCATGCTGGCCGTGGCCGCTTGGGTGGAGAACGACCCCATGCGCATCGATCGCATGCCTTCCTGGCCCCTGCCGGCGCTCGTGATCGTGGGATTGCTGCTGGTGTTCGCCGCGGGCCGCGTGGGCGGCGGGGCGCTGCTGCCGCTGCTTCTGGGCGGGGCCGTGCTCGCGGGAGTGGGGTACGGCTTCTTCTGGGGCAGCTGGGCCGACTGCTACGGCCGCATGCACCCCGCGCGCACGTCGTTCTACCTGCCGGTGGCCTTCCTGCTCACGGCCGCGCTGTTTTTGGCCGTGTCGCTGGCGACCGAGAACCTGGGCGTGCCCGCTATCGTGCTCATGGTGCCGCTGCCTTTGGCGGCGTACGCGTGCCTGCTGCGGTGCCGCGCCGAGAAGCCGGACGGCCGCGCCGCGGCTTCGGGGGGATCGAAGCGCTCGCTTGCCGCCCTGGGCTCGCTCGTCAGCTTGATCGTGGCCAGCTTGGTGCTGTCATGCCTGTTCGGCTTCGTGTGGGAGCTCACCGTGTTCTCGGTGGGTTCGGTGAACGAGGCTCATATGGCGCCGCTCGTGGCCAACCTCGTGGTGGCCGCGGCGCTCGTGGGGCTGGTGCTGTACGCGCGCACGCGCATCAACCTGGACATGGCGTACCGCGTGATCGTGCCCGTGATCGTGGTGCTGTTCGCCGTGCTGCCGTTTTTCTGGGAGACGAACCCGGTGGCGCTCAACATCATCATGAGCGCCAGCTACGGGCTGTTCGACGTCATCATCTGGTCGCTCGTGGTGGCCTGCTCCTACGACTTCGCCGTGTCGGGCTACATCGTGGGAGGCATCGTGCGCTCGCTGTCCGTGCTGCTGCGCCTGGTGGGCATGGGCATCGGCTTCCTCATCACGCTCGTGCCCGGCAAGCCGTCGGCGCTCATCGTGGGCGTGTCCATAGGCGCGCTGTACGTGCTGGTCATGCTGGGGCTGTTCAACGCGCTGCGCCGCAAGCGCCGCTTGGCCGGAGCGGCAGGAAGCACCGAGGAGGCCGGCGAGAAGCCCGCGCCGCTCGACGGCGAAGCAGCGCACGGCATGGTGCTGGAACCGATCGCCGGCGGTGCGGACGAAGCCGACGAGCGCGCCGCGAACGCCGTTGCGCCGAAGCCGGCCGTCGCGCCCCCTTCCGCCGCCCTCCCGGCGGAAGGGGATGCCGACCAAGACCTGTTCGCCGCCATAGCCGAAGACTACGGCCTCACCCGCCGCGAGGCCGAGGTGCTGCCCTACCTGGCGCGCGGGCGCTCGGCCAAGATCATCGCCGAGGCCCTGTTCGTATCCGAGAGCACGGTGCGCACGCACATCCGCCGCATCCTGGAGAAAACCGACCTGCATTCTAAACAGCAGGTCATCGACTTGATCGAGCGATACGAGTAGCAGACTGCCACGTCGCGAATTCATCCCGCTTCACCACAAACGCAGCAGATCCACGAACTTTCACTGACATCGTGCAATGACGATCTTGCAAGCACGCTCCCGCTTCGAAACTCCCCGGCATGTTTCAGGGAAGCGGTCTCGCCCTTCGAAGCCGGCATTCGCCAGGAAAAGCCCTACCCAATGAGCCCCCGTTTACGGGCGCGCAGCACGGCGTCTTCGGCGGTGTGCGCGTCGAGCTTGCGGTAAGCGGCGGACAAATGGCTTTTCACCGTGGGAACCGAAAGCCCGATGCGTTCGGCTATTTCGGGAGCGCGCAGGCCCTGGGCCAGCAGTTCAAGCACGAGCTTCTGCTGGCGGGACAGCTTCATCGGCTTGTCGCTCGAGCCGAGGTTCGCCGTGATGCCGCGGAAGCGCCCTGCGCGTTCGTGCGCGGCCAACAGCGCCTCCTGCACGAAAACGCGGTCGAGCGAACCATCGTAGTCGGCGCGCGCCATGCGGGCGGCCAGGTTTTTCAGCACCGGTTCCACCGCAGCACCCTCGTCGGCCACTACGCGGTAGAACCCGTAGGGCGCAAGCTCCTCGAGCACAGCTGCCAGCACGTCCACTGCCTCGGCCCTTCGATCCGCCGCCCACAGAAGCGAGGCCTTGAGCGCGCCGGCCTCGCCGCGATCGAGCGGCCGGTTGAAAGCGCGCCCGAACTCCAGCAGATCATCGAGCAGCCGCTCGGCTTCTTCCACCCGGCCGAGCGCGAGCAAAGCCCGCACGGTGGTGAAATGCTGGAACACGCGCACGAGCTCGATGCGGTCCACCTCGGTGACGAAGTACTCGTCCAGCCACGCGCGCGCCGCCTTCGCGTCGGCGTCGAACAGCGCGAGTTTCGCCTCGTACGCCTTCAGGTTCGGCAGAAAGTACGGTGCCTGCACCTCCACGAATGCGCGGAACGCGGCAAGCTCGGCAGCGGCCTCGTCATCGCGATCTCGCTGCCAGAGCGCCGCATGGTGCATCACGGCGATGCAGATGCGCCCGTCGTCGCGGTTCTCGGGCACCACCGCCCGCTGCGCGTCCTCGATGCCGGCCAGCGCAGCTTCCATGTCGTCGCGCTCGTAGGCGAAGCATGCCGGGATGAGCGGATAGATGTAGCCCCACTCCGCGCCCAGCAGCACCGAGAACGTGCGGCCGAGCAGGTCCATGCCTCCCTCCTCGAGCGCGATGCACGAGTAGTCCAGGTTGCTGCGGTGCGGATACGGCAGGTTGTGCGTGAACGACGTGAGGGTGGTGGCCAGCCCCTTCGGCGTGAAGTGCTTGACGAAGCGGCTGAACTTCGAGAACGTGCGCGCCTTGTCCAAGACACTCGTGCGATGGTCGATGCTGTACGACAGAATAGACGACTCCACGAAGCGCGAGTCGAACAGCGCGATGCGCGGCAGGGCCCGGTACAGCTCGTCCATATGGTGTTCGAACATCTCGCAGAGGCCCGTAAGGTAGGCGTACCACAGCGCCAGGATGTGCAGCGGTGGGCACACGCGGTACGCGCTCGTGGGGATCCGCTCGATGTCGAGCGTGCGCAGGAAGTCGGCGTAATCGGCCACCGAGCCGGGGTTGCTCTCGAACAGGAACAGCAACAGGTACGTGTCCATGCCGCTGAAGTCGCCGCTTTCCAACCAGAACCGCAGAGCCCGCATATGATCTTGCTTCCTGCGGAAGTGCTCGGCCGCCCGTTTGCACAGCGCCACGCGATCGACGTTCGAATCCTCGATCTTTCGTGTGAGGTAGTCGCGGAACAGGTGGTGGTAACGGAACGTGTCGCCGTGCAGCCGAGTGAGGAACGTGTTGGTGCGCGCGAGCCGGTCCATGACTTCGCCCGCATCGTCCCGCCCGCTCAGCACGGCCGCCAGCTCGGAGTCGAACTCTCCAGCCACGCTGGTGGCCAGGCAGAATGAACGCAGACCGTCGTCCCAGGTGCTCCATACCTGCTCGTCGAAGTAGCTCTCGAACAGAAAGCGGCTGCTGCCCGCCTTCACCTGGCCCGACTTCGACAGCGCCGCCACGCCGATGGCCCAGCCGTCCGTGGCCGCGTGCACGAGCCTCGCCTCGTCAGGCGTAAGGAACAGGCCCAGCGTTTCGAAGTACCCGCGTATCTCGTCCTCGCTGAACCGCAGGTCTTCCGCGCCCAGCACCGCAAGCTTGCCGGCCGCGTTAACCGCGCGCCATTCCTCCTCCAGCTCGGCTCGCGACAGCAGCAGCACCGTGAACGCGCCCGGCAGGCGCCTGAGCACATCGGCGAGCGACTTCGCGATCTCGCGATTCTTGATGAAGTGCATATCGTCGAACACCAGCACATGCCGCTTTTCCAACGGCAGCATTTCGGACACGAGGCTGATGGCATGCTCGACCGGAGACGACGAGAACGCCGGATCCTCCAGCACGGCGCGCATGGCCTCGTTGTCAGATTGCACGGAGTACAGACCAGTTGCCAGTTGCTTGTAGAACACCGAGGGCACGTCGTCGTAGCGGTCGAGGCCGATCCACACCGTTGGCTGTTTCACCTTGCGAATCCACAGCAGCGCCGACACCGTCTTGCCGCTGCCCGCCGGCGCGCCGATGTAGACGAACCGGGTTCGCGCAGCGCGGTTGATGGCGTCCACCACGCGCAGCCGTGGGGCGCAGACGTCAGGCAGCGACGCCGGCGCGAACTTCTCGCTCAGAAGAAGATCGGCTGAGACGCACGCCCCCCCCCCGGTCGCCAACCTGTCGATCACCGCGCCGCGTGACTTCACCATGGCACCGCGCCTTCCCTTCGGTACAACCTCGTCTTGCGGAATTATACCGCCAAAACCTCATACTGGATGATGTTGATCCGCCGCCGTCCTTCCTATAGTGGATAGGTAGGAATATCTTCCGACCCGTCCACCATCGAAGGAGCAGCACCATGAAACGAACCTATCGCGCGCTGCCGTCCGCGCACGCGATTGGCGGCGATCCATGCAATGGAGCCCAGCGCCTGCTGCGCACGACCTTGGCCTTCGTGCTGGCAGCATCGCTCGGCCTTGCAGGAGGGCTTGCAACCACGACGCACGCCTGGGCCGAAGGGGAAGCTTCGGGGCCCGAAGCGACTGCCAACGACGCCTCCCAAGCGCAGAACTACTTCGACGACCCCAGCGCCTACGGCGACTTCGGCCTGGACACCTCCCAGACGCCGTTGGACTTCAACGGCGATACGAGCGAAGATCCCGCCTCGGGCTATAAGGGCCTCAACCCGCAGAACCTCTACGTCAGCTACATGAACCGCGGCGATTACGACCAGGGGCAGTTCTCGGTCGCCGACAGCCTGGTGAACCTGGGAACGTCCGGCGCATCGCTCGACTCCATGCTGAAAAACGACGTGGGCGGCACGAAGAAGCTGAACGCCACCGACTACCAGCATTTCCAGTACCACGCCAACAACTCGTGCGCGGTTCCCAATAGAAACGAAGGCGAGAACTTGGTCGCCATCAGCAACATCTACGTGGGAACCTCGACGGGCTCGAGCGATGCCGACCGCAGAAGCCGCCAGGAAATCCAGCTCTGGCGCTTCGAGAAGGACGGCGCGAGCCCGCAAAAGATAGGCCAGGCGAACCTTGACCTCGTCAGCGGCCAGAAGGACGACCTGCAAAGGCTCGACGCCATCGACCAGGACGGATCGCTCGGCTTGACCGCTCTGGCCGGGGGCGACTTCGATGGAGACGGATACGGCGAGCTGGCGGTATACGTGCCGGACGCCCACACCCCCCGGATCGACTTCTACGCGTACGCGAAAGGCGTAGGCTTCTTCAAGAGCGATTGGAGCGTTCCACTGTCCAGCCTGGGCAGCCAGTTCGGCGGTACGTTCAAGAACTGGTACCTGCCCATCGTGAACCTCTCCGTCATCCCACGCACCACCGAGGGCATCGACCACGACGACCTCGCCATCACCGTGAGCATGCCCTACACCAACTACAACGGCCTGGACAAGCGCGACCAATCCACCGTCATGTCCATCTATTCGAAGTTCACCGGACACGCCACCAACACGTTCCAGGAAGTGTTCCGCTACTCCCCCAATTACGGCTCAGAGCGGATGCGCTTCGCCTCCACCGTCGTCACCGACCTCAATGACAACGGCGTGCCCGAGCTTATCCTGGCGGGCAACCGCAACACCTACGACAAGAACGACAAGATGGGCCGGATGGACGCCCGCACGAACCTCGTGCAGATGATCGCCTACAACGAATCGCGGGGCGCGTACCAGCCCGTTTGGGACAAGCCACAGGAAGTGAGCGCGCTCGACAACATGAACGTGACGTTCGAGATGTGCGAACCGGTTGCCATGGCATCGGGGAAGTACCTGCGCGATCAGAACAACGCCCTGTTTTTGGAAGGCTACGTGTTCACGCTCTCCTCCACGGGCGGGAACCCGGAAAGCACCGAGGCCGACCTCTTCAAGGGCGGCACCTTCACCGACCAGTTCCATATGGACGTGAGCGGGTCGAACGCGTTCATCAAGACGGCCGCCAGCGGCAACTTCGCGAAGATGAACGTGGACACCGAGCAGCTCATCGTGCAGAGCGGCACCACCTCGTCGGGGCGGGACAAGACCGTATCCTACGACGTGCGCTGGGTGTACGAGCAGAACGGCCAGCTCAAGCAGTTCGACACCGACCTCGGCTTCATGCACAACAAGAAGAGCCACGACAACGGCACCTTCCTCACGTTGTGCACGGTGGAAGCCAACACCAAAAACGCGATGCAGTTCAAGCTGAAATCGAAGACGTACGGGTGGAGCGCGCCCGAACCCATCGCCGTGATGGAGGGCGTGCCGTACTGGGGCGAGCTTGTCGGCGTTGACGATTATCAGGTCGGATCGACGTCGTTCGGCATCAGCACGAGCCATGCCGAAGGCACCGAAGGCAACTGGAGTTTTGGAGGCGGCTTGAACATATCAGCAGATCTGTTGCTCGGCGGCGGCCTTCTGGGAAACGATGTGAAAATGGGCGGCGGATTCAACGCCGAGGTGTTCGCCAACTACCTGGGCAGCTACTACGCCTCGAACCAGGTAACCCATTCGGTGAGCTACACGGAGAATTCGGGACGAGATATGGTGGTATGCTCCGCAACGCCGGTAGTGATATACGAATACGAAGTGTGGGTGCCCGAATTCCTCATAACCCAAGAGTACCTTGACACCTACAACGCAAACGCCCCCGCAGACAAGCAGTGGGATCAGAGTCTCGTAGACACCATGCACCCGGGCACCACCGTGCCCTGCAAAGTGGTCAACACGTACGACTCCGCCCTGAGCATGCTCACCCTCGAGCAGTACAACCAAGCCGCGGCAAAACACGCGTCGCCTGATATCGAGACGCTCGATAAGAACGCGCTGTTCGGAAACAGCCGCACCGTGGGCGACCCGACCACCTACCCCAACGCAATAGGGCAGATACCGAACCAGTCGAACAGCTTCAAGCTCGAAACGGGCAACGCCCAAAGCGTTTCACCCGTCGGCAATGCCAGCACGAAGGTGTCGGTGGAGGTCAGTGAAACGTCAGAGCTCAAAAACGGGTTCAACCTCTCCTTGGGCGGGGGCCTGTCGGTGGCAGTATCCGCCAGCATCTCGTTTTTTGCGGCGGCATCGGCATCGGCCCAAGGAGGCTGGAAGCTCCAAGCGACCGGGGGTGCCAGCTGGGTGCAGTCCGATGCCACTGGCACAACGTTCGAAACCGACCTGCCGCAGTTGCCCGACAGCAATGCGTACGGCGGCTACTCCCACAGCGTGCAGATGGCAATCTGGCGGACCGATGCGGTGAAGGCCAACCCCTACGTCATCGGCTACGTGGTCACCGGAACCGGCCCCGCCACCACCCCCAAGAGCCTGCCGCGCTACCCCATCGTGTACAGCGCCACGGACAGTGAAATCGTGTGGGCATGGAGCAACGCCACCACCCGCCCCGCCGGCGCCTACGGCGTGGCGCTGCCGAGCAACGATGTCTGGCACGTACCCAGCAGCAACGTGGTAAGCGGCAATGCGAACACGTTCACCACCGGAGGTTTGGAGCCGGGAGGCACGCAGAGCATCCGCTTCCAAGCCTATGACGACAAGAACAAGAACAATCCAAGCGCCATGGGTCGCACGCTGACGGGTTTCGCCACCAACAGTGCGATAGCGCCCGTGTTCTCCACACAACCCGAGAACGCCTTGGTTCCCTTGGGCGGCACGGCCACGTTCAGCGCGTCTGCCGAGTCGCAGCGCGGCGAGCAGCTGGATTACCAATGGTACCGCCTCAATACGGCCAACAGCTTCTATTACGACGAATGGAAGCCCATCGAGGGGGAGACCGGGCCCACGCTCACCGTTTCCAACGTGTCGAGACTCGACAACAATACGCTGTATTACGTCGAAGCAACCGATCAGACAGCAATGAACGGCCAGTTGCCATCCACTAAATCCAAGCCGGCCATGCTCAAAATCGACGACCAGACCAACGTCATGCCGAACGATGATGCGAACGCCTCAGCCGACGACCAAGCCAACGTCATGTCGAACGACGATGCGAACGCCGCAGCAAGATTGGTGCCGAGCATCGAGTTCTCGTTCACCAAGAACGACGGAACGGACGCGTCCCTTCATGGCGACGAGTTCTTCTTGGCAGACGGAACGACGGGCAACCTGCATGTTCAGGTGATGGATTCCAACGGAGCCGCCTGCACGGGCACCGTAGAGGCAACGGCGTACTACAAGAACCTCTTCGACGACATCACCCTCACGCAAGCAAAGGCCGGCCTGCCGAAAACCAGCCTCGACCCAGAGGGGCGGCATTCGTGGGAATTCGACACGGTAAACCAGTCGGACCGTTGGGACGGCGCCGGCCGCCCAGAGGTGTATCAGGTTGAGATAACGTTCAAACCCGACACGCAAGGCGCAGCCAAGTGGACGGAATCAAGCACGCGGCTCTTTATCAACTACGGCAAGGTTGAGCTCGACCGCACGCCCCACAAGGCCCACTACCTCGCCCTCGACACGGACGGCACCCTGCCCGGCCTGGATGAGCAGGACGCGTCGTCCAACGACGGCGCGTACAAGGTGGCCGTGGCGCAGAACATGGCACCGCCCGACCTCGAGCCGCTGATGGTGGGCGCCCAGTTCGATGGCTGGTATTTCGACACCGACTTCACCCTGCCGCTGTCCTTCCCCTTCGCTCCGCTCGCGCCGGGCGAGACGACAACGGTGCACGGCAAATGGCTCCAGGATGAATACAACATTAGCTACGCCCTGGACGGAGGCACGAACGACCCTGGCAACCCAACGGCGCTCACCAACGACAGTCCCACGGTCACGCTGAAGAACCCGACGAAGGCCGGCTACGCGTTCGAGGGCTGGTATCCGGTGGTCGACGGCACCGTGCTCGACCAACCCGTCGCGTATATCCCACGAGGGCTGACCCACGATGTCGAGCTGCAGGCGAAGTGGTCGCTCATCGAGTACCCCATCTACTACTCGGCGTTCGCCGGAACGAACCCGAGCGACAACCCCCACTCGTACACGGTACACGACGCGGTGACCATACAGGCGCCGCTGTTCGAGGGCGCCATGACGGGCACGAATGCCTGGTTCGCCGATTCCCTGTTCACCCAGAAGGCCGCGACCCAGATTCCCACAGGCAGCACCGGCAGCATGGTGCTGTACGGACGCGCGGACTACCCGGATGCGCCGGAGCCGAACCCCGTGCCGCCCGAAGGCGGCAATGGGGGCAAGGCGACGCTGGCATCGACAGGCGACTCCACGCCCACCGCCCCCATCGCCCTGGCAGCGCTTATGATTGCCGTCCTGGCAGCGGCTGGCATAGCATCTCGCCGTCGTTCCTGACGGACGGAAGCAGCAGCTGGGCGGAGCCGATCAGCTCCGCCCAGTTCAAGCCGCCGTCGGGCTGCCGGCAACCGCAACCTCCCCCTCGCCGCCAAGCAGGGCGAGAAGCGGTTCGGCCATCACCTGGTCCGCGAACACCCAGACGCGATCGCCCTGCGAGAGGATCGTGTTCCTGCTCGGCTTCATCACGATGCGGGCGCTGTGCTCGAACGCCACCACCAGGCTGCCGTAGGCGCCCATGAAGTCGATCGACGCGATGCTCTTGCCCCGGAACTCCGACGCCGGCCCCACCTCGAACGAAAAGCAGCGCGCCTCCCGCGGAGCCCGTCCGCTGCGCAGATACTCCTCCAACGTGACGCTGTCCGCCTCGCCCTCCTCGATCATGTCGTCCTTGAGCAGCTTCTGCACATACGAGTCCACTTCGTCTTCCGTGCCCAGAAACGTCAGGAGATCGCCTTCGCGTATGCCCAGCGGATCGTCCGGATCGTTGATGCGGCGGCCCAGATCCTCCTTGGTCAAGCGCGGCACCAGGTCCTCTCCCACCAGCCGGCCGTCGCGTTCGATGGCGACGAGGTCAAGGTTGAAGGCGACGCCCGACAAGTAGTCCGCCGAGCGCATGCGCACGAGCCTGCTGGACTTGCCCGTTGCAGCAACCTGCACCACGTAAAGGCGCTGCTCCACCCAATTCGCATGCTCCTCGTCGTCAAGCTCCGCCTTGCGCTCGGCCATGGCGTTCTCATTCAGATTCCCCAGAAATCCGGATTCCAGCCTGAGGAAGCCCGAATGGATGGCCCGCGAACGCGCGAGCAGCGCGGCCAGCAGGAAGGCGAGCAGCACGAACCACCACGAGAACACGCCCTCCAGAACGTAGATGATGAAGACGATGGAAAGGCTGGACACGACAACGCCGGCCAGCATCGACAGGACGAGCACCGCGGAGGCCGCCTTGCCTCCTATCCAAAGCAGCCGGATCTCGCCCTTCCGATTCCCATAGAACAGGTTCGCCATGAACGCGCCGGTCACCAGGATGCCCACCACCGACAGCGCAAGGCCCAGCGCCGGCTCGGCAACGTATCCCCGCAGCAGCGGCTTCACGAACCGGGAGAGAACCTCCGCCGAGGCGATGGCCGCCACGATGACCATGGCGATGCGCAGGGCCCAATGTTTGGCGTACTCCACCGCGGTCGCAGCTTCCTTGCCGCCGTCCGGCTCCTTGCGGTACACCAAGCGATCGAGCACGGATTGCGGCAGCACCCTCACGAGCAGACGGTAGAGTCCGTCCGAGCTTCTGACGAACACCGGCGTGGTAAGCGTGGTGACGACGGACACCGCGACGATGACCGGGTACAGGAACCCGTCCATCACCCCCAGCGACACCCCCAGCGATGCGATGATGAACGAGAATTCGCCAACTTGCGACAGGCTCAGGCCGCACTTGACCGCGGTTTTGAGCGACTGGCCCGCCAGCAGGGCGCCGATGCCGCTGAACAGCGGCATGCCCACCAGCACCACCAGCACGATGATCGCGATGGGCACGGCGTTCTCCCCGATTTGAGACGGCGACACCATCATGCCCACGGACACGAAGAACACGGCTCCGAACAGATCCCTCACAGGTTTGAACAGCCCCTCGACCCGATGGGCGAGCGCCGTGCCCGCCAAGATGGAGCCTGCCAGGAAGGCCCCGAGCGCCGCCGAGAACCCGATCGCGTTGGCCACCATCACCATCGCCAGGCACAGCGCGACCGACACCGTGATGAGTATCTCGTCGTTGAGCGCCCGCGCGACCCGCTTCAGCACGCTCGGCACGATGAGCACGGCCAGCACGAACCAGATGACCAGATACAGCACCATCCTCGCAAGGCCGAGCACCATCTCCCCGCCCTCCGCGCGGCCCACCACGACGGTCGAGAGCACCACCATCAGGAACACGGCGACGATGTCTTCGATGACGAGCGCCCCCAGCGCCAGCTCGGCGAATTTCTTGCCCTTGCAGCCCAGCTCGTCGTACACCTTCGACACGATCATGGTCGAAGAAACGGAGAGCATGGCGCCCAGGAAAAGGCTCGTGTAGAACGACCACCCCAGCATCGTGCCCAGCGCCATGCCCGTCGCCATCATGCAGCCCATCACCGTGATCGCCACGATGAACGCGCCCTTTCCGATGGTCGACAGCCGCACGATGCTGAACTCCAGCCCCAAGCCGAACATGAGGAAGATCACGCCGATCTCGGACCAGGCTGCAATGCCCTCGGCGTCGCCCACGTTGGGAATCCAGCCGACCGTCGGACTGATCAGGAAACCAGCGACCACGTATCCCAGCAAGACGGGCTGCTTGATGAGCTTGCAAACGATCGTGGTCACGGCGGCCACAGCCATGAGCAGGGCCAAGTCGGTCACGAGCTGAGGTATTCCAACCATGCCGACCCTCCCCCGAACATGTCGTCGATTCCAGATGGGCGCACCGCCGAACGCGTTTCAGCCGATGCGTCCCCATTGTACATCGAGCTTCCCTTCATTTCCTCCTTGCGATCGCGCGCACGCGCCGGGGGGGGCGTTGTGAACGTTGTGAGAATCGGGCAACCGCATCGATTATCCCCTTGCGCGTCGATACGATGCGCGCTACAATAGCCTTATTGAGATTGATTCTCATTAAGAGCAGATGAGACCGGATAGACGAGAAGGAGTCCCACCTATGAAAGTACGTTCCGCCGCCCCTACCGCTGAAAACTCCACCAACATGAACGGCTTCGGCACCTGCGAAGTCGGCACCACGCTCGAGAACCTGAAGGCCGCCATCGGCGGCGAGACCGGCGCTTCCGCGAAGTACGCCGCTTTCGCCAAGGCCGCCAAGGAGCAGGGCTACGACCAGATCGCCCGCCTGTTCGAGGCCACCTCGGCCGCCGAGCAGATCCACATCGGCTTGGAGTACGCGCTCGTCTCCGAGATGGAGCCCGGCTACGAGAAGCCCGCCGCCCCGGAGGCCGAAGGCGTCCAGACCGACCTGAACCTCATCTCCGGCGCCCAGGGCGAGATCTTCGAGACCTCCGACATGTACCCGGCGTTCATCAAGAAGGCCCAGGAAGAGGGCAACGCCAAGGCCGTGCAGGTGTTCACCCGCGCCAAGCTGGCTGAATCCGTGCACGCCGAGCGCTACCTGGCCGCGTACAACGACATCGACGCTCCGGACGACGACACGTTCTATCTGTGCCCCGTCTGCGGCTACATCCACAAGGGCGAGGATTTCGAGAAGTGCCCCATCTGCTTCTGCCCCAAGTCCACGTTCAAGGCGTTTTAAGCCGTCCGATTTCCAAGCAGCTTCCGAAGCGGCCGTCCTCGTGGCGGCCGCTTCGTTTTTCGGATGCCCGCTCGCCGGTGCAACAACACGGAAAGCCGCCGGGGCGGCAACGCCTTCGGCCGTTTCAGCGGCGCGCTCAGCGGGTACGGCCCCGACATGCTCGATCGTTCGGTGCCCGCACGCTCGGCCGTCACGGCACCGACGCTTTCGGATGTTTCACGTGAAACATCCGTTCGCCACCAACGCGAAGCCGCCCCATGCGCTATCATAAGCCCTTCGACACCCGGCAGAAAGCGACGTTCGAACATGAGCGAACAATCCGAAACGCGTTCTCAGGACACGTTGAACGCAGCCCAACCTGCAAGCCCGTCCCCCATCGTCGAGGGCATCCTCGCCCACAATCGCGCCTTCGTGGAGCGCGGCGAGTACGAGCGCTACGCCACCGACAAGTACCCTGACAAGAAGCTGGCCATCGTCTCGTGCATGGACACGCGCCTCACGGAGCTTCTGTCGGCGGCGCTCGGCCTGAAGAACGGCGACGCGAAGATCATCAAAGTGGCCGGCGCGGAGGTCGCGCATCCCTTCGGCAGCGTGATGCGGTCGCTCCTCATCGCCGTGTGCGAGCTGGGCGTGGAGGACGTCATGATCGTCGCGCACACGAACTGCGGCGCGCAGCACATGAGCGGCAAGGCGATGGTGGAGAGCATGCGGCGCCTCGGCGTGACCGACGACCGCATCGAGCTCGCCCGCCATTGCGGCATCGACTTCGACCGCTGGCTCGCCGGCTTCGGCGATACCGAGAACGCCGTTCGCACGAGCGTCGACATGGTGCGCAACCACCCGGTCATGCCGCCGCACGTCCGCGTGGGCGGCTTCATCATGGACTCCACGACCGGGCGCCTGGCAATCGTTTGCTAGCCGCCGGCATGCCCAGCCCGCGTACGTTTTCGCCAGTGAAACGGCCGCGCGCAACGCGTCCGCCGGCTCAGTGCGCGCCCGGCCCCTTCGCCGTCTTCAGCGAATCCGTCATATGGTTCAGAGCCGCATCGCTGAAGCCCTCGCTGTAGGCGCTCGGGATGACCACGGTGCCGCCCGAGCCCTTCACGCTCTCGTACAGCAGGTGCATCGTGCGCAGGCGCAGGGCCACGTCGTTCTCCTCGTACACGTGCGCCGCATCCACCAGCATGGACGAGATGTCCTTCTCCACTTCGGCCAGCACCATGCGGGCGTTCTTCTCGCGCTCGGCCTGGGCCTCGGCGGACATGACTTCCTGCAGCTCTTGCGGGATGACGATGTCGCGGATCTCCACCGACAGCACGGTGACGCCCCACGACGACGTGCGCTCCTCGATGACCTCCTGCAGCTCTTGATCCAGCTGGTTGCGGCGGATGGCCACCTCCGACACGCTCGCGCGCCCGATCGCGTCGCGCAAGGCCGTCTGCGCCGCCAGCGACACGGAGTTGTAGTAGTTCTCCACCTCGAGGCACGCCTTCTCGGCATCCCACACCATCCAGAACAGCACCGCGTCCACGTTGATGGGCACGAGGTCGCTCGTGAGCGTTTCCTCGGCGCCGAACCCGGTCACCATGATGCGCTGGTCGGCCTTGAGCGCGGTCTGCTCGATGAACGGGATGGTGAAGTAGAGTCCCGGGCCTTTCGTCCGGCTGAACTTGCCGAAGCGCAGCACGACCACCTTTTCCCACTGCATGGCGATATGGACGGTCATGACGGCCAGGCAGGCCAGCGCGAAAGCGGCCACCACGCCCCACACTTCGAACCGGCCGGTCAAGCCGAAGGCCGCAGCGACGATGGCGGCGAACACCACGGCGAACACGAACGCAGAGAACGCAAGCGATCCGTTCTGGGACGTCCTTCGGTCCGTTCCGGAATTGTACCTTTCGATGGAGAACGGCTTAGCCGTTGCCGGTTCCGCTCGATTTTCCCCTCTGCGATTTTTCATACAAGCCTCGTCTCATGCTCGTTCCCTCGTCAGCCTCCTGCTGTATCCGATGGACGACGTCGATCATGCGCAGCATCACCTCGTCGATCGTCATGCCCAGCGACAGGCAGTGCCTGATGCTCTCCTCGATCTCGGTATCCACCACGGACTGCACATCGTCGGCGGCCAGCTCGCCGATATCGCGCACGAAGACGCCCCGGCCGCGGACCGACTCCACGTATCCATCATGCTCGAGGTTGACGTAGACCTTGCTTACCGTGTTGTAGTTGATGGCCGCTTCGGCCGCGAGCGTCCGCACGCTGGGAAGCTGGTCGCCGGGCTTGTAATGCCCCGTCTTGATCAAGTAGACGAACCGGTTGCGCAGCTGCACCCAAACGGGCAGGCCGGATGATTCGTCTATCTCGAACAACGACATGCAGGTTCCCTTTGCTCGCTCGTTTCCCTACCGCGCACCCGTCGAGCGGCGCGCAGCGCTGCCGCCTTCCGGCGCAGCTCGCCCGCACGTCGGACGGTCCTGTTCCGCATTGTACAAGAAGCAGGCCGCTCGTCCGCGGCGAACAACCAATTCAATGCATTCCCGACCAAATCACGCAGAACCTGAGGGCCAAGCCCCCGATGATGCAGAGCACGTCGATCGGCAGCAGCACCATCGCACGGCGCGTGACGGCCATGAAAGCCTCCACCGCGAGCGGTGCGGCAATGCCCATGCCCACCACTCCCACGACGAACCATCCGCCAAGGCCGCCCTCGAACAGGAGGGCGAGTGATTCGCCTGCATACGGATCCACATACGCGACCAGCAAGAACGCCCCAAGCGTCACCGCCTCCAGCGCGAGGACCCCCAGATGCACGCGATGCAGCGCCGTGAGCCACCGCTCGAGCAGCCGCCAATCGCGCACGAACGGCGCCGCGATGAACACCGTCGACAATCCTGCGGAGGCGGAGGACAGCGCGAACAGCGCGGGGATCGCCACGTTGTTCCACAAAGGCACCGCCTCGACGCACGCCACGTACACGCCGGTGTACACCATCAGGCAGACCGACAAGACCACGCACGCCGCCTCCGCGACTTTGCGGGCCAGCGCATGCACGGCGGGAAGGTACAGCAGGTTCGCCGCCGCCAGGAACCCGCCAACCAGCAAGCTTGCGAGCAGCACGAACGAGCCGAAGGAGAGTATGGACGTCGTCGGCTGCGTGAACAGCAGGAATGCGAACTGAGGCCTGCCCAGATCAAGCAGCAGGCACAGGGCCGCCATGCACAGGGCCGCGAACCCCGCAACGTAGCAGCGCGCCTTGAGGCAGTCGAACGCCCGCGTCTGCGCGAGGGATCGGCCCATCGAACGATGGAACACGAGCGACCACAGCGACGTCGCGCACATGACGCCCGCTCCGCAGCCACCGAGGAACAGGTAGACGACCACGAGCGTCCCGAGCATGCTCTCCCCCTCTCACCAGACGCCGTGCCTCCATGATAGAGCCTTGCCGGCGCATCGGCCAGATGCGGCGCCCAGTTCGTGCGAATCTTCGGCAAAAGCCCGCCATTAGACGGGCCCCTATGAAGCCGCACCGCGCGGCATCACGCCTCTTCGACGGCGACCGTGCGCTTGAACGCCTGCGCGTCCTCGTCGAACGCGATCCCGAAGCGCTGCGCGTAGCGTGCGCACAGCCCGAAGGCGAGCTCTCCGGCGCCCCGGTAGTAGTCCGAAGCCGCATGCTTGCCCACCTCATAGCGCCAGGCGGCCAGCCAGGGCAGCACGTGCTTCTCCAGGAAGCCCTCCTGCTCGGCGCGCAGTTCGCGCAAGGCGGCCTCGTCGCCCGCAGCAAGCGCATCGGCCTCGGCTCCGCACAGGTGCGCCATGAATCCCAGCATGAGCCCCAGATGGTCGTCGGGCTCGGCGTGGAGCCGTTCGATCTGCAGCCCGTGGCGCCGATACGCCGCCCGCACCTCGAGCGTGCGCTCGCCGAACATCTGGCTGTTCGGCTCGGTGTAGTACGACTCCCAACAGGGGGCGTCGGGTGCGCCCGCGCCCACGAACAGCCGAAACCACTCGCGTTTGAGCGCTTCGACGCGCTCTTCGAACGCATCGGGCGCGTCCGCGCCGCGCAGCTCGCCCGCCGCCTGTTCGCACCATGCGTCCAGCAAGTGCAGACCGCGCCGCACGAACGCGTCGTCCATGCCGTACGGCGCCGCCTCGAACAGGCGCTCGCCCACCTGGGAACCCACCGCCTCGGCGCTCGGCTCGCAGTACAGCAACCGCGAAGCCTGCGCGAAGCAGGCTTCCACGGCGGCAAGTTGGTCTTGATCGTATGCGATCGTCATTGAAACCTCCTGCCCTGTGCATCGAGCGTGCCGGGCGGCTGGGGAGGGAGGCGCCGCCCGGCACGTCTGCTCGGAATGGTCGTTACGCCGAGAACTCTTCCTCCAGGTTCACGAGGGCCCCCGTGCCGCTTCCCGTCTTCTGCGCGTTGCGATGCGGGTTCATGACGATGTTCGGCCCCGTCGTGTCCTTCGGCAGCGGCTCGATCTCAACGTCGCCCTCGCCGTACTGGGCCACCATGTCCTCCTTGGTGCCGAAGTCGAGCGCGCGCATGGGGCAGGCGGTCACGCAGATGGGCTTGCCGCCGGCCGCCACCTCGTCCTTGCACATGTCGCACTTGATCATGAGGCCGGATTCCTCGTCGAACGCCGGCGCGCTGTAGGGGCACACGGTCTGGCAGGTCTTGCAGCCGATGCAGGATTCCGCATCGATCCATACGATGCCGGTGTCCTCGTCCTTCTGTATCGCGCCCGTCGGGCAGTTGCCGAAGCAGGCGGGATTGTCGCAATGGTTGCACGCCATGGACACGAAGTACCCGAACGCGCCGTTGGGCACGTAGCTTCCGGCCTCGTTGAGCTCCCAGGTGCCGCCCTGGTAGTTGAACACTTTGCGGTACAGGCAGTTCGTCGGCAGCTTGTAGGTTTCCTTGCATGCCACCTGGCAGGTCTTGCAGCCGGAGCACTTGTTCGAATCGAAATAGAATGCGTACTGAGCCATGATGCACCTCCCCTATTCCTCGATGCCGACCGGCATGACGATGGGCCGATTCTTGTCTGGCTCGAGTTTGATGTCCCCCGTGTACTTCTCCACTTGCACCAGCGTGCCCGTCCAGGACTGGGACGCCTGTCCCGAAGCCTTGGGAGCCTGCAGGATGTTCGGATCGCCGCCCAGGTCGATGCCCGTCTCCTCGTCGATCTGGATCCATGCGCCGTCCTGCAGCGCCACCGCGCCGGGCACGAGCCCCGGCAGCACCTTCGCCGGGCGGAGCACCTTGCCATGCGGGCTCGTCATCAGCACGATGTCGCCGTTCTTGATGCCGCGCTCCTCGGCGTCCACGCTGCTCATGAAGCATTCCTGCGGATACGCTTCGCGCAGCGACACCACGTTGTCGTTGACGGTGTGGGCGCGGCGCAGCGTATGGGGCGTCCACAGAAGCAGCGGGTACTCGTCGGTCTGCGTGCCCTGGCCCTGCTCCGGATCGCCGATCTGCCACTTGCCGATGGGCGAGATCTGCGAGTAGCCCATGGAGTTGACGATGGCGGCCAGCGTCGGGCAGTAGATCTCGAACTTGCCGGTCGAGGTGGGCAGCGGGTTGGCGACGGGATCCTCGTAGAACGCGGCCCACGGCACCGTGGTCAGCTTGTCGCCCTTCTGGCGCTGCACCTTGTAGCAGCCCTTCTCCTTCAGCTCGGCCACCGTCATGATGCCCTCTTGAGGGGTGCCCTCCACGCCCAGCTCGTCGATGTCCTCCTGCGTGATGGTGAGCAGCGGCCGGTAATCCATCGTCGCGCCGTCCGCCAGATAGGTCGCACCCGCGAGGGAAGCGTACGTGCGCTCCGCGTCGGTCATCGTGTTGGCCGCCTTCGGATCCAGGTCGAGGCGCTTGCACAGCTCTTCGGCGATGTAGCTTTCAGGCTTCGACTCGTACAGCGGCTCCATGATGCGATCAGCCCAGAACACCGTCTCCGAGTTGCCCGTCCAAGCAAGGTTGCCCTTTTCCCACCACGTGGCGACGGGAAGCACGATGTCGCAGTACTGGCGCGAGGGATCGAAGAACGGATTGGCGCCCCACACGAAGTCGACCTTGCGGAACACCTCGATGCCGGCGTTCGCGTTCGGCAGCGAGTTCAGCGAGTTCTCGTACCCGCCGCTGTAGATATGGTGGATGTCGAGCGGTTTCTTGCCGCCCGGCCACACGTCCCGGCCGTACGCGCCGTCGAGGATGGACTGCCAGCACTCCGTGAAGTCGATCTTCTCCCACGAGTTGGGATCTTCGATCTCGGCGAAGTTCGGCGTGACCATGAACGTGGGCGGGGTGAGCGGGTTGACGGGGTTCTTCTGCGCGCCGTTGGACGCGTCTCCCGACGTGACGAAGGGAGCTCCCGACATGCCCTCGTGCAATCCGATCCACGAAGCGTAGTTGCCCGGCGTGCCCATGCCGCCATGCATGAATGCGAGCGTGTAGAACACCTGCGCGAACATCTCGCCCGCGGGGATCTTCGTCGTCGACTGGCCGGCGAAGAAGTCCACCTTCTCGGAGCCGGCGATCTCCTCTGCCAGCGCGCGGATCTTGTCGGCAGGCACGCCGCAGATGGCCTCGGCCCATTCGGGCGTCTTCGGCTCGCCGTCGTGCGTGCCCAGCACGTAGTCCTTGAAGTTGTCCTCCGCAGGAGCGCCCTCGGGCATGTGCTCGGCGTCGAACCCGACGCAGTACGTGTCCAGGTACTCCTGGTCGAACAGGTTGTTCTCGATCTGATGATAGGCCATACCCAGGCAGAACGCCGTGTCGGTGCCGGGGCGGATGGCAATCCACTCGTCGGCGACCGCTTGGGCGGTCTGGTTCAGCCACGGATCGATGATGATGATCTTGCCGCCCTGCTCGCGAGCGGTGTCCAAATGGTACGTGGTATTGCCGCCCTTGTTCGCCATCCAGTTGCAGCCGAACAGGACATGCAGGTCGCTCTCGGCGACGCTGAGCGCGTCGGGCGCTGCCAGCATGCCGCCCGTCATGAACATCTCGGGCAGGGGCCACGAGCCGAGCGACACGGTTCCCAGGTCGTGGTGCATCGCGCCGCCCATCAGGTTGAACATGCAGATGACCGGATCGAAGTACGTGTCGCCGATGTCATCGTAGGCGGCGCTCAGAATGGCGCGGTTGCCGTACTGGTCCATGGTCTTTTTGATCTCGGCCGCGATGTAGTCGAGCGCCTCTTCCCAGCTGATGCGCTCCCACTCGTCCTTGCCGCGCATCTCGCCGTTCGGATTGTCGGGGCTCCAGCCCTTGCGCTTCATCGGGTACTTGATGCGCGCGGGCGACATCATGTTGCCGATCTGGGCGCGGCCGCGCGGGCAGGCGCGGCGCTGCGGCGTCTCCCGCGAGTCCTCGTCCTGCTCGTCGGTTCGGATTTTCAGCGGCACGCCGTCTTCAACGTACACGCGCAACAGGCAGCGCGAGGAGCCGCAGCTGCAGTTGTTCATGCAGGCGCCGGTCTTCCATTCGCCCGCACCCTCGGTGCCCGCCTGGCCTTCCCCCGACTCGTCGTCGGAAGGCGCGCATCCCGTGAATCCCACGAGCGCCGCCGCGCCGGCCGTTGCCGTTCCCCACTTGACGAAACTTCGCCGCGTCAATGTCGTGTCCACGTTTGACCCCCTCTAGATCGCGTCCGGGAGACGAGGCCCTCGATCGAATCGTCCCCCCGACAATTCCAACCACGACACGTGAGAGTTCGGTGCATACCACAACCGTCATACTTTTGTATGATAGCTCTCAGTACGGCCATACTATCACCCGCATGTAGGACAGTCAATGCAAAGCGCCTGTTTAGAGCTATCTATCTTAAGGATAATGTAACGCTATTTGCAGGCTTCGAGGTGCTGATAGAGCAGTTTACGTGGGCGTTGATATTCATTCTATACTATGATAGTATGACAGAACGGTTAGATCAGAGGGGGTTGGTCATGAGGTTTTTGGTCGCGCTCGTCATCGCCATCGCGCTCATCGCAGCATGCGAGAAGCCGCTGAAACGCTGTCCCGCATTGTTCTACGCCCTGTCCGTCCTTCTCGTAGGAGCGTATTTCTACGGCTCGGCAACCAACGCGACCGGCGGCCTGTGGCCCTACTTCCTTCCGCTCTTGCAGCGATGCGCGCTCGCGTTCCTGCTCTTCTCCATCGTCATGTTCGCAGGCGCGCTGCGGGATTCCTCGCCCTTGAGGACGCGCATCATGGCCGTCCGGCGCCAGCTCTCCATCATGGCGTGCATATTCGCCGTGGGGCACATCGCGTACTACGCGGCCTCGTACCTGCCGCGCCTCGCTTCGCTGCCGTCGTTCAGCCTGGTATGCGCGTTCGCGATCGCCTTGGCGCTGGTCGTGCTCATGGCCGTCCTGTTCGCCACGTCGCTGCTTGCGGTGAAGCAGCGCATGAAGGCCTCGGGCTGGAAGAGCATCCAGCGGCTCGCCTACCCGTTCTACGTGCTCATCTACGTCCACCTGGCCCTGTTCCTGGCGCCCTCTGCGCTCGCGGGCAAGGAGACGGCCGTCGTGAGCCTGACGGTGTACACCGTCGTGATGGCCGCGTACGTGCTGTGCAGGACGCGCAAGGCCCTGCAGCGCAAGGCGAAAGCCGCCGCGATGCCCGCCTCCCCCGCGTAAGGGGTTGGCCCGACGTGCACGGGCGCGCTTCGCTCAAAAAACACGCTTCAGCGATTGAGGCGTGTTTTTTGAGCGAAAACGTGTCTCCGACAACGTGCATCGACTTCTCCCCATCGTGAAGCGCCGACTGACGCGAAGCCAGAAACTGCCGCGCTGCGACCTTCTGCTTCGCGCTACGCCGTCTCGCCCACCTCGAACACGGTCGAGCCGTCGAAGGAGACGATGCGCGCGCCCAGAACGCGGCCGTCGTCCACGAGCATGCGTCCCGTGCACTTCGGGAACCCGCCGCGCGGACGGAAGGCGGCGCCGGGGCAGACGAGGTAGGACGCCGGCCTCGCTTCGGCGCCCACGAGGAGCTCGGGCACGTGCGTGTGGCCGTGCACGCACACCTGCGGCAAAGGATCGCCCGCCGACAGGGCCCGGCTGCCGTTGAAGCCTATGCGCACGTCGCGCGGGTAGTGCGCGACCAGGAACCGGACGCCGTCGATCACCGGATGCGCGAACAAACCCACCCGCTCGCCGTACTCGTCGAAGTCGTTGTTGCCCAGCACGGCCGTGGTGGGCGCGAGGGCCTCCAGTTCGTGCAGGATCGAAGGCCCGCCGATATCGCCCGCGTGGATGATATGGTCGACATCGGCCATCGCTGCGAGCGCTTGGCTCTGCAGGTGCCCATGCGTGTCCGATATGAGGCCGATGACGGTCATCGCCGCGTCCTTTCCCTCAACGCGCACCAGTATAGAGCATCGTCTCCTCGCGACGGAAAACGATGCTGCAACGTGGGCGCAACGGCGCTTCGAAAACCCAAAGAGGAAAGTGCCGCAAAATGAAGAGCAGCGTGCTCGCGAAACCAAGGGCGAAGCGTTCGCAAAGCCGCTCCTCTCCGCATCGCGATATCACAGTCAATGGAGCCTGCTTGACGAACGCATGCCGGAGGCTTTTCGGTTTGACGGTCGCACAAGCGCATCGCCGTGCGCCTTGCGCACAGGCGGTAAGATAGGTCGCTGCGAGCGCAGAGTTCGCGGCGTCGCGCAGGATGCTCGATAAGCGCACCGTCGCAAGTTGACGAAACCGTAACTTTTGGCACTCGAAACTTGACAGTGCTAATCGTGCGTTTTATAACAGCATTGTACAGAGAAAACCATATAGCTAGGGACTAAGATTTTCTACGAGGCTGAATGCCTCGACTCCGGAAAACAGGTTCCACACGATGCAAGGAGATGATCGACATGGCCATGATGGTACCGATGAGAAGGAACCGCAACCTGCTGAGCGAACTGATGACCGACCCGTTCGACGCGTTCTTCGACGCGGCCTCCGCCCCGATGCAGAAGATGGCGCCCACGCTCATGCGCACCGACATCAAGGAGAACGACGGCGGCTACGAGCTGACCATCGACCTGCCCGGCTTCAAGAAAGACGACGTGCAGGCCGAGCTCAAGGACGGCTACCTCACCATCACCGCCCAGACGCAGAGCGAGTCCGAGGATAAGGACGACAAGGGCACGTTCGTGCGCAAGGAGCGCTTCAGCGGCAAGTGCAGCCGCACGTTCTACGTGGGCGACGATGTGGAACAGGACGACATCAAGGCGAAGTTCGAAGACGGCGTCCTGAAGGTGGACGTGCCGAAGAAGCAGGAGCAGCCCAAGCTCGAAGAGAAGAAGACCATCGCCATCGAAGGCTAGGCGCAAGCGCCCGGCACTCTGATAGGCATAGGCGCGGGAAAGGCGGCCGGAAGGCCGCCTTTCTGCTTGTGCGTGCGAAATGCAGATGCTCGCCGCATGCGGGAGGCGCTCTCCGCACGCTCCATGCGATCGTTCACCCCACGCAGCCGAAACGGCATTGCCACGCATGCCGCTCTGCGGAAACTGGTAAATGTTCCACGTGAAACACCTGGATTGACAGAACAAATGTTTCACATGAAACATCGCGGAAGCGCCGCTCGTGGTATCATGCGTCAAAGGGAGAGCGGGCGCACCGAACGTGGAGGAGCCGATATGGACGAGCGCGCGGACAGCCGCACGGAGCAGGACATCGAAACGTTTCACCGATGGGTACGGGAGGCGCCCCGGGGCGGCATGGTGTTCTTCGGAGGCGCAGGCGTGTCCACCGAAAGCGGCATTCCCGACTTCCGCAGCTCGGACGGCTTGTTCTCCCAGAAGTACCCCTATCCGCCCGAGCAGATGGTCAGCCGCAGCTTCTTCGACGCCCGCCCGCGCGAGTTCTTCGACTTCTATTGCGAGCGCATGATCGCGCTGGGCGCGCAGCCGAACCAAGCGCACCAAAAGCTCGCCGAGCTCGAGTCCGCCGGCACCCTGTCGGCCGTCGTCACGCAGAACATCGACGGCCTGCATCAGAAAGCGGGCAGCTCGCTCGTCTACGAGCTGCACGGCAGCGTGCTGCGCAACTTCTGCATGGACTGCGGCGCAGCGCATTCCGTCGAAGAGCTGCTGGAACTGCGCGCGCAGGCGCCCGACGGCGTGCCGCGCTGCCGAGCGTGCGGCGGCATCGTGAAACCCGATGTCGTGCTGTACGAGGAACCGCTCGACGACCGCGTGCTGAACGGCGCCGTCGCGGCCATCGCGCAAGCCGACCTCCTCGTCGTGGCCGGCACGTCGCTGGCCGTGTACCCGGCCGCAGGGCTCATCGACTACTTCACCGGAGACCGCCTCGTCATCGTGAACCGCACCCCCACCCCGCGCGATCGCCACGCGGACCTGTGCATCGCCGCAAACGTGGGCGCGGTGTTCGATTTCTAGCAGCGGACGAACAGGCAGCCTCGATGTGCACGCGAGCCTGCTATACTGCCGCACGGACCGCGCATCGCAGACATACCCCGACGACGAAAGAGGATCCATGCCCGACACTCGCCCCGACACGCCCCGGCTTGCCAACGTCCGCCAGGTTTCCTCTGGATGGATCAACAAGTACGTCCTCACCTACACCCTGCCCGACGGGTCGTCCTATGAATACGAAAGCGCCTCGCGAAAGGGCGTCGACGCGTACCGCAGCGAGCTCGAAGCGCGCGCAGCCGGCAAGCCGCCCACGGCCGACGCCGTGTGCATCGTGCCGCAGACCGAGGACGGACGGCTTCTGCTCATCCGCGAATTCCGCTACCCGCTCAACAGCTGGTGCATCGCCTTTCCCGCCGGCCTCGTCGAACCGGGCGAGCGATTGGAGGACTGCGTCGACCGCGAGCTGCGCGAGGAGACGGGCTACGCCCTGCGCAGCGACCTGGGCGAAGCGGCCCTCGACCCCTTGCCGCAGGCGGGCTTCTCGTCCACCGGGCTCACTGACGAGAGCGTGCACGTCGTGTTCGCGCAGGTGGAGAAGGTGGCCGACGCGCAGCCCGAGCCGTCGGAATTCATCGAGCCGTTCGCGCTCGCCGTCGAGGACGTTCCCCGCTTCCTCGCCGAGAACGCGACGCCCATCGGCACCCGCGCCCAGCTCGTGCTGGAAGCGTTCGCCCGCCGACGCTAACGGCTACGCGTTCGGATTCGGAGTGCGGCTTTTGCGCGGCGGTGCCGCTTCGCCGAGCGTTTGCAGCAGCCGCCGATACCCGTCCTGCACCCGTCGATAGGTTGCCTCGATGGGCGCGGTCGCACGGCCGACGTCCTCCATGATCTCGTCGTAGTCCCTCACCATGACCTGGACCACGCTCGCATCGACCAGGCCCCGCTCGCTTTGGTCGGAAAGAATTCCCAGCACTTTGTCTTTGGGATAGGCTTCCTTGTAGCTGCGCGTGCCCACCAGCGCGCTCACGATGTCGGCTACCGCGACGATCCGTTCAGGCATCGTCAGCCGATCGCCGCGCAGCCCGCATGGATAGCCGGAACCGTCCAGCTTCTCATGATGGCGCACGGCAACCTGCAGCACATCGTCGTCGACGAGCCCGCAGAGGATGCGCTCCGTAAGCTTCACATGCGTGCGCATGACGGCCGTCTCGGCCTCATCGAGGCGGCCGGGCTTCTCCAGAACCGACAAGGGCACGCCGATCTTGCCCACGTCGTGCAGCAGCGCGCCCAGGTACACGCGCCGAACGGCATCGTCGTCCGCCAGCATGCGGACGGCCAGCCCGTATGCCGTCCATGCCGTCGTCACGGTATGGGCGACGGTATGCCGGCTGCGAAAATCGATCACATGCACCAGCATGTCCAGATACGGCACCGCCTCTCCGCCGTTCCGGAAAACCCGCATCGGAAACTCCCGCTCGAAACCCGAGCGCCGCGCCTTCACGAGGTCGAACCGATGCACGGCCTCCGCGAACAAGGCGACGGCCTCGTCCGAGAACCGGCCCTGCGCTGCGCCCTCCAACGCGCAGAGCAGTTCGTCGGCATCGAGTTCGGGGTGATCGAGCAGCAGCACGTCGGCACGATCGGCGACCTGCAAGCATTGGGACAGGAAGCGCACGGCAGCGTCTTGTCCGTCGAACAGGCTGTTCGGCATATGATGGTACAGGATGATCTCGGCGTACTCGGGAAGCGGCGACAGCTCCTTGAAGAACAGGCAGCCGTAGAACGAGTGTTCCCACACGTCGCCGGTCTCGAACGAAACCAGACGGTCGATCTCTTCGGTGCGGTACGCTCCCACATCATGCAGAAGCGCGGCCATATGCAGCCCGTCGCGTTGCCGCCCATCAAGCGAGCCGTCGACTTCCATCATGGCATCGAGCATGCGGGCCACGCGCAGCCCGTGGTCGACCAAGCGCTCGTCGACGAGCCCGAGCGCGCGGCCGACCATCGTAGCCGCATCGGCGGCGTCCAGCAGGCCCTCGAGCCGAACCGGATGCTCGAAGCGCCCTGCAGGCGCCGCTTCGGAGAGGGAATCCCGGGGAGACGCGATGCTCACCGGAGCTTCGCCAGCTGCTCGCGCGCTTTGTCCAGCTGAGCTTCCACGTCGATGCCCACGATGTCCAGCCCTTCAGCAGCCACGAACCGCGTTTCCGGGATGCCGAACATCTTCGCGATGCCGCACAGGTATTCGTATCCGAAGTTGGCCCCTTCCACGGAGCCGCCGGACGTGGCGATATACGTGAGGGTGCGCGCTTTGCAGATGCCTTCGCAGCGGGCGTCCTCCGTATAATGGAACGTGCATTCGCACACGCTCACATGCTCAAGGTAAATCTTGAGCGCCGCTGGGAACGACAGGTCCCAGTACGGCGCTCCCACGACGATGTCGTCCGCCTCGGCGAACTGGCGCGACAATGTGAAGATGGGATCGTCCCATTCCCCGGCCTGCTGTTTTTCGCTGCGATAGGCCACCATGGCGGCGTCGAAGGGTTTGAGGCCGAGCTCTGCCAGATCGACCTCGACGACATCCTCGACGCCTTCCAAATACTCGCGGCACAGCGCGAGCGTGCGGGACGCTTCCCCGCGCATGCATGCATTGACGAACAACGTGGTCATGCGGACTCTCCTTCACAAGCAAGGTGACGGCATTGAAATCAGGCCTATGATACCGCATTGAAGCAGCTCTGCACTTGTCAGGCGCGCGGGCAGCGGCAACGCCCCGCTCCCCCCTGCGGCGCCTTCGTCCCCCTCCGCCCGCGCATGCGCCCCTCGTTCAGCCGGCGAATCGACCCCGATGCCCGCCGGGAACGCCAGCACAAACCAGGCTGGCGCGGCTGGCTCGGGCTGAATCGGAAATGACCGAAAACGCGGTCGAATGTGCAGTCTGCGGGGCCGATTCGCGCCCTTCGCGCGCCTTGGTCGCGCAAAACGCCTGGTCGCGAAATTCTCGTGCCTGGTTTCGCGCTCGGCGACTGCGCATTCGACCGTGTTTTCAGCCATCATGGCAAGAGCGGCGTTGCCGACACGATGCGCCCCCGCAACGGCCTTGGCGGCACGGCGCGTCAGCGGCCCGCCTTCTTCGCATCGTCCAAAGCGTTGAGGGCGGCGTTGTAGCCGCCGGAGCCGTAGCTCAGGCATTTCGAGACGCGCGCGATCGTGGTTGCCGAGGCGCCCGTTGCCTCCTCGATCGAAGCATAGGACCTCCCCGCGTCCAGCAGGCGCGCCACGGCCAGCCGCTGCGACGTCTCCTTGATCTCGCGGATCGTGAACAAGTCCTCGAGCAGGGAGAAGATGGTGTCCTCGTCGTCGAGCGCCGCGAACACGCGCAGCAGGTCCTCGACTTCGGGAGTTCTCAGCTCGCTCATGGTATCGACCTTCCCTGTCCTATCGGCCGCACGGCCCGCCGTCCGTCAGGACGCCGGAACCGGCATCCTCGTCAAACCGTACTCGACCGAATCGACGAGCGCGTTCCACGACGCCTCGATGATGTTCTCCGACACGCCCACCGTGCCCCAGCTGCCGTGCTTGTCGCGCGTGGTGATGACGACGCGCGTGATGGCATCGGTGCCCACGTTCTCGTCGAGAATGCGCACCTTGTAGTCCACCAGCTCGATGTCGGCGAGCTCTGGATAGAACGCGGTGATGGCCATGCGCAGCGCGTTGTCGAGGGCGCCCACCGGACCCGCGCCTTCGCCCGTTGCCACGAAGCGCTGGTTGCCGACGTGTATCTTGATGGTGGCCTCGCTCATGGCGTCCTTGGCCAGCGCGCCGGTGTCTTCGTGGTCGTCCACGATGACGCGGAAGCTCTCCAGCGTGAAGTGCGGGCGATACGCGCCCAGATGCCGTTGCAGCAGCAAGGCGAGCGATCCGTCGGCCACCTCGTAGGAGTAGCCGCACGCCTCGCGCCGCTTGATGTCGTCCAGGATGTCCTGCGTCTTGTCGGGGCAGGACGCGAGGTCGATGCCCAAGCTGGCCGCCTTGGCGACGAGCGACGCCTTGCCCGCCAGCTCGCTCACCAGCATGCGTTGCGCGTTGCCCACGCTTTCGGGGCGCGCATGCTCGTACGCCTCGGGAAAGCGCGCGATGGCGCTGGCGTGCAAGCCGCCCTTGTGCGCGAACGCCGATGCGCCCGTGTAGGGGTGGTGGTTCGGCACGGACATGTTGCACGTCTCGGCCACGAACTGCGACACGCCGGTCAGCTGCCGCAGGTTCTCCTCGCCCACGCAGGTGCGGTCCATCTTGAGCTCGAGGTCGGCGACGATGGTGAGCAAATCGGCGTTGCCCACGCGTTCGCCGTACCCGTTCACGGTGCCCTGCACCTGGGTTGCGCCGGCGCGCACCGCCGCGAGCGTGTTGGCCACGGCGCAGCCCGAATCGTTGTGGCAGTGGATGCCCAGCTGCTGGGCGGGAAGCGCCTCGGCCACCGCGCGCACGATCTCTTCCACCTCGTGGGGCAGCGCGCCGCCGTTCGTCTCGCACAGGTCGACCGAATCGGCGCCGGCCTCGCTCGCCGCGCGCACGCATGCCAGCGCGTAGGCGGCGTTGGCCTTGTAGCCGTCGAAGAAGTGCTCGGCATCGAACACCACGATGCGGCCCTGGGCCTTGAGGTAGGCTACCGACTCGCGCACCATGCGCAGGTTCTCGTCCAACGTGGTCTGCAAAGCGCGGGTGACCTGCTCGTCCCACGTCTTCCCGACGATGGTGACCACGGGCGCTCCGCTGCCCATGAGGTCGGCCAGGCCCTGGTCGTCCTCAGGGGCGACGCCCTTCTTGCAGGTGGATCCGAACGCCGCGATCCTCGCGTGCGAAAGCGGCAGCTCCTGCACGCGCTGGAAGAACGCTATGTCCTTCGGGTTCGACGCGGGGTAGCCGCCCTCGATGAAGTCGACGCCGAATGCGTCCAGGCGCTCGACGATGCGCAGCTTGTCCTCGAGCGACAGCGCGATGCCCTCGCTCTGCTCCCCGTCGCGCAACGTGCAGTCGTAGGTGAGGATTTTCGTCATGCGCGCTCCTTTCCGGGCATTCGCGCGAAGCGCGAACAGAACCTCGCGGGTCGAACGATGCCAGCGAGCGGGGCTGCGATGCCCGAGATTCGTGGGATGGCGCGAGCGCCGCGTACTTCGGTACGCAAGCTTGCGGCATCGCGCGAAGATTGGGTATCGCAGCCCCGCGCAGCATCGACGCGATCCGGCGGCTGTCAAGCCGCCGGATCTCCTAGATCTCAGTCACCCATTCGGCGTAGTCGTCGATCCTGCCGTAGACCACGTCGAAGTACCGGTCCTGCAGCGCGCGCGTGATCTCGCCGGGCTTGCCCACCACGCGGCCGTCCACGCTGCCGATGGGCGTGAGCTCGGCCGCGGACCCGGTCATGAACACCTCGTCGGCCACGTACAGGTCGGAGCGGGTGAGGCTCTCCTCGATGGCGGGTATCTCCAGATCATCGGCCAAGCACAGCACCGTGTCGCGCGTGATGCCTTCCAGCAGGCCGTCGGACAAAGGCGGGGTGGACAGGATGCCGTCGCGCACCACGAACAGGTTCTCGCCCGTGCCCTCGCACACAAGGCCCGCCTCGTTCAGCATGATGGCCTCGGCGTAGCCGTGCTCCTTCGCCTCGAGCTTCGCCAGGATGGAGTTCATATAGGACGCGGTCGCCTTCACCGCAGGCGGGATGGAGTTGTTCGTGCGCTGGCGCCACGACGACACGCCCACGGCCACGCCGTTCTCGAGCGCGTCGGCTCCCAGGTAGGTGTCCCACGGCCACACGGCGATGATCACGTCGGTGGGAGCGCCGGTGGGATCGACGCCCATCACGCCGTAGCCGCGGTACACGAGCGGGCGGATGTAGCAGGACGGCAGGTTGTTCTTGCGAATGACCTCGAGCGTGGCCTCGCACAGCTCGTCCACCGTGTACGGCAGGTCGATGAGCGCTATCTTGCAGCTGCGATGCAGGCGCTCCATGTGGTCGCGCAGGCGGAACACCTGGCTCTTCTTCGTATCGGGATCCTGGTAGCAGCGGATGCCCTCGAACACGCCGGAACCGTAATGCAGCGAGTGGGACAGAACGTGCGTGGTCGCCTCAGCCCAAGGGATCAGCTCCCCGTTCTTCCAGATGTAGTCGACTTCGGTGATGTCTGCCATGTTCGCGCCCTTCCTCGCGTGAGCCTCGGACGCCGCCGCATGCGCTCGTTCCCTCTCAGCGGCAGCCGAACGGGAGACGAACGAGCCCATGCGGTCTGACGTGCGGGTATCGTTCCTATAGGTTCGCCTATTGTACTCCAATAGGCTAAAGTGCGCCTTCCATTCCGGCAAACTGTCGATTTTTCGACGAAAGGGACAGAACGGCGGGGCCGCAGACGCTGCGGCCTGCCTTCGACTCGCGCCGCCGGGAGCGCCCGTCGAAACGGCTCAGAACCACCGGAGCTTCTTCAGGACCAGCAGGAGCGCTGCCGAGACGAGCACCGTACACCCGGACACCACGCCAAACCCCCAGGGAGCGTCGTCGAAGGGTATGCCCAGCAGGTTCATGCCGAACAGGCCCGCCACGGCGGTCGGCACGCAGAGGACGAGCGAGACCGTCGCCACAACCTGCATCGTGCGGTTCAAATCGTGGTTCATGATCAGGCCGAAATGCTCGATGGTGGAGTCGAGTATCTCCGAGTATATGCGCGTCGTCTCAAGCGCCTGGCGGTTCTCAATCATCACGTCGTCGAAGCGTTCCCGGTCGTCCTTCGCCGGGAAGGGGAACCGCCGCAGATGCTTCTCGAACACGGCATCGTTCGTGGCCAGCGAGGTCTTGAAGTACACCAGCGACGAGTCGAGGTTGTACAGGTCTTCCAAATCCTTGCGCGAGGGACGCTCGACGGCGGCCATGAGCTCGATCCGCCGCCGGTTGATGAGACGCAGCGCCATGAAGTACGCTGCGGACGAGGCCATCAGGACGTCGCCGGCGAACGCCCCCGCGTCGGCGGTGCTCGCCACCCCCTTGCGGGCCATGAGCTGCCCGACGAGCGGGATCTTGCACACCGTGCAAACGGACACCACGTTGGTCGGCGTCACGAACAGGGAGAACGGGATGGTTTTGTAGCTGCGCTCATGGGAGGAGCGATCGTGCACCGGCGTGTCCAAGATGAACATGGTGTAGTCCCCGTTGCGTTCGATGCGCGACACCTCTTCGAGGTCGAGCGCAGCGCGCGCATCCTCCTCTTCGAGCCCGAACCGCTCGATCAGCCAGGCAAGTTCGGCGGAGGTCGGCTCGAACGCCGCGATCCAGCATCCGGGAGCCTCTTGGTCGATCTTCTGGAGCATCTGCTGCTCGTTCGTGCGGAAATACTCGATCATGCGGTTTTGCCGATCGGCCGTCCAGCGTATGCTATCGCCATAGAGGGGCTCCTTTGCGAAGGATGGGCTCGACGCCGACGCGCGGGCGAATGCGGTATCGGAGCCTGCGAGCATGCGGCGGCGCTCGCAGGCGCTTCATTATAGTGCATGCCCCGTCGCACGGTAACGGCAGATCGAAGCAGCAAAGGTTCGTTCAATGGCGCATGGCCGATCTTGGCGGAAGACGATCGTCATGCCCGCGATGCAGCATCGGGCGGTCGGACCGCATCCGCATCGTCGGACCTCGCATCTGCGGTTCCCGAACCGTCGTCGTCGCCTGCGTCCGCGGCCTTCTCCGCACGGTACTCGAACACGAGCCGGCGGACGGTGGCCACCACGGGTACGCCCAGCAGGACGCCCGCGATGCCGAACAGGCTGCCTCCCACGAACACCGCCACGAGCACCCAGATGCCCGGCACCCCCACCGAAGTGCCCACGACGTTCGGATAGATAAGGTGCCCCTCTATCTGCTGGAGAATCAGCAGGAACACGACGAACCACACGGCCTGCATGGGCGACACGGACAAGATCATGAGGGCGCCCACGATGCCGCCCACCCAAGCGCCTACAAGCGGCACCAGCGAGGTGGCGCCCACGCACAGCCCGATGGCCGCCGCGTAGGGGAAGCCGAACAGCTTCAGCCCGAGAGCGCACAGGCAGCCCAGAATGACGGCCTCGATGCGCTGTCCCGATATGAAGCGCGAGAAACAGTCGTCCGCCACCTTCGCCGCGTGGGACACGCGCCCGTAGGCCCGTTCGGACAATACAGCAGACGCAAGGCTCTTCGCACCCGCCACCACGCGCTCCTTGTCCACGAGCACGAAGAACCCGAACACCAGGGCAACCACCATGCCGACGACGCCGTGGGCCACCTGCCCGCCCGCACTGGCAACCGACGTCAAAAGACCTGTTGCGCCTCCCGCGCCGTCAAACACGCTCTGCGCCATCTCCTGCCAGCCAGCCGCATCATGAGGCAGCATCGACGCCAAGCCCGCGAAGTCCAGCCCCGATTCGGCCAGCGTGCCGAATGCGGCCACGACGCCATGGCCCAGAGCAGCGAACGCCTCTTTGATCTCGCTCGACACCAAAAACACGATGAGGGCGACCACGGCCGCAACCGTGGCAACGGACAGCAGCAGGCATACGGGGCGCCTCGTTTTGGCCGCGACGACGCTTTCGGAATTCGGGAAGTAGACCGACTCCCACCGTGCCATCACCAAGTTGAGCAGATACGCGACCACCGCGCCCAACAGCAAAGGGACCAGCACCTGCCACACCGCGCCCAGCACGCTCAGCACATCGTCGAACCGCACGACCACGAGGGCCGCCGCAGCCACGGCGGCGAGCGCCGCCAACCCCCAGAGGACGATCGCCTTCTTGCTGCAGGGCAGGGCTTCCCGTTTCGATGCATCGGGCATGAGGTGCTCCGTTCCCGCGCTCCGATCGCGCGGCTTCGCCTGTACGTTCGCCTGTATGCTAGCAAACGCGCGCCCGGCCGGCTGGAGAATCCAGCACTTCCATAGACTCCCCGGCGAACCGGGCGCCGACGAGCGTGGGGGGCTTTTCGATTCAAGCGTTTTGCCAGAAGTGGACAAAACCGCCTTCGAATGTGCACTCGCAGGCTGCATAGCCGAGCGCGAAAACTCTGCGATCAGGTATTATGCGCAGCTGCGATGCGTAAAGAGCCCGAATCGGCCTCGGAAACTGCACATTCGAAGGCGGTTTTGTCCACTTCCGGCTTCTCGCCAGGCTGCGCCGTCCCGCCGCCTTGGGATCCAACGCGCAACGCGCCCCGGAGCAGTCCAAGGGAAGCTCCGGGGCGCGTCTTCTCCGCACCGTGCGACCGGGCGATGCGGCCCGTCGCGGCGTCGAGCGGTTCCGGCGGCTCGCGGCCGCCGGAAGCCCCACGTTCTACACGTAGAACAGCATGTTGTTGTACGAGGGCACCGGCCAGTGGTTGCGGTCGGTGATGATCTCCATGGCGTCCACGGCCGCGCGCAGGCTGTCCATGATGGGAATGAGCTCGTGCGCGTTGAAGTCGGCCCGGGCCTGCTCGTCCTCGAACTCGTCGGCCTTGGCGCACGCGTCGTCGAGCGCCTTCAGCTGCACGGTGATCTCCTTGATGCCGGCCAGCAGGTTCTGGAGCAGCTCTTCCTGCGAGCTCGTCTCGGCGCCGACGGCCGCCTGCTTGAAGGCCGCCACGCTCGAGGCGACCTCGGACGCATAGCGGTTGATGGCGGGCAGGTAGGTGCGCCGGCCCATGCGCTTCATCACGCGGGCCTCGATGTTGATGAGCTTGTTGTACTTCTCAAGCTTCACCTCGTAGCGGCTGCGAACCTCGGTTTCGGAAAGGACGCCGAACTCCTCGAACAGGTCGATGCTCTTCCGCTCGATCACGCAGGGCAGCGCGTCGGCCGTGGTCTTGTTGTTCGCCAAGCCGCGGCGGGCGGCCTCGATCGGCCACTCGTCCGCGTAGCCGTTGCCGTTGAAGACGATGCGCTGGTGCTCGGCAAGCGTCTTCTTCAGGTACGCGATGGCCGCCGCCTCGAACGCCTCGCCCGACAGGCCCTCCATGGCGTCGGCGAAGCCCTTCAGGCTCTTCGCCACGGCCGTGTTGAGGATCATGTTCGCATCCGACAGGTTCACATGCGATCCGGGCATGCGGAACTCGAACTTGTTGCCCGTGAACGCGAAGGGGCTCGTGCGGTTGCGGTCCGTGTTGTCCTTGAGGAAGTTCGGCAGCACGGCCACGCCCAGGTCCATGGCCACGCGCTCCGCGCTCGTGTAGTCGCTGTCGCTGACCAGCGCGTCCACGATGGCGCCCAGCTCATCTCCCAGGAAGATGGAGATGATGGCGGGCGGCGCCTCGTTCGCGCCCAAGCGGTGATCGTTGCCGGCCGAGGCCACGGACATGCGCAAAAGCTCCTGGTAGTCGTCGACAGCCTGGATGACGGCGGTCAGGAACACGAGGAAGCGCAGGTTGTCCATCGGGTTGTCGCCCGGATCGAGCAGGTTCTTCTTGCCGGCCGAAATGGACCAGTTGTTGTGCTTGCCCGACCCGTTGATGCCCTCGAACGGCTTCTCGTGCAGCAGGCACACCAGGCCGTAGTGCGAGGCCAGAAGCTGCATCTTTTCCATCGTGAGCAGGTTCTCGTCGATGGCGCGGTTGGCGTTCGCGAAGATGGGGGCCAACTCGTGCTGGGCCGGGGCCACCTCGTTGTGCTTGGTGCGGGCGGGCACGCCGAGCGCCCACAGCTCGTCGTCGAGCTCCTTCATGAACTCGTTGACCGTGGGACGGATGGCGCCGAAGTAATGCTCCTCGAGCTCCTGGCCCTTGCACGGCGCGTAGCCGAACAGCGTGCGCCCGGTGAGCACCAGGTCTTCACGGCGCTCGTACTCCTTCTCCGGGATGAGGAAGAACTCCTGTTCGGAGCCCACCGTGGTCACGACGCGCTGGTGCGGCTCGCCGAACAGCTCGAGCACGCGGTTCGCCTGCACGTCGATGGCGCTCATGGAGCGCAAGAGCGGCGTCTTCTTGTCAAGCGCCTCGCCCGTGTAGCTGCAGAACGCCGTGGGGATGCACAGCACCTCGTCTTTGATGAACGCGTAGGAGGTGGGGTCCCATGCCGTGTAGCCGCGGGCCTCGAACGTGGCGCGCAGGCCGCCGGAGGGGAAGCTGGACGCGTCGGGCTCGCCCTGGATGAGCTCCTTGCCCGAGAAGCTCATGATGGCGCGGCCGTCGCCGGTGGGATCGAGGAAGCCGTCGTGCTTCTCGGACGTGACGCCGGAGAGCGGCTGGAACCAGTGCGTGAAGTGGGTCGCGCCCTTCTCGATGGCCCATTCCTTCATGGCATGCGCGACGACGTTCGCCACTTCGATGTCGAGCGGCTTGCCTTCGTTGATGGTCTTGAGCAAGCTCTTGTACGTCGCAGAAGGCAGGCGCTCCTGCATCGTGTGCTCGTTGAACACCATCGAGCCGTAGATCTCCGAAACTTGCGCCATGGGTGTGTGCTCCTTACTCGTCGCTTTCAAGGGTGCCTCCCCCTTCTGCGCCTCCACGCGTAACAGTCATCGCATACGATAGCACGCTCGCCTGGGAAGCCGCGTCGTCAACTTGCTCTCACCAAACTAATCGCGGAATGTTTCGAACTGTTTTCGGCAGGGGAAACTCTGAGTTACGCAGGCCGCGAAGCGCCGCGCGACGCCTGCATGCCGGCGCGCCCCCGGCGCTTCGCTGTCCGCCGAACCGCGCATGCCGGAGCGCTCAGATCCGCAGCTCCTCGAGCTCGCCCTCCTCCTCCATGCCGAGCGCCCGCTGCTCGGCCACCACCACGGCGAGCGCGTCCTGCTGCGAATGGATGTCCATCTTGCGGTAGATGTTGCGGACGTGCGTTTTCACCGTCTCTTTGGAAAGCGTCAGCGCCTCGCAGATGCCGGCGCGGCTCTCTCCTTGGGCGATCAGCGTGAACACCTCCTGCTCGCGCGCGGTCAGATCGAAGCGGCGGCACACGAGCTCGCAGCCCCGGTCGAAGCTGCCGGGAAGCTCGTCGATGTCTCCTGGACGGACCATGCCCCATCCCGTCTGCAGGTTCTTGCGGTCGCTCAGCACGAGCGACACCGCCAGCAGCACGAACACCATGATGGTGACCAGGCCGCCGCCCACGTCGCCCGCCAACGAGAACATGCCGGCCACCTCGCTGCCCACCAGGGCGCCCACCACCTGGCCCAGCAGCAGGAAGCACGTGGTGATGGCGAACACCCAGTTCGCCGGCAGCCCGCGCTGGCTGATGAGGAACGCGCACAGGGCCCACATCATGATATCGACGAACCGGTACCCCAGCGTGTGGATGAACAGCCCGCCGAACGCATCGGGGCCCGCAAGCGCCAAAAGCAGGTAGCCCAAGGCCATGATGAGGAAGCCCACTTGGTAGATGAGCTGGTTGAAGTCCATGCGGAAGAACAGCGCGCAGGTGAACAGCGCCACGGCCGACAGCGCGAAGCTCACGGCGGTCAACGCCGTCACCGGCTCCTCATGGCTGCCGAGCAGCAGGATGGCCTGCACGATGCCGAACGAAAGCCCCTGCACGAACGAGGTCGCCAGGAACCGGCGCGGCACATGGAGCTGCGCGTCCCGCCCGTGCGCGAGCATGGCGGGCGTGGCGGGCACGTCGCGGACGAGCAGCCTCATGCAGGCCGGCGGCACGATGAAGGCCACGGCCCACACCGCCGCTTCGGGAAGCAGCGTCAGGCCCACGGTGAGCAGCGCCGCAACCACGGTGCCCACCACGCCGTGGAAGATGGTGGTGCGCGGTCCCAGATCGCCCAGCACGCGCCCCCACTCCATATGCAAGCACGACGTGCCCGCCCCCATCAGCAGGCCCCCGACGCACAAGGTGGCCGCATTGACGGCGGGCACCGTCAAAGGCGAGAACGTGAGCATCCCGCACAGCCCCACCCCGAACGACATGGACGCGGGAACGGCGGTGCGGACCCGGCGGCCCTGCGGCACGATGCCCCGCCACTTCAGCGCGAAGCCCAGCAGCAGGAACGTGAGCGCGTACGCCGAAAGCGGCACGGTCCATCCGGGAAGCGGGACGTCGCCCGACGAGGGGAACGACGGATTGAAGAAGGTGGTTTGGAAGACGAGCCACACCCAGGTCCAGAACAGGCCGAAACCTATCGAGAGCCGGGGATGGGCCCTCATCTCGCGCACGAACGACGCCAGCATGGCGCGCCGCTCCTGCCAGCCCGTCAAAGCCCGGCCGGGCTGCGCTTGCCCCGAAACCGCCGATGGAATCCACGAGCCGCCCCGCTTGCCGCCCTCGCCTTGCATGCTCCCCATAGTCCCTCCCCAAGCATATGCTGGAACGTCAACCATGGTACCACAAGCCGTCGCGTCTACCCCTCCCGGGGGTAGACGCCCCCACCAGCAAAGTTACCGCGCAAGGGGGATGGCATGGCCGCCCGGCGGCGCGTAAGGTCGTGCTCGAAGCGCAGGCTCCGCATGCGGAGAAGGGATCTGCGCACGGCCGCCGGAAGCGGCCTTTCACAGGGAGGAAGGGAGATCCATCATGAAGAAGAACCAAGAGCAGGCCTCGAACCAGGGCGTGTCCCGCCGCCAGTTCCTCGTCGGCGCGGGCCTTGCGGGCCTGGGCGTGGCAGGAGCGGGCCTTGCAGGATGCGCGCCCTCCGGCCAGGCGGGCGAAGGCTCCGGGGCGGGCGCGTCGGGAGGCGCGACCGCTGATCCCGCATCGCTCGCCGGCAACCCGCTGGGCGCGAACGCGGCCGTGGATTGGACGTTCGCAACGCCCCCGGAGGACATCGCGTCCGATCAGATCAAGGGCACCGAAGACGTGGACGTGCTCGTGGTGGGCAGCGGCTTCGCGGGCGCCATCGCATCGGTCACGGCGGCCGAGCACGGGGCCAAGACGCTGTGCATCGACAAGCAGGACACCTGGTCTGGACGCGGCGGCCATATCACGGCCTACGGATCCAAGATCGTCAAGCAGTACGCGGGCGAGGGCTGGTTCGAAGAAGCCGATTACGCGCACGTCGTCCGCCGCCTCATCGAATGGGCGACCGGCCGCGTGAAGGAACCGCTCATGTGGCAGTTCGCGCGCAAGTCCGGCGCCTGCATGGACTGGCTCGTGGACCTCGTGGCCGATTCGGGCCTGCATCCCACGCTGTGGGCGGGCTTCTACAAGGGCCCCGACTACACCGAGGAGCCCATCACGCACTTCTTCTACGACGACTCGACCGACTTCGTCTACCTTGACGGCGTGTCCACCGGCCTGGGCATGGCCGTGCTCATCCCCGCCGTCATCGCCGAGGGCGAGAAGCTGGGCGTGGAGTACCGCTACAGCACGCCGTGCGTGCGCCTGGTGCGCGACGGCAGCGGCCCCGTGACGGGCGCCATCGTGGGCGAGGAGGGCAACTACACGCAGATCAACGCGAAGTCGGTCATCATCGCCTCGGGCGACTACCTTGACGACGACGAGATGCGCTCGCGCTACCAGCCGTTCACCTGGCACGCCGACAGCCGCCTGTACATCCCGTTCGGCATCTCCACGGGCGATTTGCACAAGCAGGCCCTGTGGGTGGGTGGCGCCATGCAGGAGTCCGAACCCCATTGCGCCACCATCCACCTGGAATCCGGCGCGCAGAGCTACAACTTCCTGCACGTGAACATGAACGGCGAGCGCTTCATGAACGAGGACGTGAACACGCAGTCGAAGTCGTGCGTGAAGTCCTACCAGCCCGAGGGCAAGGCCTTCACCATCTACGACGCCAACTCGCTGGAGAAGTTCGCGCAGTCGTGCAACGACGGCATCTCGGGCGGCATCTCGTCCGACCAGCAGTACCGCCGCTACGGCGTGCCGTTCGACATGGACGTGGAGCTGAGGCTGCGCCAGGCCAAGATCGACCAGGGCCTGCTGTTCCAAGCCGACACGCTGGACGAGCTGGCCGAGAAGGCCGGCATCGACGCCGCGGGCCTGAAGGCCACGGTCGAGCGCTACAACGAGCTTGCCGCCAAGGGCAACGACGACGACTTCGGCAAGCGCCCGGAGATCCTGTGGCCCATCGACACGCCGCCGTTCTTCGCCGGCCAGCTGGTGTCCACGTTGCTCGCCGCATCGGGCGGCCTGCGCCAGGACACGGCCTGCCACGTGCTGGACGAGGAGAACAACCCCATCGAGGGCCTGTACGTGTGCGGCGCCGCGGGCGGCGAGTACTTCTCCAACGACTACCCCACCATCTGCCCCGGCACGAACCACGGCCGCTGCCTGACCTTCGGGCGCATCGCCGGCATCAACGCCGCGGGCGGAGACGCCGACAAGGAGATCGCCGACCTTGAGATCCCCAGCGGCAACATGCCCGAAGCCGACCGCATCAACACGGTGACGCCCTCCAAGCTGTAGCGGCGCACGGGCCCGCCCCGCATGACAGGATGGGCGGCAAAACGTCGCCCATCCGATTCGCAGGGCATCTGCTCAAACTCGCGGAACGCGCCCCCAGGCTGTTCGCAGCCGCGTTCCGATCTGCAGGAAGCCACCCGGCATCCCCTTCCCCGCCGGGTGGCTTTCTCATGCCCTCGATCGAACGCGCGCTGGCGCGGGCGGATGGGGCGCCGCCTCGGTCGGACGCGCGCCCCCGCAATGCGGCCCGCAGGCGCGAAGCGCCTCAGGCGAACGACCACGGCGTGAGGTCGCCCAGCTGCTCGACCTCGCTTTTGCGCGCCGCCCGCGCGAATCCGGGAACGGGATCGCACGCGCCCGTCCGCGCCCACGTTGCAACGACGTCGACGATGCGCTTTGCCGCCTTGGCGTCCACCATGCGACGGGGCGGCCAAGCATCCGAAACGCGCGGGGTCCCGCACTCGAGCGCGTTGACGAACAGCGTCTCGCAATCGCCCTCGCGCGGATCGCCCAGCACGATGATCGACAGCGGCGGCCGATCATCGTCGAACAAGCCGCCCGGAAGCGCGATCACGGCCCGCACGCATCCCGACGCGATGAGCGCGGCGCGCACCGTGGGCTCGCAGCCCCGCTTCTCGTGCAGCAGGGCATCGGCTGCCGCCAGCACCGCATAGCCTCCCGGCGCCCGGTGCGCATGGGCGTGCTGCAGCCAGGCTAGGTTCGCCTTGTTGCGCGGAGGCACGCCGAACGCCCAACGCGCGTCATGCGCATCGGGCCGCGCGTCCGTCCACTCGCCCTGGTTCGGCGGCAGGATGGACGCAACCACGTCGGCGCGCGCCCCAACGAACGCGTCTTCGCGCAAGGCGTCGCCCACGCGCAGCGCATCCGGGTCGAACGCCCAGCCCTCGCACCGTGCCGCCAACGCGGCGGCCAGCGCGTCGGAGAAGCGTTCGACCTGCCCCGAGCAGGAGATGCCGGGACAGCCCTCCCTCAACCGGGCGAGCACGCTGCCTTCGCGCGCGCAGGGGTCGAACGCGCTGCGCGCATCCGGAAGGAACGCCCGCGCCACGTCGACCAAAAGCGAAGCCACCTCGTCGGGGCACGGCGCGTCCATCCGCCGCTCGGAAGGACGTCCGCCTGCGCTCGTCGGCTCCACGGCGCATTCGAGCGCGACCCAGCGCACGAGCCCGCCCCCAAGCGGCCCGTCGGGCAGCGCGTCCAGCCCCTGCAGCATGCGCAGGCGCGCCGGCGCGCCAAGGCTCGAGGACGCCGACGTCAGCTGGGCCAGGAAGCCGAGCTCGGGCTCCTCGTCGGCCAGCCGCCCAAGTTCCCGGTCGCAGGCCTTCGCCGGATCGGATGCGGCCAGAACGCCCTTCCACCGCGCGCCCCCGTCAACCGAGCGCAGGAACAGGGCGGGAAGCAGCTCCCATGCGGCGTCGAACGACGTCGCGGCGACTTCGCCTGCCTGCCTGAGCGCGGAGAGGACGTCGGCCACCAGGGCGCGAACCTGCTCTTGAACCGCCGTTTCGGGCGGCGTCGAATCGCCCCGGCAGGAAAAGCCCTGCGCTTCGCCAAGATCGGCGCCCGCGACGGCTGCCGCCGCGGCCGGACGGCCATCCGCCAACCGTTCAAGGAAGCCGTCGTCGCCGGCGAGGAGCAAGCGCGCCGCATCCTCCGCGGCGCGCTGCGCCTCCGAAGCCTCCCGGTCCAGCTCGTCCACGCGATCCAGCAGCTCCCGCGCCTCAAGCCGGAACGCCTCGGCCTCGTCCGCGGGCGGCAGGCCTATCTCCAAGCCGGGCACCTGGGCAAGCGGCAGCGCGAGCGCCTCCACCGACCGATCGACCACACGCAGGCGCGGGCGCACGCCCTGCGCCGCCAAGCCCAGCACCACGGCCTCGAACGGCACGGCCGGGCCGTCCTTCATCGTGAGCGCCAGCGAATCCGAAAGGGGGAACGCGCCCTCCTCCATGCGGTATCCCAGCACGTACTGTCCCGCCTGCCCGAGGACCAGGCAGGGGCCTTCCGCGCCCGCCTCGTCGGTGCGCCCGACGATTCCCTGGGAACACACGACGGGCAGGCGCCCCTCGCCCCGCCGCCCGTCGGACTCGAGGAGCCGCCCCTCGTGCACGACGCAAACGTCGGCGATGCGCTTCGACTCCCACGACGCTTCCCGACAGCGCGCAGCCCCCTGCTCGAACAGCGCGCGCGAGCGCTCGATGCACGTGCGGCGCCGTTCCTCGTGCTCGCCCATGAGCCGCACGAACGCGCGGCGCTCCTCCTTGGCGGGCCAAGGAACGTGGATGCTGCGCAGGCTGGCCGGTGACAGGCGGACGGTCTGCCCGCTCATGTCCGCGTAATCGCGCGCCGGTATGCGGGAGAGCACGAGCCGCAGGTACTCCGTGTCGTCCTCGTTCCCGCACGCCACCACGTGGTACAAATCGGTCACGGAGAATCGGCCCGTCGCCTTGGTCACCTGCAGCGTCCCCTGCGGCGACTCGACGTTGCACACCGACCCCAGCAGAAGATGCGGACCCTCGAACGAGAAGTCGTCGAACGGGATGCTGCCCGTCTCAACGTACAGGCGGTACGGGCCCGAGCGCAGGATGCGCTGCGCGCCGCGGACGGGCCCGCACCTGCCGTCCAGCACTTCAGCCACGTCTTCGAGCCGCTTGACCTCACATGCCATCGTCTTCCTCTTTCTCCCTGAATTCCTCGACCAAGTCGAACACTTGCTGTCGGTTGTGGACGTCCAGCTTGCGGTACAGATTCTTGCAATGCGAGCGAACCGTGTTCTCAGACACGAACAGCGTTTCCGCCATGCGGGCCACGTCCCGGCCCCTGATGATCAGCTCCAGCACGTCGGTCTCGCGGTTCGAGAGGCCGTACGCCTTCTTTATCATGCGGCAGTAGACCGGGACCATGTCCTGCGCGACGATGACCTTCCGAACGAGCAGCGGCTCAGGCGGAGCGCCGGCCTCATCCGCAGGCGCCGCTCCCGCATCCGCGCCCGAATCCCGCGCGGCCCCTTCGCCCTCCTGCGCCGGAGGCATCTCGCCGATGGGGTCGAACTCCCTGTCGGCCTTGTTCTTGCGGCGGAAGTTGGCCACCACGCCCGCGAACGACAGCACGTAGATGGACATGAGCGCTATCACGAGGATCTGCGAGACGTCGTAGGTCTGCCCGAGGGCGTCGCCCACCGCGCGTCCCACCAGCACGCCGCCGTACACGATGCCGGCGAACACGCCGAACACGGCGATGGGATCGACCTGCCGCAGCTTGGCTATCTTGATGCACGTCACCATCATGAAGATCGAGACGACGGAAAACGCGGCGTTCGCCAAGCCCGCGAACAGCAGGCGGTAGCCCGCATCGAAGAACGGCAGGAACAGGAAACCGGTCATGACGAGGAAGAACAGCCCCGTGTACACCGCCGAGAACGAGAGCTTGTCGCGCACCTTCTCCCACATCACCGCCAGCGCAAGCGCCGCGATCAGCATCCCCGCGGCAAGCGTCACGTTCAAAACGAGGCCTCCGCCGCCGCTTTGCTGCGCGAACGTGCGCGAGATGCCCCCCACGTAGCCGATGGCCGCGATGCACAGCATGTAGCGCCCCGCGCTTGAAACGATGCTGGCCAGCGTGTTGCCGCCGTCCTGCTCCACGATGATGCTGCCCGACGAGCGTTTGAACGCCGCCCCTTTGCAGCGCTGGAGGAACCACGCGTTGAGGGCCACCAGCACGAGCACCGCCGCCCCGTAGAGCCAGATCCACGAAATGCACGAGACGGCAAGGTAGAGCACCGCCGACAGGGCCGACCCCGCGATGATGCGCCGCGCCGCGCCGTCGGTTTCCTGCTCGGCGAACAGGCGCTGCCACACGATGAAGGAAAGCGACGAGCCCATGCCGATGAGCAGCGCCGAAAACAGCTGCACCCACGAAGTGTCGCCCGGCATGAATATCGAGGCGAACAAGCCGGCGTATCCGATGAGCAGGCAGGCGGTGGATACGAACGTGGTGTCGCGCTTGCAGCGCGAGGGCAGGTACAGGCACCCGATGCCGAACGCCAGCAAAACGCCGAGGTAGCCGATCGAGCGCACCGTCTCGGCGCCGTTCATGCCGCCGAACGACGACGACGAAAGGGAGGCGAGCTGCAGCAGGCCCCATGCGGACGTGGAGCTCAACACAAGGTACACCGCGAAGCCTATGCTGTACGCATCAAGCGCACGGAAGCTTTTTCCCGACATGGCACCCTCCCCGATGCTGTAGCGCAGGCCCCCGAGAGCATGATGCCCCTCAGTATGCCCACCGTACCACCATACCCGTTCAACCCCCGCATCACACGCGAAAACGGCCAAATTCACCTATGCCATGTGAGGTTCGCCCGCCGTTTTTGCCTACACTGCGAACTGCTGGACAAGCGTGCGCGGAAGCGCACGAGGGATAGGAGGAACCTATGGGTATGCAGAACACGGCGTTCGATCGCCGCAGCTTCCTCAAGGGAGCCGTGCTCGCCGGAGCTGGCACCGCGGCCTTCGGGTTGGCGGGCTGCGCGTCGGGAAGCGAAGGATCGGGCAGCACCGGCTCGGGAGAAGCGAGCGGAAGCGCGGGTCATCTTACCGCCGACACCATCAACAACGGCACGTGGGAGTTCGAAGTCGCGCCCGAGCCGGTGGCTGACAGCGAGATCACGAACACCTACGAAGCGGACATCATCGTGGTGGGCGCCGGTGTGTCGGGCCTTGCCTGCGCGGCATCCGCGACGGAGGAGGGCGCCGACGTCATCCTGTTCGCGGCAAGCTCGCAGCCGGTTGCGCGCGGCGGCTCGAACCACGGCATCGGGACGAAGTTCCACGAGCGCCTGGGCATCACCGACTACACGAAGGACACCATCGACGGCTACATCCGCCAGGAGCTGGCCCGCAACGGATACCGCGTGGACCAGAAGAAGTGGTACAAGTGGATCAACAACAGCGCCTCCACGATGAACTGGCTCATCGACCTCATGGAGGGCAAGGGCTACACCACCACCATGGAGATCGGCTACACCGACACCGAGGGCGTGTTCACCGCGCATCCTGGATCGCATAACTGGGTGGAGGCCACCGACGGAACCGAGTCCGGCGCCGCTACCGGCCAGAACCTGGTCATCGCCATGTACGAAGAGAAGATCAAGGCGCAGGGCGGCCAGATTCACTACAACACCATCGGCCAGTACCTCGTCCGCGACGACGACGGCGCCGGCCGCGTGTCCGCCATCGTCGCCAAGGACCCCGACGGCAACTACGTGAAGTACGTGGGCAAGAAGGGCATCGTGCTGGCCACCGGCGACTTCTCCGCGAACCAGGACATGATGGCGAAGTACTGCTCGTGGGTGGCCCCGCTTCTGCAGTACAACGAAGTGGACTACGACGCCATGTTCCAGTTCGGCGGCCTCGGGCCGGGAGACGGCCAGAAGATGGGCCTGTGGGCAGGCGCCGCTTGGCAGCAGACCCTTCCGAACGCTCCCATGATCGACGCGGTGGGCCCCATGCCCTACCGCCAGAGCATCGCCGACTTCTCGGGCCTGCTGCTCAACAAGAAGGGCGAGCGCTACTCCAACGAGGACGTCATCTTCTCGTACGGCACGTACGCCATGATGATGCAGCCTGACATGACGCGCTACGGCATCTGGGACACCGCCTATGCAAACTGGTTCGACCAGTGGGAGACCTTCGGCACCACGATCGTGGAGAACGAAGGGCGCAACCCCTACACGCCCGAGGAGTACCTGCAGGTGTGGGACAGCAACGTCGAGAAGGGCACGTTCGTCAAGGGCGACACCATCGAAGAGGTCATCGCACAGCTTGACGGGCTCGACCCGGAGCAGGCCAAAGCGTCCGTCGAGCGCTACAACGAGCTGTGCGACGCCAAGCATGACGACGACTTCCACAAGGACGCCTCGCTTTTGGCCCCCATCAAGGAAGGCCCGTTCTACGGCTGCAAGCTGGAAATGAGCCCGGCGAACTTCCTGTGCGTCACGGGCGGCCTGCGCACCAACGAGAACATGCAGGTGTGCGACGAGAGCAACGAGCCCATCGAGGGCCTGTACAACCTGGGCATCATGGTGGGCGACAGCTACGCGAACTGCTACAACTTCGCCATCTGCGGCCACAACCTGGGCATGAACTGCAACACGTTCGCCTATCTGCTGGGCAAGGACCTGGCTGCCAAGTAAGGCGCGTCCTCTGCCATGCATGCGGCGCTCCTCGGCGCCGCATGCGGGTCGGCAGGCATGCTGCGCTCCCCTGCGCAGATGAACCGGCCTTCATCGTTCCGGAACGGGCCGGGGCCTTTCCCTCCCTCCCCGGCCCCGGCCCGCAAACCGGATATGCGGCCGCTCGAGCGAATCGGGCGGCCGCATTCGTTTTCGCAAGCAGCAAGCGCCGAGCACGCGACGGCCCGAACGCAGGCGCCCCGCCGGAAAGGACATCCGGCGGGGCGCAGCGCGTCTGCATCCGTTACCTTGCGGCATGCTCCCCCGCGAGGCGGCCCGAGGTAGCGGCTCGCCCCAGACTGAACCCGTCGACTTCCAAATCGTAGTCCGTCGCCCCATAGAACCCGCCCTGCGTGTTGCCGGTGGCGTACAGCCCTTCGATCACAGCGTCGTCCTCGTCGAGCACCTGCATGTTCCCGTTCACCATGAGGCCGCCCATGGTCACGTCCATCGGGGTGTACACCCGGACGATATGGAACGGGCCTTGGGCTATGGGACCAAGATCCGCAGCCGGCTTGCCGTAATCTTCATCGACGCCGGCCTCGGCCAGCTCGTTGTACCGCGCGACGGTTTCCTTGAGCGCTTCGGCGGGAATCTCCCACGCTTCGGCCGCTTCTTCCAGCGTATCGGCGGTGATCCAATAGCCGAGCTCGACGGCCTTGTCCACGGCCTCCTGCTTGATGTCGGCCCCAGGATTGCGGCGCGTCTTCCGCTGATCCGCATAGGTGGCATCGCAGACGATGTAGTACACATCGCCCGGCTGTTCAGACACGATGTTGCAGATCATGCCGTACTCCATGTCCTCATTGCAGAAACGCTCGCCGTTCTGGTTCACCCAGAGGAACGGATCGGTGCGCATGGGCGAGTCGGTGAGGTTCGTGCCGTCGATGCAGCTGTGCACGTGGGCCATCTTCGTGTGAGGCGGCGTCTCCATCTTGGCCCCCACCCAGGTGCCCATCTTGTGGCCGTCTCCAGTGTTGTACGGCGGATTGTAGTAGTTGTTCGTCCCTACCACCCACGGGCACAGATCAGCGCACATGGCGTAGTCGGAACCGTAGTCGCCCGTGGAGAGGATGACGCCCTTCGCGGCATTGAACTGCACGTAGGAGCCGTCTTCCCTCTGCCCGACAACGCCCTTCACCCTGCCGTCTTCGCTCACGAGCTGCACGCCGGGCGTATCGAAGTAGAACTCCGCACCCTTCGACGTCGCCAAGTCGGCGATCTGCGTCGCCAAGCCGATGGCTTTGTCAGCCGTCGTGCGATGGCCGGTCATGAACACCGGCTGATCGTACTCGTAGTGGTTGCCTCCCTTGACCACCAGCTCAAAGTCGGTGCCGGTCTCGTCGGCGATCCATTCAAGCGTTTTCGCCGATTCCGCCATGATGGACTTGAGAAAGCGGATGTCCGGCCGAAGCGAATTGTAGCGGGCATGCGCGTTCGCCATCTCGTTGATGTCGTACTCGTAACCGGCCTCCTGCTGCCAGCGGCTTCCGATGGCCCCGAACACCGCCCCATGGGTCATGACCATGCTGCCTTTCTGGAGGCACACGGTTTTCGCGCCCGCTTCCACGGCGGCAAGCGTCGCGAAGCACCCCGACGTGCCCGCCCCTACGACCACGACGTCCGCATCCACCGTCTCGGCGATGTCGGCGATGGGCTCGGGGGCAGCGCGCCAATCGCCGCTTTGCTGCCCTGCGCCCGCATCGGAAGCGCCGGTCTGACCGCCGTCGCTTTCTCCGCTTTGCGCCGGGCTGCAGGCTGCCAGCCCTGCGGTTGCCGCCAGCGCTCCGCTCAGCGCGGCCCCTTTGATGAACGTTCTCCGATCGAGTTCCATGACGATCTCCTCCCTTGTTGCGTTTCGCGCGGGGCAACGGCGCCTCCGCACAACCGCACCCTAGACTGCGGGGAAGATCCGCGATACGCATAGAGCGGCGCATTTCTGTCGCACGTTTCATGCTATTCGCTTACCACCAGGAGTTTTACAACAAGCTTCGGCCTTTGAGCGTCTCGACGAGCTCGATGAGCTCCTGACGCTTGTGAACAGCGCACTTGCGGTAGATTGAGCGGTAGTGCGATCGAATCGTGTTTGGCGAGAGCGAGAGCAAGTCGGCTATCTTGTTGAGGCTGTATCCTTTGGCTATATAGGAAGCAACGGTGGTCTCGCGCTCCGTCAAGCCGTACGCGCGATGCAGGCTGTCCAGAGCATCCTGCTCGCAATCGCCGTCGCCCGCCGCTTCGCGGGACTCGAAGAAGCCTTCGAAGTACGTTTTGCCCACGAACGCGTATTGCGCGAACAGCAAGGCGAAGCCCGCCCCTAACACGATGATGGGAAAACTGCCCAGCAGCTGTTCGCCCACGGCATGCGCCACCAAGGGCGCAACAACCCCGCGCAGCAGCACGGAAAGGCCAACCGGCAGGATGAACAGCGCTCCCAACATCCCAGGCGAATACGTACCGGTTTTGGCGATGATGAGGATGACGCAGAGGAACAGCAAAAACTCAATGCCCACGCGGCTCAAGGTGACGATATCGGATCCCACCTTCAACAACGTGCCATCGGGAAACGCGGAGAGGAACACGCCGACGAGGAACCCGAGCGAGAACACGAACCAGCACCAGAAGAGCAGCTTCTGCGTTCGAACATGGAACACGACCAAAACGATGATGATCAGCCCGATGCTCAGGTTGGCGGCAGTCATGTAAAAGACCGAGTCGGAAACCACCGAGGTCTGAAACGCTCCGGTAATGCCTCTAAACAAATTTCCCACCAGGCAGAACAAGGCCATCGAGAGAGCGAATCCCAGCGGCAGCTCCTTCGAAGCGTCCAAAAAGCTGCGATCGCTTCGGCGGGGCACCTCGCCGCACCATAGGCGAGCAGAACCCGATACCAGGGGAACGAGCAGCATCTGCACATCGGGAACGGGTGACGGAAGCTGCGCGATCAGATGAGTGAAGAAGCTGGCAACGAAGCCAACCGACGCGCAGGCGATCATCCGCGCGGGAGAGAAGCCGGCCAAAACCTCTGCCCACAGGGCGAGCGAGCCGGCAAGGAACACGGCGAGCAGGGCGGCGCCTCCGAACACCGCAGCGCCGTCGCGCAGGAAGCACAGCAAAAACCCCGCCAATCCGATCACGGTCAGCGCAGCGATCGCAGTGCGCCGTTCGAGGAAGCGCGCAACGCCCTTCTCCCCCGCCACCAAAACAAGTGCAGCGACAACGAGCGTCACTCCATACAATCCGAATGAAACGACCCCTCCAAACCCTGCGCCGTCCGCCGTCGCACCGAAGAGCGGCTGAACGTAGGCTCCCCGCAGAAGAGGCAGCAGGAAGGCAAGCGACACGATGCAGCAGACGGTCTGTTTGGTTTTCGTCGTCATGCCTTCATGATACCGGTTTTCCCACGGAAATCCGAATGCGAAGGGAGCCGCGCCTCCAGGAGAAAACAGAACGGCTCCCTGCCTGGTGCAGGGAGCCGTTGCCTCTGGGAAGAGGCCCTCGGAACGGGGCCCCTCCAGAACGATCTTGCAATCCGCGGACTAGCGCTTGCTGAACTGCGGGCGCTTGCGGGCCTTCTTCAGACCGTACTTCTTGCGCTCGACCATACGGGAGTCGCGCGTGAGGTAGCCGGCCTTCTTGAGCTCGGCGCGGTAGTCGCCGGCATCGAGCAGCGCGCGGGAGATGCCGTGGCGCAGCGCGCCGGCCTGACCCGAGATGCCGCCGCCGTTGATGCGGGCGATGACGTCGAAGTGGTCCGTCGTGTCGGTGACCTTGAACGGCGTCAGCGCGTAGTTCACGAGCGCGTCGCGACCGAAGTAGTCCTTCGCCTCGCGGCCGTTGACGGTCACTTTGCCGGTGCCGGGAACAAGGCGAACGCGAGCGACGGCGTTCTTCCGGCGGCCGGTGCCGTAGTACAAAGCTTCACCTGCCATGGGTTATCCCTCCATCTTGATCTCGCGGGGCTTCTGCGCCATGTGCGGATGCTCCGCACCGACGTACACCTTGAGCTTCTTGCCCATGGCGCGACCGAGCGTGTTCTTCGGCAGCATACCCTTCACGGCATGCTCGATGACGCGCTCGGGATGCTTCGCCATGGCCTCTTCGAAGGTCTCGGACTTCAGCCCGCCGGGAAACCCGCTGTGGCGGAAATATTCCTTCGAGGTGGCCTTCGTGCCCGTCACGCGGATCTTGTCCGCATTGACGATGATCACGAAGTCGCCCGTGTCCACGTGCGGCGTGTACTGCGGCTTGTGCTTGCCCTTGAGGATGTGAGCGGCCTTGCTGGCAACGCGTCCGAGCACTTGGTCCGTCGCGTCGATCAAGACCCATTCGCGCTCAACTTCGTTGGGCTTCGCGTAATACGTCTTCACTGCTTCTTCCTCCATACCTACGTCCTGCCCCGCCGTGCGGGGCGGGTTCCCGTCGCCCTCTTGCGATGGCGACGGCTGTTTGTTTTCAAAAGTGCAGGTCGATCGGATACCGGGTTCCTACGCCGGTGCGCGACTTCGGGCCTGGACTCCCTTGTCTGCGCTTCCGCTTCTCGCTGCATGCACGGGGCTTTTGAAAGCGAACCTTTGCATTGTAAACAGCGGAGAGCCGCGAAGTCAACGGAAAACACCGACGTTCTGAGCGATCTGCACAAATGGCCGCCGAACGAGCCGTCGCGCCCGAGCTTTCCAAGAAGCGCGGGCGCGGCGGGATTCGGGAAGACGGAGGGTCGCCCGTGCAGCGGCGCCGGCATGGCCGAAGGAGCTGCGGAGCGGCTCGTGAGCGCGCGGCAGGAGGCTACCGGGAAGACGCGGCCGCCAGCCGCACGCGCTCCTCGAAGACCTTGGGGATCAGCGCCCAAAGAAGCGCCAGCAGCACGATGGTGAGGAAGGACACGGGCTCGAACACCCCCACCAGCAGCGCAGCCGCCGCGAACCAGAGCGCGCATGCCAGGCCGAGCCCCGCGGTGATGCGTCGGACGGGCTTCAGCGTGTACCCGTCGTAGAACCACGAAAAGCCGTACAGATGGTTGGCCACCGATGCGACGGCCACGACCAGGCAGAACAGGGCTTCGTAGCGCAGCAGGCTGGCCACGCTGAACCCGTTGCGGTGCGCGCCTCCGATGGCGATCAGCTCCCAGTCCGAAAGCACCTGGCCCTGGAAGGCGGCGAGCACCGTGAACCCCGCGCACAGCAGGGCGGCCACGACGCCCCAGATGAAGAACCCGTTCAAAAGGCGATGCGCACGCGTCCGCAGCCTCGTCATCGGCAAGCCGTCATCGCCGATGCGGCGGCCCTGCTCGTCGAAGCGCTTCTCCCTGGCCGGTTGGCTTGCGAAGCCGCGCGGGCAAGATGCCGGGGGTTGTTTCTTTTTCTTCTTCGTCATGGCGCCGCTCCTTCCTCCGCACCGCCCCGGCCTCTCCCGGCTCCATGCCGAAGGGGGCCGGGGCGGCAACGCCGCTTAGTCCAACTCCACGATCTCCTTGGTTTCAGCCGATCTCAGCATGGCCTGCACCACTTTGAGCGTGGCAAGCCCTTCCTCCCCCGTGCAGCGGGGAACCGCCTCGATTCCGCAGGCCAGGTCTGCGAAATGGTCCAGCGTGGCCGTGGCAGGATCGGGACGGCCCACCTCGTAGTGCGTTTTCAGCAAGGGCTCCGTCCAGCCGTAATGGGCGGGATCGTAGTGGTAGAAATCCATGTTGGGCAGGCCGAACGACCCCTTGGTGCCGCACACGTGCAGGCTGTTCTCGCCCGGCCGGCAGTTGATGAAGTGCATCTCATCCGCCGCCAGATCGTAGCCCCACGGGCCCGGCGTGCCGTCCGACAGGAAGTAGGTGCACGTGGGGCCTTCGGCGAACTCGAACACGATGGAGGCGGAATCCTCTACCTGGCCGCCTCGGATGGAGTTCCTCGCTGCGGCATACACCCGCTTGACCCGCATGCCGGTGAGGTAGTGCATGTCGTCGACGTCGTGGATGGCGTTGATCAGCAGCGGGCCCGTCGTCCGATGCCAGTCGACGTCGTAGTAGGAATCCGGCTTGGCGTATTGCGCGGAGCACTGCATGCCCACGATGTCGCCCAGGTTCCCATCTTCGATGAACTTTTTGAGGAACAGCATCGTCGCCGACGATCGCCGCTGATGCCCCACGAGCAGAACGGCCCCAGCCCGGTCGCAGGCGTCGATGATCTTCCGCGCGTCCTCCTCGGTGTCGGCGATGGGCTTCTCCACCAGCAGGTTCTTGACGCCCGCCGCAAGCGCCGCCTCGACCGCCGGCCAGTGCAGGCCGTTGGGCAGCGCGATCACGACCGCGTCGAGCTCGACCGAATCCAGAAGCGCTCGATAGTCCTCGTACAGCGCAACGTCGAGCTCCGCCGCAAGCGCTTCCGCCTGCGGCCCGAACCCGGCCACCGCCGCAAGATCGAAGCGATCGCTCGCAGCCGCGTCGCGCGCGGCTTTCGCGCCCTGGTTCAAACCCAAGACGGCCAATGTGATGGTTTCCATGTTCCATCCCTCCTTGATGACGTGTAGGTGCACATGAACGCGGTCATCGGACAGAGGGTTCGCACTTCGAAGAGACAGCCACGTCTTTCCAATACCAGGGTAGCAAGGATGCGGCGGCCTTGGCACCGGCGCCGATAGGATCTTTTCGGGCGCAATCCCGTCGTTTGGAAGTTCCAATGCAGGCGGGGGTCGCGAGTGGGCTACAGCCGCAAGCGCCGTGGAAACGCGCCTTTGCCCCAGCGCCGCGGGCGAACGGGACCGGGCGCGGCAGAGCCGGGCCCCCGAGGAACCCGGCTCTGCGTCGATGCAAGCCCGCGCGCCACCCCGACGCGCGGAGAAACGCTGCCCTACTTCGCTCCGCCTTCCAGCACGCCCTGGCTGATCTCCTCGAGCGACTTGCCCCGCGTCTCCACGCCCAGCGCCGCGACGATGACGGCGCCGACGATGGCAATGCCGCCCGACGCAAGGTAGACGCCCACGGCGCCGATGCCGCTGTTCAGGAAGAACGCGATCCAGATCGGGTTCAAGATGGCCCCAATGCGGCCGAACGCGTTCGCGAAGCCGGCGCCCCGAACGCGGATCTGCGTGGGGAAGGGCTCGGGCAGGTACACCGAGCTGCAGATGAGCGACCAGTAGTAGGTGATGACGGTCATCAGGAAGCCCACCACGATGATGAGGACGGTCTGGTCGACCGGTATGAGCGCCCACAGGAATCCGAAGATGGCCGTGAACACGAAGCCGACGACCAGCTGGATCTTGCGGCCCAGCTTGTCCACGAACACGCTCAGCAAGGCCACGCCCACCGGGATGCCCAGCAGCATGATGGTGGTGAGCGCCACGGAATACGTGACGTCGAACCCGCGGGACACGAAGATGGTCGGGGTCCACGTAACGATGGTGTAGACGCAGACGAAGTTGACGAAGCAGATGGTGCAGGCCACGATGGTGCGCGGAAGCATCTTCTTGGTGAACAGGAACGAGAACGGCAGCTGCTTGACCTCCTGCGCAGCGGCCTTCGAAGCCTCCGCCTCTATCTGCACGTCGGGCACCGGCTCCACCTGATGGCCGGCGGCGCGCATGATGTCCTCGTACTTCGTGACGATGGCGTCCGCCTCTTCATTGCGCCCGTGCTGCGCCAGCCAGCGAGGCGAATCGTCCATGTACTTGAGCACGAGCACCGCAACCACGACGCCGACGCATCCGCACAGGCCGAAGATGGCCCGCCAGCCGACGAGCGGCAGCATGATCAGGCACAGGAACGATGCGATGGGCGTTCCGCAGTTCGCGATGAGGCCCACCCACGCCTGGTAGCGCCCGCGCACCTTGGGCGGCGTGTACTCGCTCAGCGAGCCGTAGCCGGCCGGGTAGGCAGCGCCCAAGCCGAACCCCATGAAGAACCGGCAGGCGATGAGGATGTTCATGTCCGGCGCGAAGGCCGCTCCCAGGCAGAACACCGAGAACAGGGCGGTGAAGAACACGAGGCCCTTCCTGCGCCCGAACTTGTCCGACACGATGCCGGCCAACAGGCCGCCGATCAGGTAGCCGAACGCCGTCATCGACACGAAGATGGAGTTCAGGTTGTTGTCCGACCACCCTGAAGCAAGCAGCTGCGCGATGATGGGGCCCGCGATATTCATGTCGAGGCAATCGCAGAACGCCACGCCCCCTATCAGCCACAGAACCTTTCGATGGGCCTTGCCTGCTGGAAGCCTGTCCAACCGGGCAGCTATCCCGTGGTACGACCGCTGCACGATGTCGGCATTGGCCGCCTCGAGCTGGTCGAGGCGCGCGTTGATATTCGCCGCTGAAGCCATGTTCCCTCCTTATAAACGGACTGACTGCAGAAAGACAGAACACCGTGGCTGAAACGTCTGCGAACCGTGTCAGAATCCGCCCTATCTAAATCGATAGGCTTCCCCTCACTCCTTCCTTCCGGGATGCATCCAATCATAGGGAACCGGCGCGACAACTGAAACGAGCACGGATTTGCATCTGCAATCCGTGCTCGTTTCAGTTGAAAACGCTTATAGCACTGCGGCCTTGCCCCAAGCCCCGCGCCGCGGGCGGCAGGGGCCTATCGCTTCGAGCGCGTGACCGCCTCGACGATGAACCCGAGCTTCTCGAGCGAATCGTAATAGGTGAACCGGCAGCTGGGGTCGATGAGCGACGTGCCTTCCATCCAGATGCCGATCCCCTTGTCGGCCATGAGCTGGTTCGCGCGGTCCTGGTCGTCCACGTCGAAGCGGATGTGATGCAGCCCGTACATCCCCATCGTGCGGTAATCGCTCCACACCGTCGCCTGATCGCCGAGGGGCTCCAAGAATTCCAGCTGGATGTTGAAGTAGTTGTAGAACGCGGAGCGCACCGGCGCGTCGATGGTCTCCCCGCTCTTGTAGTAGCAGTCCTTGTAGAGCGAATCCCCGCCGGCATCGGGCTCGAGCCCGAACACGTCGAGCATCGCCTCCTTGGTCTTCTCCATATCGCGGACGACGATGCCGATCTGGACGATTTCCTTGAACTCGTCGGTGACGGTTATGTCTTGGATTTTCATGGCGCTCCTCCTTGGCTTCGATGAGGGCACGTCGGCGTGCCCCTTTCCCTTTCATTATCGAGAAGGGATGGCCGCGAAGCAATTAAAGCCTTTTCAACTTCGACCGCGAATTTTGAGACAGCCAATAACGCCTGATCGCAAAGGCGATCGGCGCTCTGTCGCACTCCGAAAAGTCTAGCGCGGGGAAACGACCATGTCGCCGCTCTGCTCGCCGTGCGGGCTCGCGTTCTTGAACTGGTATCCCTTCATGAACGAGACGAACTCCTCCACCGCGAACGCCAAGCGCTCCCGCTTCCGGTAGCTCAGATAGAACGTGTGGAAATCCGTTGGAGCCTCCTTGATGGGGATGGGAACGATGTCCGGGAACGCGTCGAGCAGCCAGGAATGGCAGGCGATGGCCATCAGGGAGGGATCGGCCGTCACCAGAGAGCACAGCGTGATCTCGTCGTTGTACTCGCACGATACGTTGAGGCCCGCGCCCCTGCCCAGCAGGCCCTTGACCTCGTCGGCGAAGGGGCCGATCTTGTCGCGGTACGTGATGAGCCTGACGCCGCCCAGCTCGCCCAGGGACAGCTCCGATCTTCCGGCCAGCGGATGTTCGCGGTTGACCACCAGGGCGACGCTCTGGGTGAAGCAGGGGATGGAGACGACGTCGGGATCGCCCTTGCCAAGCACGCCCGCGAAGATCACGTCCACCGAGCCGTTCTTCAGCTCGTGCATGAGGCTTTCGGTGGTCCCCTGCTTCCACTTGAACTGCACCTTGCTGTGCGAGCGCTCGCGGTAGTCCCTGATGGCCTCTGACCACGCCTGGCTCTGGATGGAATAGACGGTGCCCACGGTCATGATCCCGAACTCCGCGGAAGCCCGCTCGCGGATGAACGAGACCGCGTTGTCCAGAGCGTTCGTGGCGACGACCACCGCTTCGTAGAATTCCTCGCCGTCGCTTGTGAGCTCGAGCGTGCTGCGCTTCTTCTTCAGCAGCGCCACCCCCAGCTCCTTTTCCAGGTTGGACACTGCCAAGGACAGGGTGGGCTGCGCGATGAACAGCTCCTTCGCCGCAAGCGAGTAGTTCTTCACTTCCACGAGCTTCTTGAAGTAGTACAGATGCGCAAGGTTCACGATCAAGCCCCTCTCTCAGTGAGAAAGCCCCCCCCCGATGGCCAGGCCGCTTGCGCGCCCGCGCATGGGAGGCAGTCGCATACGCCAACCGCTTATCGCCTCGATCGAGCAGGTTGGCCGAATGGACGCAGGAGACTGTTCCGAACCATCGGACCGCCGCTTGCTCCGGCAGATCCGGCACTTTTATTGTATCCCCCCTGCCGGTTCGCCGCCAATACTCGGCGGTCCGTTTCTGTCCCGTTTCAAGGCGCTGGCGCCCACCGCATCCCGCGCGACCCGGATCGCCGTGGCGCCCAACGGGAATCCGGCCGCCGCCGTCAAACCACCGCTGACGCGCGCCGACGTGCGCAGCCGCTCGAGCCGATCCTCTTGCCATCGGGCAAATGGGAGACCTCTCATGAAGGGAACGGATTCTTCCAAAGAACAGCCGGGGTCGAGCGAAATCAAAAATGACCGAAAACGCGGTCGAATGTGCAGTCCGCAAGGCCAATCCGGGCCCTTCGCGCGCCTCGATCACACAAAGCGCCTGGTCACGAAATTCACGGGTTCGATTTTGCGCTCGGCGAGTGCACATTCGACCGCGTTTTCTGTCATCTGCGGTTTGGGCCGGATGCTCCCAGAAGATCAGCCCGGCGGGAGCCCGTTCTTGCTTGGAAGACTGCCCCATAGGGCCGCCCATGGGCCTGCGGGCGGACTCAACGATCGACCCGCACGCGTCGGGCCGCGCATCGCCGCGAGGGGCTCGCCCGGAAACGAACGCGCCCCGCAACCGGGCGGTTGCGGGGCGCGAGGAGGGAGGGCGGATCGCTTGCGACGCGGATCGTTCGCTTTGCCGCTGCCGGCCGCTACGCCGCCGGCGTCTCGTTCGTGGCGTGCGGCGTGATGGCGATGCTCGGGCCCGTCGTGTCCTCGGGCAGGCCCAGGGTGGTCACGGCATCGCCGTACTTCGAGCGAAGCTCCTCGAGCTCGCCGAACTCGAGCGCGTTGAACGGGCACGCGGCAACGCACACCGGCTGCTCGCCGGCGGCGACGCGCTCGGCGCACAGGTCGCACTTCGTCATCTTGCCAGCCGCCTCGTCGTACTGGGGCGCGCCGTAGGGGCACTCCTGCTCGCAGTACTTGCAGCCGATGCACAGCTCGCCGTCGTAGGTGACGATGCCGGTCTTCTCATCCTTGGCGATGGCGCCGGCGGGGCACACGCCCAGGCAGGCGGGCCGCTCGCAGTGGTTGCACGCCATCGACGTGTAGAAGGCGAACGCGTCGTGCGCGTAGCCGCTGCCCGCAGCAGCGAACGAGCCGCCTTCCGTCTCGAACACGTGGCGGAACAGCCGCGCGTCGTCCAGGTTCTTCTCGTCCTTGCAGGCCATCTGGCACGCATGGCAGCCCGTGCACAGGTCTTGGCGCATATGGAATCCGTATTGGGTCATGGCTCATCCCCTCCTAGAGCTTCGCGACTTCGACGAGGTTGGTGTGCTGCGTGTTGCCGTGCGTCATGGACGTGCGCGCCGACGAGGTGAGCACGTTCAGGCAGCCGTTCTGGTCGACGCCGTCGGCATCGGGGCTGTACCACGAGCCGGTCGGGGCGGCCACGCAGCCGGGTATGATGCGCGTCGTCACCTTCGCCGCGATCTTCGTGGCTCCGCGGGCGTTGCTGACCAGCACCTCGTCGCCGTCGGCGATGCCGCGCGCCTCCGCGTCCAGGGGATTGATCCACAGCTCCGTGTCCTGCGTCTGCTTGAGCCAGGGATGCGTGAAGTAGCTGGAATTGTCGCGCGCCTTGGTCTTCCAGCCGATGAGCTGCAGCGGGTAGGACGCGGCAAGCTCGGCGCCCGGCCCTTCGGCCACGGGAACGTAATGGGGCGTGGCGGGAACGTCGGGGTTCTTCAGGTCGTACAGCGCCTTGGAGAACAGCTCGATCTTCCCCGATTCGGTTTCGAACGGGTTGTTCTGGGGATCCTCGATCTGCTCCTTGAACGCGACGCGCGGCTCCTCCTTCTTGAAGTACGCGATGCCCTCCTGCTTCATCGTGTCGAAGTCGGGCAGTTCGTCGTCGGGATACTCCTGCTGGGTTTGCTCGACCAGGTAGCGGACCCATTCTTCCTCGGTCTTCCCGCCGGTGAACGCGTCCTTCACGCCCATGCGGTCAGCGCATTCGGCCAGCCAGTCGTACTCGGAACGGGCTTCGCCCAGCGGCTCGCACAGCTTCTGCGACAAGATGAAGTAGTCGCCGTTGTTCCACGTGCCGCCGATGTTCCAGCGCTCGAAGCACGTGCAGGCGGGCAGCACGATGTCGGACCACTCCGCCGTCGGCGTCATGAACACGTCGGACGTGATGATGCACTCCACCTTGCTCTCGTCTTCCAGGATGGCGCGCACCCGGTTGATGTCCGGATTCGACGTCATCATGAAGTCGCTCGCGATGTTCCAGACCATCTTGACGGGATACTCCAGCTTGTCGGCGCCGTCGAGGCCGGTTTCCTTCGTCATGGTCGTGTAATCGTCGATGGCGTCGATCCAGCCGGACGACATGGGCACGTTCACGTTCTCGAACTCCAGGTCGTCGGGAAGCGGATCCATGCCGAGGGGGAACTTGCGCGTGAATCCGTTGTACGCGCCAGCCCAACCGCCTTCCACGCCCACGTTGCCGGTCAGGCACGCCAGCATGCCGCCGCCCAGCGCCGTGCGCTCGCCGCAGGCGTGGCGCTGCGGGCCCCAGCCTTCGATGAGCGCTGCGGGCTTCGTGGTGGCGTACTCCCGGGCGATGCGGCGGATGGTGTCCGCGGGCACCTTGCAGATGGGCTCGGCCCATTCGGGGGTCTTCTCGACGCCGTCGGCGGCGCCGGTCAGGTAGGCCTGGTAGGACTGGTTCGCCTCCACGCCCTCGGGCATGTGCTCCTCGTCGAAGCCGACGACGAACGTGTCCAGGAACTCCTGGTCGTGCAGCCCTTCGGTCACGATCACGTAGGCCATGGCGTCCATGAGCGCGTTGTCGGTGGTGGGAAGGATGGGGATCCACTCGTCGGCCAGCTCCACCGCGGTGTTCGAGTTGCGCGGATCGATGACGATGAACTTGCAGCCGTTGTCCTTCATCTGGCGGAAGTAGTAGTTCGACATGCCGAAGATCGTCTCCGCGGGGTTGTGGCCCCACAAGATGACGAGCTTCGTGTCCTTCAGGCTGGCCAGGCTGCTGCCCGTCGCCGCCACGCCGAACATGTAGGGCGTGGCCGTGCCCGTGTTGCCCATGGACACCGAGTTGTAGCAGCCCACGTGGCCGCCGGTCACGTCGCAGAACCGCGCGGCAAGGTCGGCGCGCACGATGTTGCCGCCCGTGTCGCCCGTGCCAATGTTGATGTAGCGGGTGAGCGGGCCGTACTCGTCCAGCAGGCGCTCGTTCTCAGACACGATGTAGTCGATGGCCTCGTCCCAGCTGATCTGCTCGAACTTGCCCTCGCCGCGCTTGCCGACGCGCTTCATCGGCGACGTGAGGCGGTCGGGATGGTACTGCCACTTGCGGTACGAGCGTCCGCGCACGCACGCCTTCGTGCAGGGATTCTCCTCATCGCTCTCATAGGCGCCGCGCGTGTCGATGCGCGTGATGGCTCCATCTTTCATATGGGCTTTGATCAGGCACTTGCCGCCGCAGTCGAACGTCGAGCACGTGTTGACGACCGTGGTTCCGTCAGCGGCCGCCGTCGCGGCGCCTCCGCCTTCTCCCTCGCCTGACGGCGAGCAGCCCCCGAACATGAGCGCGCTCGCTCCCACGGCTCCCGAAAGCGCCAGGAACGACCGCCGAGACAATCCGGTTTTCTGCATGGATCATCCTCCCCCTTCTTCACTTGGTTTCCCCGAGGGCAGGGCGCCCGGCGTCGAACAGTTCCCCCTGTCGACCGCGCGCCGCATGCCTTCTCGTCCTGGAGACGATCATACCGGCGAAATATTACGTGCCGGATGACGACAGCTTATCTTTTTCTTACCAATTCTTACTGAAACATTACCATGCCTGTTCAAAGGCAGGAACGGGCAAGCAGCAGCCCGCTTTCAAGAAGCGCGCGCCACGGTTTTGCGCACAAGCGCCCGGGGTTCGCCGGATCGCAACCGGCTTTGCGCGGTCGACTCGCAAGCCCGCCTTTCGCGGTCAGCACGGCGCAAACTTGTACCCGACCCCCCACACGGTCAGCACGTAGCGGGGCTTCGACGGGTCGTCCTCCACCTTCTCGCGGATCTTGCGTATGAACACGGTGATGGTGTTGGCGTCGCTCGCGGAATCTTCGCCCCACACGTTCTGGAACAGCTGGTCGCGGGTGAACACCTGGCCGGGATGGCTGGCCATGAATGCGAGGATCTCGAATTCCTTGGCCGTCAAGTCGAGCGAGCGGCCGCCCTTCGTCGCCTCGTAGCTTCCCAGGCTGAGCACGAGATCGCCCACCTCGACAACCGATGTTCCCGCGGCGGGGGCCGACGATCGCGCATGATCGCGCCGACGGAGCAGCGCTTCGATCCGCAGCGCGAGCTCGGCCGGGCTGAAGGGCTTTACCAAGTAGTCGTCGCAGCCCATCTTGAAGCCGATGCTCTTGTCCACGATGTCGCCCTTGGCCGACATGAACATGATGGGGACGTTCTGGTCGCGCCGGCGAATGGAATCGCAGGCGTCGAACCCGTTCACATCGGGCATCATCACGTCGAGGATGACGAGGTCGGGCGCATGCCGGTCGAACAGCGCAAGGGCCTCGGCGCCGTTTTTGGCGTACAAGAACTCGTGGCCGCCGTCTTCCACGATGTGCTCGACCACGTTCTTCATGCTCTCCTCGTCGTCGGCCAGCAGTATGCGCGCCATCAGTCCCCCTCGTCCTTCGCGTCCTCGCGCTCGAGCGCCGCTTCGCTCGCGCCTTCGCATCCGGGCGTCCCCGCTTCTGCGGCTCCGGCCTCCCCCTCGTCCTTGGCAAAGATCGGAAGGACGGCCGTGAACACGCTGCCTTCTCCAAGGACGCTCGTCGCCTCGATCGACCCCCCGTGCAGCTCGGCAAGCTCGCGCGCAAGCGAAAGCCCCAAACCGCTCCCATTGTAGCGTCGCGAAGCCGACCCGTCTCCCTGCGTGAACTTCTCGAACACGGTCGGCAGGTTCTCCGCGGCGATGCCGATGCCGTCGTCGGCCACTTCCACGAGCACCGTGCCGCGCGCGCCGTCGAGCGACGCGCGCACGGAGATGTGGCCGTTTTCCGGCGTGAACTTCACCGCGTTGCCCACCAGGTTCTCCACGATGCGCCGCGCCTTGTCGGGATCGGCCATGATAAGCGGCACGTCGCGCGCGACCTCCACCGAAAGCTCGATGCCTTTCGCGCTGGCCAGCGGCTCGAAGGCTGCTTCGATGCTGTTCACCACATCGGCCACGTCCACCAGCTCGAGCGCAAGCTCGCTCTTGCCCGCCTCCAGGCGGGCGACGTCCAGGATGTTGTTGATGCGGCTGAGCAGGATGGATGCGTTCTGGCGAACCTCCCGCAGAATGCGCGCCCGCTTGCTCCCCGCATCCTGCTCGTCGGCCTGCAGGATTTCCGTGAACGCGATCACCGAGGTGAGCGGCGTGCGCAGCTCGTGGCTCATCATGGCCAGGAAGTCCGACTTGTAGCGGCTCTCCTCGGAAAGGCGCTCGTTCATGGCCTCGAGCTGCTCACGCTGGCGCAGCAGCTCCTCGTTGGCGCACAGCAGCTGCCCGGCGCGCACCTCCACCTGGCTCTCCAAATCGTCATAGAGCGCGTTGAGCTCGGAGCCCATCGTCTCGAAGTACTGCGCCAGGTCGTGCACCTCCCCGTCGCCGCGCACGTCCTTCACGTCCACCGCGAACCGGCCGCCGTCGCTCACGCGCACCGCGCTCTTCAACCGCTCGAGCGGGGCGGTGACGAATCGGTTCACGAAGAAGTACACCGACACCACGCATGCGACGATGAGCACGAAGAACAGGACCCCTTCGCGGATGACGTTCTGGGCGATGCTCTCGTCGTACATTTCGGAGGGGACGACGACGCTGATCACGCCGTACAGGTCCCCGAGCTCCATGCCCTCTTTCACATGCCCCGTGACGTCGGTTTCTCCCGCAGGGCTGCCATGGCAGGGGATGCAGCTCGCGTCGATGCGCAGGGGTGTGATGTAGCGCAGCGATCCCCGCCCCTCGAAATCGGCCATCTCGTCGTATTCGAGCAGCGTCTCGTCCTGCCTGAAACGCTCCATGACCTGGGTCTCGAATTCGTCGGTCGCGTGCGCCTGGTTGCGTGGGCTGTCGCTCACATAGCGAATCGTGTAGTCGATGCCCTGCGAGAAACGCGCGCTCACGCTCAAGCCCACGATGGAGCAGTGCAGCCCCTTGAAGTCGTATCTGCCGTCGGCGTCGTAATTGATGCGGTCCTGGTTGATGGCCATGAAATCCCACGTGGCGTTCAGCTGCCGCGTGAGCATGCTGGCCTGCTCGCGCATGGCCGCCTGGGCCTGCTCGCGCTGCGACGTGTAGGACCAGGCGATATTGAGCGCCATGAGCAGCGCGATGATGACCACCGTGGGAATCGCCAGCTTGTATTTGAGCTTTCCGTGGAACACGCGCCCCCCCTTTCGCGCGGCCATCATACCGCACTGCGCGCCGGACGCACGTGGGATGTCGCGGAATATGCCCGGGGCGAAGGCGTTGAAGGGGCGCTGGGGACTTCGGCGCTGGGGGCTACTCCTTGGCGCCGCTGAAGATGGTGTTCAAGAGCGCGCCCAGGTCGCCGCCCTTCCCCAGGGCGCCCGCGATCGCGTCGTGCACGCCTCCGTTTTCCAATAGGCAGGACAGCTGGTCCATCGCATCGCCGCCCTGCTCCCGCACGCGAGCGATCACGCCGGCGGCAACCGTGGAAACGTCGGCCTCGCCCAGCGCATCGCCCGTGATCTTCTGAACGGCCCTGCCAGGATCGACTGCGAATTCCTGCAGCAACTCCGGTGCTTTCCCTACTTCTTCCGCCACCTTGTCGATAGTCGCCTGAATGTCCATGATCGTCCTTTCGGATTCGATGCTAACGGCGACTTTCAGTATAGCCATCGGCAACCAAAGGCAAGATACTGCGGCTGACCTGCAATTTTATTTTGAATCCTACACCGCGGCGAGCGCCTGCTCCACATCGGCGATGAGGTCGGCGGTGCCTTCGATGCCGCACGACAGACGGATGAGGTCGGGCGTGATGCCGGCAGCGGCCAGCTCGTCGTCGTTCATCTGGCGATGCGTCGCGTTGGCCGGATGCAGCACGCAGGTGCGCGCATCGGCCACATGGGTTGCGATCTGCGCCAGCTTGAGGTTCGCCATGAACGTCTCGGCCGCAGGGCGCCCGCCGGCCACGCCGAAGCTCACCACGCCGCTCGCGCCGGGGGCGAGGTACTTCTTCGCCAGATCGAAGTACGCGTCCCCTTCGAGCCCCGGATAGCGCACCCACGCCACCTTCGGATGCCGCGCCAGATGCTCGGCCATTGCCTGGCCGTTCTTGTTGTGCTGCGCCATGCGCAGGTGCAGGCTCTCAAGGCCCATGTTGACAAGGAACGCGTTCTGCGGCGATTGAATCGACCCGAAATCACGCATGAGCTGCGCCGTCGCCTTCGTGATGAACGCGCCTCCCAAGCCGAAGCGCTCGGCGTACACCACGCCGTGGTAGCTCTCGTCAGGCTCGCACAGGCCGGGGAACCTGTCGGCATGCGCCGTCCAGTCGAAGTTTCCGGAGTCCACGATGGCGCCGCCCACGCTGGCCCCGTGGCCGTCCATGTACTTCGTGGTGGAATGGGTGACGATGTCGGCGCCCCACTCGATGGGGCGGCAGTTCACGGGCGTGGGGAACGTGTTGTCCACGATGAGCGGCACGCCGTGCGCATGCGCCGCCTGGGCGAAGCGCTCGATGTCGAGCACGGAGAGCGCGGGGTTCGCCACCGTCTCGCCGAACACGGCCTTCGTGGTTGGGCGAAACGCCGCCTCCAGCTCCTCGTCGGTGCAGTCGGGCGCGACGAACGTGCATGCCAGCCCCATGCGCTTCATGGTGTTCGCCAGAAGGTTGTACGTTCCGCCGTAGATGGCCGAGCTGGCCACCACATGGTCTCCGGCACCCGCGATGTTGAACACGGCGAAGAAGTTCGCCGCCTGGCCCGACGACGTGAGCATGCCCGCCGTGCCGCCTTCGAGCTCGGCGATCTTGGCCGCCACGAAGTCGTTCGTGGGGTTCTGCAGGCGCGTGTAGAAGTAGCCGGCCTCCTCGAGATCGAACAGCTTGCCCATATGCTCGCTTGTATCGAACTTCCAGGTGGTGGACTGGTAGATGGGAACCTGTCGCGGCTCGCCGTCGCCGGGGCGGTATCCGCCCTGGACGCAGGTGGTGCTGATGCTTTCACTCATGGGTGCTCCTCGATCGCCTTGTCTGGCTTTGTGTCCCGCCTATTATAACGACCCCGCCTTCCCTTCCGGTAGCGTCGTCTTTGCGATAGCGGGACATCTAATATTCCGATAGTCAAGCTATCGGAATAAACTATTGCTTGAAGAAAAGAGGGAGCAGGCCGCGACGACGGCCGAGTCGCGCGGCGCTACACGACGACGTCGTCGAGCGAAAATTCGATGCCCTGGGGCAGGCGTTCGCGGTACGAGGTCGTCTGGATGCGCCAGGGATGCACCTGGTTGTCCTCCTGGCGGATGACGTCGAACCCGCGTTTCTCGAAAAAGGAGAGCGTCTTCTCCGCATCGCGCACGAGGTCGCTTCCGAACAGCTCCCCCATGATGCCCCGGCACCCGTACCAATCGGCGATCAGGCACAGCACCTCAAGCGCGAACGTGCCGCAGCCGACGCCCTCCGCGCTCACCGAAAAATCGATGATGCGCACATGGTCGTCATCATGGTCGTCCTCATTGAGCGTGACGTCCGCCAGAACGTCCGCGGCGACTTCTGCGCACGGGTCGTCCTCCCTGCGAATGCGCAGGTAGAGCTGAACGCGATCGTATCCCAAAGGAGCGTACTCGGGCTCGCGGCGCAGCGTGCCCGCCAAGAAGCAGTACAGCGTACGATCCTCCACGCGCTTCGTCGCAACGAGCTTCTCGATCCCCGCCATCGCTCCTCCTTGATCCTCGGACCGTCGCGCCTGCCGTGCCCCGGCGGCCAGACGGCTTGCGCCAGAAGATCATCCTACCCGTTTTTTCTGTTGGAATCTTCCGGCAATTCGCAGAGAACGACCGTTTTGCTATGATGGAACCGTTGTTCGCGCGCTGCATGCGCGCCGAACCGCTTCGCAGCAGCCGCAGAGAAAGGATGCGCCATGCCCATCAGAATCCCCGACTCGCTGCCCGCCACCGACGTCCTCGAGGGCGAGAACATCTTCGTCATGACCGAATACCGGGCCATGCACCAGGACATCCGCCCGCTGAAGCTCGTCCTTCTGAACCTCATGCCCACGAAGGTGGTCACCGAGACGCAGATCATGCGCAAGCTCTCGAACACGCCGTTGCAGATAGAGATCGACCTCATGCAAACGGCCAGTTACACGTCCAAGAACGTGTCCGCCCAGCATCTGGACACCTTCTACACCACGTTCGACGAGATCAAAGACGAGCGCTTCGACGGAATGATCATCACCGGAGCGCCCGTGGAGCTGCTCGATTTCGAGCACGTGGACTACTGGGACGAGCTGACGCAGATCATGGCCTGGTCGGCCACGAACGTGCATTCGACGCTCCACATCTGCTGGGGCGCGCAGGCCGGCATCTACTACCACTACGGCATTCCCAAGTACGAGCTGCCCGAGAAGCTGACCGGCGTGTTCGACCACGAGGTGGTGAAACCCTCGTCGCCGCTCGTGCGCGGATTCAACGACTTCTTCCTGGCGCCGCATTCGCGTTTCACCGAAGTGCATGCCGCCGACATCGAGGAGCATCCCGAGCTGGAGCTCATCGCCGTGTCCGACGAAGCGGGCGTCTACATTGCCAAGAGCACCGACAGCCGCAACTTCTTCGTGTTCGGCCACCCCGAGTACGATGCCGACACGCTCAAACGCGAGTACGACCGCGACGTGGCGAAGGGGCTCGACATCCCCGTGCCCCGGCACTACTTCCCCGACGACGACCCCGCGCGGGAACCGCGCGCCACCTGGCGCGCCCACGCCCAGCTGCTGTACACGAACTGGCTGAACTACTACGTGTACCAGACCACGCCCTACGACCTGGATCGCGTCGGCTCGGAAAGCGAAGACGGAACCGATGCCTGCGCCTGACGAGCACGCGGCTTCCCCCGGCGAGCAGGGCGCGCCAAGGCCACGCTATCGGCTTCGTCTCGTGACGACGCCCGTTTCTGTGCGGTCCGATGCCGGTGGGAACCGACAAGCTGCGTCTGCGGCGCCTGCGTCCGGTTCGGACGCAGGCAGATCGTGTGCCCCGTGCGGACCGGACGCAGGCGGATCGCGCGCGCCCGAAACGCGCGATCCGTTTCTGCGTGCCGCAACCGAAGACGACGACGGCTACGATCCCTTCTCGGACCGCCCACCCGCGCCTGAGCCGACCTTCGAGGAAGATCCTTGGGGATAACGGTCGCCCGCTCTTCCCTAGAGACTCTCGACCACCCGTGTACTATTGATGCAGCAGTTTTTATGCTCAATAATCAGCTGTTTTTTATGCTAAAATACAAGCATAACTTGAAACCGTCGTGCAGAAAGGAGGAATCGCCATGCCCCTCACGGTCAAGGCATCGGAAGCCCGCGCGCAATTTCCGAGCATCGCAAAGCGCGTGCATGAGGACAACATCGAGGTAACGGTCATCAAAGGAAGCAAACCCTATGTGAAAATCGTCCCCATCGACCAGCCCTCGAACGGCGAAGAAGAGTCCATGTATCTTGAAGCATATGAAACCGCCGCGGACGAATACCGCGACCTGTTCGAGGCCCTTTCGAAATGAACGGGCCCCAACCGATACCCAAGCACATCGTCATCGCCATCCATGCAGATCAGATCGAACGGTTTGGCGGCATGGTCGGCGTTCGCGATGAAGGGTTGCTCGACTCCGCGCTCGCCCAGCCGTTCGCGTCGTTCGGCGGGCAAGATCTCTATCCGAGCACACCCGAAAAGGCCGCCCGCTACGGCTATGGCGTCATCAAGAACCATCCGTTCGCAGACGGCAACAAGAGAACGGGAACAGCGCTCATATTCGTGTTTCTGAGAGGGAACGGCCTCCGGTTCAAGCCGCGTGCGAGCGAATTCTACGATGTCATCGTTTCCGTTGCAGACGGCACGATGGACTTCGAGGGACTCGTTGCATGGATCGAGGCGCAGCTGTAGGCGCCGTTTTGCCTCTCAGCAAGAAGCTGCCGGCGCTGCCGCCTTCCGCGCGGAAGGACCTTGCGCGCGCCCTCTCCCGAATGCGCCTGCGCCCCGCGCCGTCGGACGGTTGCCCGTGGCAAAAAGCGCAAACCGCACAAAAGAGAAGCCCCCGCGGTTCGCATGAGCGAAACCGCGGGGGCCTTGAGGCAAGCCGTCGAACGCTCGATGGGGTCCCGATCGAGCAGAACGCGCAGCCGATCAGCTCTGCGGAGCGTACTTCTTCACAAGCTGGCGGCCGGAGATGTAGTCCATGACTTCGGTCGTGCCGCCCGCCATCTCGTAACCGCGGAGGTCGCGCCAGATGCGCGCGGCGCGCAGTTCCTTCGTGTAGCCGATCGCGCCGTAGATGGCCAGCGCATGGTCGGCAACCTCGGTCAGGTTCTGGCAGGCGTAGCTCTTGAGCAGCGCCGAATCCAAACGCGTCGACTCGCCGCGATCGAGCATGTCGACCACCTGGTACAGGCGGATGCGGACGTTCTGCAGGATGTTCTCCATGGCAACCAGGTGATCCTGGATGGCCCCGAGGCGCCCGATGGGCTTCTGGAAGCAGATGCGCTCAGAGCAGTAGGCGCCCACGTCGTTCATGACGGCCTGCGCCTGGCCGAGCGCCTGGGCAACCACCAGGCAGCGCTCGTACTCGAGCTTCTTCATGAGCAGCTTCCAGCCCTTGCCCTGCTCGCCGATGCGCATGTCCTCGGTAAGCACGACGTTGTCGAAGAAGCAGTCGACGAACGGGATGGTCTGCTGGCCCACCTTGTCCAGCTGGCCGACGGTGTAGCCCTCGATGTCGTTGGGGACGAGCCACAGCGAGTACTGGTCGTTCTCGTACGCGGGGCTTTCGTCTTTGGCGATGACCACCGTGTACAGGGACAGGCCGGAGAGGGTCGCCCAGGTCTTCTGGCCGTTGAGCCGGTACGTGCCGTCGGGCTGCTTGACGGAAATGCAGGTCATGGCGTTGTTGTCGGAACCAGCAGCCGGCTCGGAAATAGCGGTGGAGGCAACGCAGGTGCTCTCCACGTTCTCGATGGCGTTCATGATGAGCTCTTGCTGGGCCTTGCTGCCGAAGTCGATGACGTCGGTGATGGAGTTCGTGTCGGTCGTGAAAGGCAGCGCCGTGCCGGTGAATTCATGCAGCTTCTCGGTGAGGAGGATCTGGGTGAGCTTGCTGCAGGGAACGCCGCCCACTTCCTCGGGCAGGCCCAGATGCATGAAGCCGGCCTCGCGGTAAGCCATCGCCGCTTCCAAGCTGATGTGATGGTCGACCTCGTACGCCTGCTTCACGGCCTCGTCGGTGAAGTACCGTTCAGCGTACTCGCGCGCGCTCTCGATAAAAAGCTCCTGGTCATCGGTTAACTGAAAGTCCATGTGATCCCCCATCCTGGTCGGGTTGCCTCAACGGATCGTTTCCGAATCGCCTGGCTCTCTCTCGTCGACAAGCGGTTCGAATCGGAGCGTATCGTTGAGTTTCAGTATAGGGCGCATCAACGTTTCTGTGCTATTCAAGTTTTTCGCTCTTTCGGCGCTGATCCATAGATAACATCGATGGATTCATGGTGAAATTCGATTGAATGAGCTCCGACCTGCCCCGCTTCAGTCGATCAAGGAAGACGAAGCGGATCGCAGCAGAGCGGTCGGAGCGGCTGCACCGGCATCCCACGGCCGTTGGCAGCCGAAAACCGACCGCACATCGAGCCGATGCGCCATGCAAAGAAATTTTGAATCTCTCTTCAACGATGCGTTGAGCAGGCTGGAAAGCCCTCAACGGCCCATCGTGGCCCGGCGCAGGAAATCGTCGGCGCTCAACTCCCCGAAACCCCGGACAGCCAGATCGGCAAGGTCGGACAGCTCCTCGTACGTGCCGGCAAGATCGCAGTCGTATATGCCAACCGCACGATACCCCGCAGCGCGCAGCGTGCGCACCGCGTACGCAGAGTCTTCGAATCCCCAGGTCGTTTCCAACGGGGTCCGCATGAGCTCCCGGGCGCGATCGTATACGGCCGGCTCGCGCTTGGAAGCACCCACATCGTCCACCGACACGACGGCCTGCACGTAGGGAGCGAACCCTGCGTGCTCAAGCCCCGCGCGCAAGTAGGCCTGCGGGCTCGACGACGCCACGCTCACAGCCGCACCCCGCTCGGCCAGGCCGCGCACGAACGCGAGCGCGCCCGGCCGCTCGCGCACCTGCTCGCGGTAATACGCCAGCATGAGCTCGTCGATCATGCCCACCACGTCCTGAGCGCTGCCCGCCAAACCGAACCGACCGTGGAAGAACTCCCCCACTTCGGGAATGGTGAGCGTGGTCAGCACGTCGCTGTCGGCTTCGGCAAGCTCGACGCCCGCGCGGCGGGCCAGCTCGCCTTCAACCTCGCGCCACACGCCCATCGAGTCGAGCAGCGTGCCGTCACAGTCGAATATGACGCCGATACGAGATGCATCCATGAAGCGGTCCTTTCGCAGGCCGGAGCGCTACGGCTCTTCCGGCTCGTCGGCGCCATCGGTTCATTCATCGCGAGCCACACGCGCCTTGGCGCTCCAGCTCGTTGCCAGCTTATCAGAGAACAAGCGCCGCCCACGTCTTCCCGCGCTGATTTTGCAGGATGCCAACCGATGGCAGAATGGCCGAAAACACGGTCGGATGTGCAGTCGCCGGGCGCAGAACCAGGTGCGCGGCTTTCGTGACCAGGCGTCATGCGCGGCCTCAGCGCGCATGACGCTCGAATCGGCCGTGGAAACTGCACATTCGACCGCGTTTTCGGCCAATTCCGCCGACGCGCTCCTTTTACCGCAGCTCGCTTTCCGCGGCGGCAAGGCAGGCGAACTCCTCCTCGGGAGCATTCGCCACCAGGTGCTTGCGGCTGTGCAGCAGGAAGTACGCCACGAAGCACGCCATCGCAGCGGCGGCGCACAGGGCTGCCGTCACATCCACGAAGAACGTCGCCGTCACGGCCACGCAGGACAAAACGAACGCGATGCCCGTGGTTGCCACGCCGCCCGGCGTCTTGTACGGGCGCTCCAGATCAGGCTCCTTCACGCGCAGCACGATATGCGACAGGTTCATGAGCGCGTAGGAGATGGCGGCGGCGAACACGGCGATGTTGATGAGGATGTCGCCGTTCTGCAGCGCGGAAGCCAGCACGAACCCGATGCCGCCCGGCACGAGCAGCGCCCACGTGGGCGTCTTGCGCCCGTTCGTCACGGACAGGAAGCGCGGCAGGTAGCCTGCGCGAGACAGCGCGAACAGCTGGCGGGAATAGGCGAACACGATGGAGAAGAACGAGGCCACGAGGCCCGCCAAACCCGCGTAGTTCACGAAGGTGGCCAGGCCGGTCTCCCCCACGGCGTTCAACGCGTCGGGCAGCGGCGCGCCGGATTCGCTCATGAGCGCGGCACCCGCGCCGCCGGGGCACAGCAGCAGCACGGACAGCCCCGTCACCGCCAGCACGGACACGGCCGCGATGATGCCCTTCGGCATGTCCTTCTTCGGGTCGTTCGCCTCCTCGGCAGCCAGCGGCACGCCCTCGACGGCCAGGAAGAACCAGATGCCGAACGGCAGCGCCGCCAGCACGCCGCTCACGCCGAACGGCAGAAACGAGCTGGAGCCCGCCGAGCCGTCGGCGGCGATGTTGAACAGGTTCGCCGCGTCGAAGTGCGGGATCATGCCCGCCGCGAACGCGATGAGCGCCACGATGGCCACGGCCGTGATGGCGAACATGACCTTGAGCGCCTCGCCCACGCCGATCAAATGGATGCAGATGAACAAAGCGAAGCACGCGCCGTAGATGACGATGGGGGAAAGCCCCGGGAACAGCCCGAGCGACTCGATATAGCCCCCGATGAACACCGAAATGGCGGCGGGCGCGATGGAGTACTCGATGAGGATGGCCACGCCGGTGGCATAGCCGCCCAGCTTGCCGAGGGCGCGCCGGGCAAAGCCGTAGCCTGCCCCGGCCGTGGGCAGCGCCGAGGACATCTCGGCCAGGCCGAACACCATGCACGCGTACATGATGCCCATGGCACCGAACGCGATGAGCAGGCCGCCGAACCCGCCGTGCGCCATGCCCAGGTTCCATCCCGAGAAGTCTCCAGATATCACGTAGGAAACGCCCAGGCCCGCCAGCAACAGCCAGCCGGCCGATCCTCTCTTCAACGCCCGCTTGGCGAAGTAGTCCTTGGATTCCGCGGTGAGAGCGCCGGCACCGGCCGTCGCAACCGCTTCGTTCGCTGCAGCAGAAGCCATGATGATCCTCCTGTTCGTTGTCGTTCGCTTCATGTGCCGTATGTGATCGGACGCATCCGTTGTTTTCAACCGAGGCGCTCGGCCCGGCGTGGCGCCAAGCTTTCCGAAGGTCCCGGGCGCTTCCCGACTGCGCGGGATCGCGCCCGACAGGTTCGTGTTTAGGAATCGAGCAGCCACGTGTGGTTCTTCAGATAGCGCTCGGCGCAGCGCACGGTGCCGGGAGCCTGCGCGTCGAACAAGCCGTCGGGCAGAGCGTCGGCATAGTGGTTCGTCGTCCAGCCGAGCGTCTGCAGGCGCCGGATCATGGAAAGAGCGCTTGCGCACGCCCGGTCCTTCTCGGAAAGCGGCGACACCTCCTGGTAGCCCGCCATCCATTCCCGGGCCATGGCGGGAGCGTAGGGCTCGTGCTCTACGAACGAGAGCGCCGCGGCGTAGTCGTAGAGGAAGTACGAGTAGCCGCAATCGTCGAAGTCGATGACGGTCAGCGTGCCGTCCGCGCCGGCGATGACGTTGGAGGGACGCAGGTCGGCATGGATGAGCCCCCAGGTTGAATTCGTTTTCGGAACCCGGGCGAGCACGTCCAGCGCCTCGTCCTGCGCGCGTTCGAGCAACGCGCGCTCGCCCGCTGCAAGGTCGACGTCCTCCCATCGGCCCCAGCGGGGCCGCGCTCCCACCATATCCGGCAAATCCCAGGTGAAGCGCTGGAATCCACCGGGCTTGCGCCACGTTCGCGCGTGCTGGTGAAACAAGGCGGCCCACCGCCCGATGGTGCGGTAGAACGCCGAGGGGTCCGCAAGGTTCTCAAGCACCACGCCTTCGACGAAGCTCATGCAGACGCACGCCCACTCCGTGCCCGCCTCGTCGGAGATGGTCGCCACCGGAAAGCCCGAAGCCGTCGGGATGTCCTCGACGACGCTCACGCCCTCCACGTCATGCAGGGCGTTGACCCATGCGATCTCCGAAGCCACCGCGATCGGGCCACCCACGTAGCCCGGTTGGGACACGCGCAGAACGCCGAAGGGCTTCTCGTTGACCATCACCGCGTAGGTGGCGTTTTCGGAAACGGTGATGAGGCGCAGCTCGGTGATGAACGCGTCGAAGCCCCACGCGTCGCACACGCCCTGGAACAGCCACCACGGAGCGAGCGAGCCCTTGCTGTACGCCGCGAACGCCGCCAAGCCCGAAGCGCCTCCAGACGCCTTCAACGCAGGAGGCATGCGCAGGCCGGGCGTCTGCCGTTCGGCCTCCTGCCTGGCCTCCGCCTTCTGCACCTCCGCTGCCGTCGCAAGGGCCCGCTCGGCTGCGCAGACGGCCCCTTCCATCTCTTCTCTGTTTGCGACCTCCATCGTCCGCGCCGTCGACGACTGCGCGGACCGACCTTCCCCGCGCTGCGCAGCACGCGCGCCTGCCCGCCCTTTCGCTGCCGCGAATGCCATAGCCTGCCTCCTTGCTCGCCGCTTGCTCTTGTCCGTGCGCCCCTCGCCGGCTCCGGTTTCAGCCCGTGTCCGACGCGGGATCCCGTTTCGATGACCGCACCCTAGCAAACGGATCCGCAGCCCTTCGGCGCAACCGCGCCCGAAACAAGCACGAGCGCGCCTTTTTACGGCGAAGCAATTCCCATGAAATGCAATGGAAACCTATATGGCCTGATCATACGTTTAACAAGACCGAAACACATCTGCGGGAAACTGGCCGCGCCACCCTACCCAACCGCTTTGCGCGGCCAAGACCGAGGAGAGAGACATGCCAACTGCATCCACCATCATGGACTCCAACAGCTTCAAACCCGAGGACCTGGACGGCCTTGACGAGCGGACGCGCGCCCTCGTGGAGCGCCGCGCTGTGCTGGGGCCCAGCTACCGGCTGTTCTACCATCGGCCCCTCAACCTCGTGCGCGGCGAGGGCACGAGGCTGTTCGACGCCGACGGCGTGGAATACCTGGACGCGTACAACAACATCCCTTCACTCGGCCACAGCCACCCTGCCGTGCAAGAGGCCGTGTCGAGGCAGCTGGGCCTCATCAACACGCACACCCGCTACCTGCACGAGAACATCCTCGCGTACGCCGAGGACCTGCTGTCCACCTTGCCCGACGACCTCGACCGCGTCATGTTCCTGCTGTCGGGCTCGGAAGCGAACGATCTGGCGGTGCGCATCGCGCAGGCGCGCACCGGCAGCACGGGCATCATCGTGACGGCCGAGGCCTACCACGGAAACACCGCGCTCATCTCCAAGCTTTCGCCCTCCATCGGCCACGACGTTCCCATGGCTGCGGACATGCGCATGATCCCCACTCCCGACACCTACCGGCTGGGCACGGAGGACGTCGGGGAGTGGATGGCGGAGCACGTGCGCGCGCAGGTCGCCGACATGCAGCGGCACGGCATCGCGTTCGCCGGGCTGCTCGTCGACGACATCTTCAGCTCGGACGGCGTGTTCCCCGGAAAGCCGGGATTCCTGCAGCCGGTCGTGGACGCGGTGCACGAGCTGGGCGGCCTCTACATCGCCGACGAAGTGCAGCCCGGTTTCACGCGCACGGGAGACTTCTGGGGATTCGAACGGCACGGCGTCGTGCCCGACCTGGTGACCATGGGAAAGCCGATGGCAAACGGCATCGCCTGCTCGGCCGTGGCCGCGAACGCCGACGTGCTTGCGGCGTTCGCCGACCGGTTCCCCTATTTCAACACGTTCGCCGGCAGCCCGGTGGCGATGGCGGCCGCGCAGGCGACCCTCGACGCGATGCGCGCCCAGGACACGGCCGGCAACGCGCGGCGCGTCGGCGGGGCGCTGCTGGGCGAGCTGCGGCTCCTTGCGAAAGACGAGCCCCGCATCGGCGACGTGCGGGGCGCCGGGCTGTTCATCGGGGCAGACGTGGTGGTGCCGGGCACGGACAGCCCCGACTACGCCGCAGCCGTGCGCATCGTGGAGGAGATGCGCCAGCGCCGCGTGCTGGCCTCGCTCTGCGGGCCGCACGGCAACGTGCTGAAGATACGCCCGCCGCTCGCGTTCAGCATGGACGACGTCGACTGGTTCATGACGGCGCTTGCCGACGCGCTGTCGGCGCTGTAGGGCCGCGCTGCGGCGTGACCCGACAGGGCCGCGCCGAAAAGCGGTTGCGAAGGATCACGCTCGCAGGAACGTTTGCTCGAATTCCTCGATGGGCGCGGGGCGGCCGACCAGGTAGCCCTGCGCCCGCGTGCAGCCGACCGAGCACAAAGCATCCAGCTGCTCCGGCGTCTCGATGCCCTCGGCCACCGACTCGATGCCCAAATCAGAGCACAGCGCCACCAAGCCCTTCAGCACGGTCAGCGTGCGCGGCTCGGTGCCCAGGTTCCATACGATCGACTTGTCCACCTTGAGCACGTCGAAATCGAATTGCACGAACAGCGAGAAATTGGCGTTCTCCACGCCGAAATCGTCAATGGCAACGCGGAATCCGCGCCGCTGCAAATCGCCGGCAACACGGGACAGCAGATCGCCGCTCCGCTCCCGGGCCGATTCCGTAACCTCCACCTCGATGAGCTCCGGGGGCACGCCGAATCGATCCACGATGCCGACGACGCGTTCCACGAAGTTCTTCTCGCCTACCGTCAGCCGCGAGAAGTTCACGGAAAGGGGAACGGCCTTGCGACCCTCGCTGCGCCAACGCGCCAGCGTCTCGCACGCGCGGGACAGCGCGAAGAAATCGATGCACGATATCTCGCCCATGTCCTCGAGCGCAAGCACGAACGACGTCGGCAAGGCAATGACCCCCCCCCGACCATCGCCGATATAGCGTATGAGCGCTTCAGCGCCCACGACTTCGCCCGTCGCACACGAGGTCTGGGGCATGAGGAAGATGTCGAACGCGCCGGCCTCCACCGCTTCGGCCGCGCCGTCCGGCCTGAGCAAGCTGCCCACGGCAGCGTCAGAGGCCAGGTCGATGCCCAACTCGACGACGCGATGCCGTCCCCGCTTGGCGCGGCGCATGCGATCGCCCGCCATGTCGAGCAGCCCTTCCGTGCTCGCGCAGCGCGCCTGCCAAGCCGACCCCGCCGATGCGGGAAGGCCGCTCTCGTCCAGACGCTCCACCAGCTCGGTCGACATCCTGGCGAACTGCTGGTAGTCGACGCCTTCGGCGACGGCGCAGAACTCGTCGTCGCCGATGCGGTACGCGCGGCCGAACGCATCCGACATCGCCGACGCGATGCGGCGCAGGACATCGTCGCCCGCCTCGCGCCCCCGTTCGCGATTCACCGCTGAAAGCCGATCGGCGTCCACCAGCAAGAACCCGATGTCCTCGAACGTGCCCCGATCGTAATCGCGGTGGAACGCGGCCCGGGAAAGCGCGCCCGTCAACGAATCGCTCCAGATAAGTTCCTCGACCCGGCGCTGCGCCTCTTCGCGCCGAATGCGCGACGTCACGAAATAGGAGAGGCCGAGCAACGGCGTCTCCACAACATCCAGCCGTTCGTCCCGCTTCGGGTTGTCGACGCCGAAATAGCCCACCAAATGCCCGCCCTCTTCGAGCGGCACGGTGACGAGCGAGCGGATATCCTGTTCGCTCAGCGCCTCGTACTCGACGACGCGGCCCTGGTCGAGCAGGTCGTCGACGTTCTCGATGGCCACCGCTTCGCCGGCGGCGAACGGCTCCAGCCATTGCTCGATCATGGTGACCGGCAAATGCTGCAGGAGCTCCTTCTGCGGAAGCACGCCGTCGGCGCACGCCTCGTGCGTATTCGACATGGAATCGCCCTCGAATTCGAAGATGTAGGCGCGATCGGCTTCGAAGAACGCGACCAGTTCCTGCAGCACTTCGTCGAACGCATCGCCCATGTCGGGCACGTTCTCCAACACCCTGATGCAATGGACGATGATCGCACTGGCATCCACCATGAACGCGAGCGCCGTCGTCTCCGCCTGGCGCTCAGTCATGTCGAATGCTATCTCCAGGCGAGCATGCTTGCCCTCCCAGGTGATCAGCCGATCCCGCAGCAGGTAATGGCAGCCGTTCACGGAATTCGTGAACTCCCATTCGTAGAACGAGTCTTCCGACAAAAGGGGATTCGTGCAGAACGGGCAGGGCGCGGTAAATCCCTGCAGCGCCTCATAGCACGGACGGGTTCCGTCGACGATGTCGTCCCCAAACGCATCCCTGCCGGCTTGGTTGACGTACAAAAGCTCGTACGTGGCGGGATCGCTCACGTATATCAGCTCCGGGAGGCCCTCCAAAAGCGGGTCGAACATCTCTCTCATCGTGCGATTCCCTTTCCCACAAGCAGCATCCGCCGCCCGCATCGCCGCCCCTCGCGGGAGACGATCGCAAAGCGCTTCGTTTCAGGATGCGCAGGCGCTTTGCGCTGCAAGCCCCGGAAATCGCATGCTCCGCAGCACGCTGAGCCTGCGGAGCATAATCTGATTTCACCACTATGGAATATACCCGTCCCACGCGCCGGTTGCAAGAAGAACTTAACGGCACCCCCCTCTGCTTATCCGCTGTTCAAAGGCCTATTTTACCCCGTACTGCTCGTAGTACGCGTCGATCGCCGCCTTCACGGCATCGTCGATGACGACGCGGCCATGGCATTCGCGGTTGTGCAGGTACTCGGTCACCTCGGCCATCGAGACGATGGCCGCCGTGGGAAAGCCGTAGCGCTCGCAAACCTCGTCGAGGGCGCACATCTTGCCGCCCTTGCCGACCTCCAAACGGTTGAGCGAAACCATGAGCCCCTTCACCTCGACATCCGCCTGGGACATGAGGATGGGGTGGGTCTCCTCTATGGATTTGCCGGACGTGGTCACGTCCTCCACCATCACCACGCGATCGCCGTCCTGCAGGCTGCTGCCCAGCAGGATGCCGGTATCGCCGTGGTCCTTCACTTCTTTGCGGTTCGAGCAGTAGCGCACTTCCTTGCCGTACAGCTCGTGGATGGCCATGGTGGTGATGACCGACAGCGGGATGCCCTTGTACGCCGGCCCGAACACCACGTCGAAATCGAGCCCGAAGCTGTCGTGGATGGCTCGGGCGTAGTACAGGCCCAGGCGATGCAGCTGGTCGCCGGTCACGTAGGCTCCCGCATTCATGAAGAAGGGCGACTTGCGTCCGCTTTTCAGCGTGAAATCGCCGAACTTGAGCACTTCGCTCTCCACCATGAACTCGATGAACTCCCGCTTGTACTGCTCCATGAAGGCACCCTTCCTCGTATCCTCGCGCCAACGCGCCGTTCTCGGAACCATGATACTCGAACGGTGAGAGTCTTTGCCCGCAACCGTCGCCACCTGCAGCATTTCCCACGGTTTTCGTCGATCTCGCGCCTGATGCCGCAATGGCTCGCACATGCAGGTGCCGAAGCAGCCGAAACGCCGCGCCGAGCGGAAGACGAGCGGCCCGAAAAGCCTAGAGCTCCCGCCCAACGAGATCGAGCAGATCCTGCTTGCTGGCCACATCGAGCTTGCGGTAAATATTGCGCGTATGCGTTTTCACCGTGCTCTGCGAAAGCGTCAGCTCCTCCTGGATGAAGGGCCCGCTGCGGCCGCGTGCGAGCAGCACGAACACGTCCGTCTCACGCGGGGAAAGCGCGTACTGCTCGGCAAGCACCTGGCAATGCTCGAACAGCTCGTCCTCGCCGGCAGACAGCATGCGCGCCTCGGCCAGCTTGATGGCATCCGTATGGCTGAATGCGAAGGTGCGCACGAGCACGAAGGCGCACAGGCACAGGAACAGCACCGCGGGATACCCGATGCCCAGCGGGAAGTCCCAGAACCCGCATGCGGCGCTGCCAAGGAAGAACCCGAGCGCGAGCCCGGCCCACTCGACCGCGCACGACCGGGCCAGTATGGCGGCCGATGGCTTCTGCGCTCGGAACACCATGTCGGGGTTGATGAGCCAGAGGAACTGATCGGCCAGCACATACGCCGCCATCACCAGGGCGCCGGGAAGCAGGGCGTCATCGGCTGGCGCAAGCGGATCGCCCACCGCCAACAGCAAGCCCGCGAGCCCGATCACAAACAACGCCGTGACCGGCTTGTCGATGAGCTTCAGCATGCCGGCCGGCTTGCGGCGCAAGGCCGCGTACAGCGTGAACAGGCTCGCAGCCAGCACGCCCGCCATGATCGTCCCCGAATTGGCGACCGTCGAGGGCACGTCGAACGACGCGACGGCGGCCAGCATGCATCCGGTTGAGAGCGCGAACGCGAACGCGTACGCCAGCAAGCGCCGATACACGCCCGCCGGGAGCCCCTCGTATTTCCGGTATGCGCCGCCTCGCCGTTTGCCGCCCTTGGTGAAGACCAGGATCGCATCGCCGATGCAGGGCAGCGCGGCGATGGCCGGAACCGCGGCTTCCAGCGGAAGCGGCAGGAACAGGTAGAAGAGCGCTACGGCCAGAACCGTGGAGACCGTCAGCTGCAGCATGCCGTATTCGGGGCGGTTGTTCGCCCACAGGCGGTTCCCGGCGGTCATCGACACGGCGTTCGAGAATCCCACGGCAAGCGCGCCGGCAACCCAGACGATCCAAGAGGCGAAACCGGATCCAGGAACCATGAGCAGCGCCGTGCCCCCTGCGCCCAACAGCCCAGCCGCGATGACGATGGGCTTCTTGAACGTGAACTGACCGGTGAAGCGCTGAGCTAGGAACAGCGCGGCGAACATGAGCGCAAGGCACGCGAACACGAGCAGCCTGAGCGTCGTCACGAGCTCCGCCGATTCGAACCGAGCGTAGATCGTCGTGCCGAACGCGATGGAGAGCAGCCATGCGTAATGGCAACCGAAGCCCAACAGCTCCCAAGGCCTCGTGGTCAGAATCTCCCGCTTGCCACCATCGGGATCGTCGACGAGCGCGACGCGCGACACCGCCATTCTTCCCCCTCCCGCTTCCCTTGCCTTTCATTGTACCGTCCGGACCGCACGCTTCCGCCGAAAACGAACCTGCTCCAAAAGCACGTACAAGCTGCATAGCATTTTTTCAGCTCATCACCCATCGACCTTTTCGGTCAATTTCGGAAAAATCCACAGGTTGAAGCTTTTGGACGATGCCGGAATCGGCCCTTTCGTCGCATAGTCTCACTGCACCGCCGAGTTGGGACGGCGGAGAACGGATTCGAAAAACAGGAGGGAACAGTATGAAGAAAACCATGAGTCGCCGCAGCTTTCTGGGGATGGCGGGCCTTGCAGGGGCGAGCGTTGCCGGCGCCGGCATGCTGGCCGGATGCAGCCAGCCTCAGGAAGACGGCGCGGGAAGCTCGGCTTCCTCGAACGGCGGCGAAGTCAAATCGAAAGCCCAGTACGGGAACAGCGACGCGAAGGATTCGTACGATTTCGCAGAAACGAAGCAGGCCGACGTCGTGGTGGTGGGAGGCGGCAGCGCCGGATGCTCGGCCGCCACGCGCGCGGGCGAACTGGGCATGAGCGTCATACTGGTGGAGCAGGCCGACAAGACGGGCGGCACGTCCATCATGACCGAAGGCCTGTTCGCCATCAACTCGCACTGGCAGAAGGAGCTGGGCGTGAACCCGCCCGACCTCGGCTACGACCTGTTCACCAAAGCCATGGACTACCATCACTGGCTCGCGAACGGCCACTTGCTCCGCACGCTCATGGACGCTTCAGCCTCCAACGTTGACTGGATGGAGAGCGTGGGCATCACCTTCAAGGGCACGGGCACCATGTGCGAGAACGAGTACAACACGTGGCACGTGTACGAAACGCGCGAGGGGGAGATATCGGGCTCCGTGTACGTGGAGAAGTGGCGCGAAGCGGCCGAGAACGCCGGCGCGGAGATCATCACGAACACGAAGGCCGTCGACACCCTCATGGAGGACGGTGCCGTCTGCGCCGTCGTATGCAAGCAGGGTAGCGACTACCTGAAGATCGAGACGAAGGCGGTCGTATTCGCCTGCGGCGGCTATGGCGACAACGAGCAGATGGTGGAAGAGCTCACCGGCATGAAGCAGGGCCAGTACGTCTCCATGGGCATGGGCGGGCGCTCCGGCCTGGGCATCGCGATGGGCCGGGCGGCAGGTGCCGCGCTCGCCGACGCGCCCGGCACCTGCATGTTCTACGGCGGCAACCTGCCGGGCATCCAGTACGGAACCGAGCTGTACTGCGCCACGGCGTTCCAGCCGCTGTTCTGGGTGAACCAGAACGCCCAGCGCTTCATCAACGAGTGGTACTCCGAGCGCAACTTCAATTTCAGCGGCAACGGACAGTCCAAGCAGGACAAAGTGTTCTCCATCCTGACGAAGGCCCAGATGGACGGCTTCGTGAACGAGGGCTGCATCTTCGGCTGCGGCGAGTACATCAAGGGCGGCACCAAGCTGACCGGCCTGTGGGACGAATACAACGACCAGGTGGAGAAGAATAACCCTGGCATCTTCGAAGCCGACACGCTGGACGAACTCGCCGAGAAAACCGGTCTTGACGCGACGGCCCTGAAGAAAACCGTCGAGCACTACAACGAGATGTGCGCCGCCGGAGAAGACACCGAGTTCTCGAAGGATCCCGCCTACCTCATCCCGCTGGAGGAGGGCCCCTATTACGCGTTCGAGCTGAAGACCGGGTTCTTCACCACCGTCGGCGGCCTGAAGGTGAACGACCGCTCCCAAGTGCTCGACGCTGCGGGCGAGCCCATCACGGGCATGTACGCCGCCGGATGCGATGCGGGCGGCCTGTACGGCGACTCTTACGACGTGTCGATCTGCGAAGGATCCCAGCAGGCGTGGGGCGTCCATTCCGGAAAGACCGCTGCCGAGCACATAAAGGAAACCCTCGTCTAACGAGCGGAAACCTTCCCCTTCGAGAAGAAGCCGCTTATCGCGGCTTCTTCTCGCATCCGGAGACCGGCTCCCGCCGATGCACCCCGTCGCCCGGATGAGATGCCGGAGGCCGCAGGCCTAGTCCTCCACGCGGATGAGGCTGGGCTCGTCGCGCAGGACGTCGTCGAGCTCGGCGATTTCAGCCAGCACGTCGCGCACGCTCTTCTCGCGCGCCGTATGCGTGACGTACACGAGGTCCACCGAGCCGCCCTCCTTCTTGCCGCGCTGTACCACGGAGTACACGCTCACGTTGTGCTTCGCGAACACGCCGGCCATGGCGGCCAGCACGCCGGAACGGTCGGCCACCTTGAAGCGGATGTAGTACTTGGTCTTGAGGTCTTCCATGGGAACGACGGCCAACTTGTCGGTGCAGGTGCAGCCCACGATGGGCGCGATGCCCTGTTGCACGTGGCGGGCCACTTCCAGCACGTCGCCCATGACGGCGCTCGCGGCGGGGCCCGAACCAGCTCCCTCGCCGAAGAACATCGTCTCGCCCACGGCGTCGCCCACCACGAAGATGGCGTTGAAGACGCCGTTCACGGTTGCCAGCTGATGCGAAAGGGGCAGCATGGTGGGGTGCACGCGCACGTCCACGCCCTCGTCCGTGCGATGCGCGATGGCGAGCAGCTTCACGCAGTAGCCCATGTCGCGCGCGGCATCCAGGTCCATCGTCGTGATGTTGCGGATGCCTTCCGTGTACACCTCTTTCATGGTCACGCGCGAGTTGAACGCGATGGACGCCAGGATGGCGATTTTCGCCGCGGCGTCGAAGCCGTCCACGTCGGCCGTGGGGTCGGCCTCGGCAAAGCCCTTCTCCTGCGCCTCCTTGAGCGCGGCGTCGTAGCTGAGACCGTCCTCCACCATGCGCGTGAGCATGTAGTTCGTGGTGCCGTTCACGATGCCCATCACCGAGCCGATCTCGTTGGCGATGAGGGAGTGCTTCATCGGGTCGATGATGGGAATGCCACCGCCCACGCTGGCCTCGAAGGCTATCTCCTTGCCCGCCTCGTCGGCGGCGCGCATCACTTCTTCGCCATGCGTGGCCATGAGCGCCTTGTTGGCCGTGACGACGTTCTTGCCCGCTCGCAGGGCGCCCAACACCACGTCGCGCGCCACCGTCGTGCCGCCGATGAGCTCGATGACGACGTCGATGTCGGGATTGTCCAGGATGTCCTGGTACTCCTGCGTGAAGATGCCCTCCACCCCGTGCTCGATGGCCTGCTCGGGATTGCGCGAGCACACCTGCACCAACTCCACGTCGATGCCGTAGTGGCGCTTGAAATCCTCGCGGTGGTTCCTCAGGATCTCGATGCATCCGCCGCCCACCGTGCCGGTGCCCACCAAACCCAGTTTGACCGTCATGTCGTCCCCTTCTCTAGATATCCCGAGCCATAAGATCGTCGTACGTCTCGCGTCGCGTGGTCACGCGCGCCTCGCCGTCCTTCACGAACACGATGGCCGGGCGCGGCTGGCCGTTGTAGGTGCTGGCCATAGTGTAGCAGTACGCGCCCGTGCCGAACACGCACACGATGTCTCCCAAGTCGGGATGCTGCAGCGGCATGTCGATGACCACGGCGTCGCCGCTCTCGCAGTGCTTGCCGGCGATGGTCACGATCTCGGTGCGCGGCTGGCCGGCCTTGTTGGCGACGGTCGGCTCGTAGTTCGCATGGTAGAGCGCCGTGCGGATGTTGTCGGACATGCCGCCGTCCACAGCCACGTACTTGCGGATGCCGGGCAGCGTTTTCAAGATTCCCACCGTGTACAGCGTCACGCCCGCGTTCGCCACGATGCTGCGCCCCGGCTCGGTGAGCAGGCGCGGCTCCTTCACGCCGTGCTTGGCGCAGGCATCGCGCACCGATGAGGTGACGATCTCGGCGAACTGGTCGATGGAAGCCGGCTGGTCGTCGGCCGCGTAGGCGATGCCCACGCCGCCGCCCACGTCGAACTCGTCGATCTCATAGCCGTAGGTTTCCTTGATGCGGGCCATGAGTTCCACCATGATCTCCACGGCCTCGGGGTAGGAGTGCAGCGCGAATATCTGCGAGCCTATGTGGCAGTGCAAGCCCGCCAAGCGCACGTTCGGCGCTTCGAGCACGTCCTTCACGCAGTTGAACGCCCAGTCGTCACGCATGTTGAAGCCGAACTTGCTGTCCTCGCAACCCGTGCGGATGTACTCGTGCGTGTCGGCCTCCACGCCCGGCGTGATGCGCATGTAGATGGCCTGCTCGACGCCCAGATCACCCGCGATTTCCGAGATGCGCGCCAGCTCGATGCGACTGTCGATGACGATGCGCCCCACGCCCGCCTGAATGGCCTCGCGCAGCTCGAGCGGCGTCTTGTTGTTGCCGTGCACCACCACGCGCTCCATGGGGAAGCCCGTCGCCTGCGCCAACGCCAACTCGCCGCCGCCCGACACGTCCAAGCACAGGCCCTCCTCGTTCACGATGCGCGCCATCTCCTTGTTGAGGAACGCCTTGCTGGCGAACGCGATGTCGGAGTTGGGGTAGCGGCTGCGGAACGCCGTCAGGTAGGCTTCCATCCGCGCGCGCATGTCGGCTTCGTCCATGACGTAGAGCGCCGTGCCCTGCTCGCGCGCCAGCTCCACCATGTCGACGCCGCCCACGAACAGGCGATCGTCGCGCACCTCGGCGGTCAAGGGGAGCACGGCCCCCAGATCCATGGTCGTTCGATTGTCGGGCTGCTTGTTCAGATCGGCTGCGGGCAAGGCCATCGCTCTCTCCTTCTGCCTGGTTCGCCTGCGCGCGCCGCGCAAGGCCGGTATTGATCGGGGATCATACTACCAGCACGGCGGGCTTGCGCCGTATCGGAGAGGTTAATTTTCGCAGAATGGGTACGAGGGAGCGGCGTATCGGGTCCCGAGCGCACCAGGGCTCCGATGCGGTCCTGGCCGGCACGGCAGCAATTAATACCCAGCTTTCCGGTATGGATTATTCCCTCGCGCGCTTCGATGCCGTATACTGGTGCGATCGAGACCGAGAGAAGGAGCGCCGCCATGTCCCAGCAGGAACCGTCCATCGACCAGTGGCTCGCCGAGGCGAAGCAGGACCCGAACGCCGCCCGATGCGGCATGTTCCTCACGCACAACGGCGTGGTGCGCATCACGCCGAAGCAGCAGGTGCGCGAAGGCGTGGAGGGGCTGGGCGACGTGGCCCAGGTTGAGTTCTCCTACGATGCCGAAGGCGTCGATGCGGCCGTGGCCGACGCGCTCACTTGGCCGGGCGTCTACTACGTGCGCGTCTGGCTGAACGAAGGCGTGCTGAACGTGGGCGACTCCATCATGTACGTGCTCATCGGCGCCGACATCCGCCCGAACT